>NZ_JBIPCR010000005.1:0-416071 GCF_044007335.1 Flavobacterium sp. FlaQc-48 | reverse complement strand
AAGTTGGCAGTACCGAATTACAGATCCAAAACCTGCCATCAGCTAATCAGGTTCTATTAGTGAAAATAACTTTAGAAAACGATTTTACGACAACAAGAAAAATCATATTTCAATAATAAATAAACAAAGTTTAATCCCATAAAAAAACCATTCTGCAAAACAGAATGGTTTTTTTATGGGATTTTAAAAGCGATATAAATAAATTACGGTTTCTCAATCAAAATACTTACTGCATTTCCTCCAAAGCCAACCGCATTTATCAAAATCCTTTTAATGGGTTTTGTTTGCTGCTGCTTTTTACCAAAAGGAATCCCGATAAAAGTATCGTGCTGAAACATCAAAAGCGCCAATTCTAAGCTCAATATTCCGGAGGCGCCAAAAGTATGTCCGATTTTCCATTTATTCGTGGTTAACAAGGGTAATTTCGACCCAAAAACCTTTTCAATCGCGCGCAACTCTGTTAAGTCCCCTTTTATTGTTCCGGGAGCATGCATCACAATAGCATCAACGGTTTCTAAATCTACACCTTTCAAAGCCATTTTCATCGATTTTTGAAAACAGGTCGCTTCTGCAGAGATTGAAATATTATGTTCTAAAATCTCCGTTGCATAACCCACGCCTGTTACAAACGCAATAGCATTTGAAGATTCGCCAGCTTCTAAACAACAAACCGCAGCCCCTTCACCTAAAATCATGGTGTTCTGCGTTTTATCAAAGTCAAAAGCTAAATTTGGCCAGGGTTCTTCGTCCTGATTAATTCTGGAATAGATCTTGAGTGCTCTCATTTGAGCAATCGTAAAATCAGTTAAAGGTGCTTCGCTTCCTCCCACCAAAAATTTATCAGCCATTCCTGATTTTAACCATGCTACACCATTTAACAAGGCGTGTAGTGCGGTTGAACACGTGATTGAATGTGAAATTTCAGGACCGGTACTTTGTAAATCGTGTGCAATCCAGGAAGAAATATTCCCTAAAGTTGTAGTGGGTGAAGCCAGAGTTTGCGCTTTACCGGTAGCCAGATATTCCTTATAATGCTTCTCGAATAAATCTGTAGCCCCACGAGACGAACCCATATTAATTCCGAAGACATCACCTGAATTCCATCCTGCCTGTTCAACTGCTTTTCGGGAAGCTGCTATAGCAAACAAAACCGAATCATCTAAAAACTTATATTTTATATCTGATTCGCGTATTTCTGCCACAATTTGTTTCGATTCGGCATTAAGAGAGGCAACAGAAGTTTCTTGCTGATCTAAAAACTGTTTAGAAAAGCAATGCTGATGGTCGAGATATTTCTCCCAGACCCTTTCAGAAGTATTTCCTAAAGGTGAGATAGATGAAAAAGCTGTTATAGCAATTTTAGTATTCAATGTTAGTGTTTTTTAATGGCGAAGTTCGCGAAGTTTTATGAAAGATGGTACCCCGATCATGTGGATTAAACCGATATCCACAGATTAATTATTTTTACCTGTGTAAATCAGCTTAATCTCTTTTTATTATACCATATCTATAGCTTCTTCAATTATAGCATAAACTTTTTGAAGCTGTTTATCTGTCATAATATACGGAGGAAGGATATACACTATATTACCAACCGGTCTTAAGATAACTCCTTTTTCAATAAAGAAATTGTACAGTTTTGTTCGCATCGAACCATAATAACTTTCCTCTGAATCGGATTTGATTTCAACCGCAAAAATAACCCCTAGTGTTCTGGCCGTAATTACTTTTGAATGAGTTTCAATTTTCTTTTGAAAACCTAGATGACTTGCATTGATTCTTTTGATATTATCCTGCATTTCATTTGTTTGCAATAAATCCATGCTTGCCAAAGCTGCTGCGCAACCTGTCGGATTTGCTGTAAAAGTATGTCCGTGAAATAAAGCTTTATTGATATCATCATCATAAAAAGCATCAAAAACTTCCTGAGTAAAAGTTGTTATTGCCATTGGGATTGTACCTCCTGTTAAGGCTTTCGACAAACAAATCATATCCGGTTCCTGAGAAACATAATCCATCGCAAAGGTTTTTCCTGTTTTACCAAAACCGGTCATTACTTCATCAGCAATGGTCAAAACTTTGTTTTCATTGCAGATCCCAATCAGTTTTGCTAATGCTTCAGGTTCATACATGACCATTCCGGCAGCACCCTGAACCAAAGGTTCAAAAATAAAACCGGCACAATTATAATTCTGAATTACATTTTGTAACGCATCAAAACTTTCCTGCTCTTTTCCTTTTACCGGAACCGGAATCCGAACCACATCTATAAACATTCCCTGAAAAGCCTGGGTATAAAAGGAAATTCCGCTTGCTGCCATTGCCGCAAAAGTATCGCCATGAAAAGCATTTTCGAAAGCAATTATAGTGGTACGTTTTTCATTTTTATTGAAAAAATACTGCAAAGCTACTTTAATTGCCACTTCAACTGCTGTTGAGCCATTATCAGAAAAAAAGATTTTCTGCTGATTTTTTGGCAGGATTTCAATCAGTCTTTCTGCGACTTTTATAGCGGGTTCGTGTGTAAAACCTCCAAACAAAACATGCTCTAAAGTGGTCAATTGTTTGTAAATCGCATCGGCAATAAATTTATTGCTGTGCCCAAAAGGGTTTACCCACCAGGATGCAATCGCATCAATATATTCTTTACCATTTTCATCCCAAAGTAAGGCACCGTCACCTCTTGAAATTGCAATTGGTGTTTGCGCAGTCTTGTGCTGTGTATACGGATGCCAAAGGTACTGACTGTCTTTTTCTGTTAAAGTCATCTTATATAGATATTAGAGTATAGAAAAAAGACTAAACCCCATAATTTTTGACAAAGATAGGAAAGTCTGTTTTCTTTATTCTATGAATCTTTTTTCTATAAATCAAGTAAATTGTCTCTAAACAAATCGGCGTATTCACGAATTACATTTTGATCGAAATAGGGTTCTTCATCGATTCTTCCAATGCATTTTATCCCGGTTTTATTTAAAATTAAATTTTCTGTCGATTTGTTTTCGCTTCCGCTAAAGATAATCCCGGCGACTTCAAAACCGCGGTTCCTGATAGCCTCTATCGTCAATAAGGTATGATTAATGCTTCCCAGATAATGCCTTGAAACCACAATTATTTTATAATCTGGCCGAATTAAATCTATAATTAAATCTTTATCATTCAACGGAACAAAAATTCCTCCGGCCCCTTCAATAACCAGATGATTTTTAGTTTCGGGTTCTGCGATTTGCTTTAAGTCAATTTTGATCCCGTCAATTTCAGCAGCCAGATGCGGACTTGCCGGCGTGTTTAACTTATAAGCATTTAAATGAAATTGAGATTTGGAATTTGAAACCTGCGATTTTACTTTGTGACTATCCGAATTATCTAAATCCCCAGCCTGAATGGGTTTCCAATAATCTGCTTCTAAAGCCTCAACAACGATTGCAGCACTAATGGTTTTACCAACATCAGTCGAAATTCCTGTTATAAATATTTTCATACCTTTTTTGTTTCATCGGGATTCAGAAAGAAAAAACAGAGACTCACAAAATTATCTATTTTAACTTTGGCTGTTTTGTATTTTTCTTTGTGAATCGCTGTGCTATAATTTATTCTTGTAAAAATACCAATAAAAACAAAACCCATCATTACGATGGGTTTATTGTTTTAAGTTACTCTTCTTTTAGTTCATCTATCACTTTTCTAATTTCTTTGGCATATTTTCCATAAAAATATTGTACCCACCATTCTAAAAATATTCCCATAAATAAAATTGAAAAAATAATTATCAGGAAAAAACTAATCAGCTGAGAATCGCTAATATCAATGATTTGAACAGTATCGTTTTTTGTAAACTTTGTATAAAAAAAGCCAATTAGAAATAAAATTACAAAGGGCGTCACAGCAAATCCAAAAGTCTTGTAGAGCTCCATATTCAGTCTCACATCAAAATACGTTTCATACAAACTGTCTTTTGTTTTTAAAGTGATGTTGCTGATTCTTTTATAAAACAAATACAACTTTACAAAATAATAAATGCAAACCGCAACAAATATGCTGAAGAACAAATAATAGGTCTTTGCTATTTTTGGTTCGAAATCATAAATAAAAGGTATAAAACCAAATATAATAATGCAAACTGTCTGTATAATAAACTCACATTTAAGGTTTTTTCTAATCTTATCCAGAGGTGTATTTGCAGATTGTATTTTTTCTAAATTATCCGGAAGAACAACATTCTCTGTTTTTTCGTTATTCCATGCATTTTGTATATCGTTAAAATCCATATCCTTGATTTTTAATTATTTCTTTTAATTTCTCTTTTGCCCTGTTTAGTTTTACTCTGGCATTTCCTTCAGATATTCCAAGATTTTCTCCAATTTCTTTATGAGAAAACCCTTCTAACTGATAGAAAATAATCGCTTTATCAATTTTTTCGAGTTTTTGAACTGCTTTATAAAAATGATCGATCTGACTTTCCTTTATATGCGAATCGCCTTCATCTTCCTTAATATTTTCTGAAGCGATTTCGTATTTATCTACCTTTCGTTTTTCTTTCTTTAAGAAAACGATAGCTGTATTTACGGCAACACGATACATCCAGGTCGAAAACTGACTTTCGTTTCTAAAAGAATCATACGATTTCCAAAGCTGACAAACAATCTCCTGAAACAAATCCTGTTGATCATCCTGATTATCCATGTACATTTTAGAAACTTTGTACAGTATTCCTTTATGGCTTTCGATCCTGTTTAAAAATTCTTGTTCTTTCTCTTTCAAAACGATTTTATTTCGTTACCGGTTTTACTTTATATCCTGCTTTTCTCAATAAATTAATTACTCCGTCCTTACCTGGCAAATGCCCTACCCCAACTGCCACAAACAAACTTTCTTTTTTCATCATCTCAGGCATTCTCTTTGCCCAGTCTTTATTCCTGTCGTCAAGTATCAATTTTATAACATTGGCATTCATTGCCTTTTCATTGGCAGCATTAAGATTCATCAAGTTCTCTGCCTTATAATCTTCTACCATTTCTCTGGTCTCGGCTTTACTAAAATCGCCAACCGTTTCCATCAGTTCAGCATCCGTATAGGCATTTGCTAACATATCGGTTTGTTTTTGTACAGTTTCAAAACCTGCAATCGTTTTATTTTCTTTTTTGGCCAAATCTATAAAATCTGATTCATAAGATTTCAAAGTTTCACAATCAAATGTCTTTACAGAAATAAAACCCATAACAGCTGCTAAAGTAAAACCATCCAATTGCTTTACTTTAAAACCGGTATTTTTTTGTAAAATCGAATCTAACTTTGACAATTGTGCCGGCGCCAGCTTCTTGCTTAATGGTTCTGAAGAAATATTCCTTTTTTGTGCTTCTGCCATTTCATTTGGGTCAGATAAATTAATTTCCAGAATTAGCTTATCTGATTTTTGAAATGCTATTTTTGTTTTTTCTGCCATAAAATAATCACTTGGACAAATACCATGAATCGTTCCGTAAACATAAGATGGTTTTGATAGTCCGTTTCCTGATATTTCCCATAAAAGAGAGTTCTCTAATTTTGGTGCTTTTGTCTGTGCCCCGGTTGATGCACTACAAATAATTGCGATTGCGGTTACTGCTGATTGTAATAAATTTTTCATGTTGTTGATTGATTTTTATTTTGTGATTTGTTGATGATTAAAACTCCTTTTTAATATGTATTGTTTTTATTTTTCTTCGACCAGGCTGCGACTGCCACAACTATGGAGACCGTTAAAATGATGCTGAAGATTTTTAGTAAAAAGTAACTTACTAATCCTAAAAAGAATCCTATTGAAGCAAAAAGGATAACATTGAAAACATTTTCTTTTGACGAATTTGATTTTGATTTCATAATGGTTTTATTTTTTTGATTACGACTCGTAAGTAATCAAACATTTAAAACGTTACAAAAAAAAATCCTTTTTTTTAAGAAATGAGGAAACGTGTATGTTTTAAAAGATATTTTTATGAAATACGGACTAAATATCAGAGAGATTCATAAAGAAAAAAAACAAAGATTTTCAAAATGAACTTTGTATCTCTTTGTCAAACTTTCGCGAATGCCGGCGGAATAATATTAAAACACAAAGTCTCTCAACAACTCTAAAATCTGGCAGATTTCTTCTTCAGAATTAAAACTATGAATACAAAAACGTAAACGCTCCTGTCCTTGGGGAACGGTTGGGGAAAGAATTGGTTTTACATCAAAACCTTTATCCTGTAGTTGTTGGGCCAATCGTTTTACATTTTCATTTCCGGGTACTATTGCAGATTGTATTGCGGATTTGCTTCGAACAAACATTGGCTTTAAACCCAACAGGTTCTTTTGTTGATTGAATATTACAATATTGTGACGTAACCTTTCGATTGTTTGTTTTTCAAATTCTAATTGCTGGTAGGCGACTAAAATTGTAGCAACAGCATGTGGCGATAATCCGGTTGTATAAATAAAACTTCTGGCAAAGTTTACTAAATATTCTTTAAGTTCAGTGCTTCCTAAAATTACTGAACCGTGACATCCCAAACCTTTTCCGAATGTCATAATCCGGGCGAAGATCCTATTATGCAATTGCAGCGATTGCATTAAGCCTTCACCTTTATCACCAAAAACACCTAAAGTATGGGCTTCATCAACAATCAGGTAACAATTATATTTTTCAGAAAGTTCTGTTAATTCTTCTAAATTCGGACTATCTCCATCCATAGAAAAAACAGTTTCAGTAACAATGTAAATATTAGTATCCCGAAATTTTTGAATGAGCCGTTCTAAATCCTCAAAATCATTATGATTAAATTTATATGATTTAGCGTTCGACAAGGTAATTCCGTCACGAATAGATGCATGACTTAACTCATCATACAAAATAACATCATTTCGCTGCGGTACAGCACTAAAAAAACCAACATTGGCATCATAACCCGAATTAAAGATTAAAGCCGATTCAGCGTCATGAAACTCCGCAATAAATGCTTCTGTGATTTGATACAAGGAATGATTGCCGGAAATTAAGCGTGAACCTGTCGCGCCGTTTTCAAAAATTCCATTTTCCAGTAAATAAGCGTGGGTCAGCTTAAATATCGATTCTGATTTCGAAAACCCGATATAGTCATTCGAAGAGAAATCGACTAAATTGTTAAATACAGGCAGTTTTCTAAGTGAATTATTCTGCTTGCGATTTTCGAGCTTCTGAATTAGATTATCCGGTAATTTCATAAAAGCAAAGTTATGAAATTGAAGTTGATATTAAATAAAACAGCGGGTTTGACATGCCCGCTGTTTTTAACTTACTATTTAAAGTGCACTTATAAACGGTGATTGTCTGCTAAACTTGGATGCTGCCATTTCCTGAGTCATGAATTTTGCGATATCAATTGCACTGATTTTATCTCCCGGGCAATCTTCTAAACGGACTGAAATCTCAGAGCTTGTATCATTAAATTCAATAAAAGGAACACGAACCTGGGTCCAATTTATATTGCTTTCCACTAAAAAATCATAAGCCTTTTGCCGGTCTTGCTGAATGATCGGAAAATTGGTTTTCATCCATTCCGTTGCAGCTGCTGTTTTAGCACTTTTTTTATCCAATGGAGTATCGATGTTTAATCCTGCTAATAATACATAACGCTCCATTCCGGAATCCTTCATTACCTTCAAAATATTCCTGCTTGCCGCACTGGCCACGAGAGGTTCATCCTGTCGCTGTCCAATTGTACTAATAACAGCCTCACAATCTTTAAGCAATAATTGTATGGTTTTTAAATCGAGGGCGTCACCCTTAATTATTTCAATTCCCGGATTTTGAATGGTAAACTTTTCCGGATTTCTAAGCAAAAGTTTTACGCTAAATCCTTTTTCCAATAACTGGCTTACAAGATAATTTCCAGTTCTTCCGCCACCGCCTAAAACGGCAACTTTATTTATATTTCTCATCATATATTCTTTATAAAATTTGACATAGTTATTTATGCTTCATCAGATTGATGAAGCATAATAATAAAAGCTTACTGAGCTTTTATAAAACAATCTATATTTTATAAAGAGATTAGAATAGTTCAAAAATATACCATTTATGGCAATAAAAAAAGCCAAACATTTCTGTTTGGCTTTTTTGTTTATTTTAAAATTGTTTTAGTCCACTAATACAATAATTTTATTGTCTTTCATTTCGATAGTACCTGACGTGATCTCTAAGGTATAAGTCTGGTCATTTACTTTCGTGAATTTACTCGCTACATCTTTAGAAAAATTGAAACTTGACGCTACAATTTTAATAGTTCCTTTTTCAAGAATAGAAACAATAGGAGCATGGTGATTCAATATTTGAAAGCTTCCGTCAACTCCAGGCAATGTAACAGATGTCACTTCTCCTGAAAATAATTTTGCTTCTGGTGATACTATTTCTAAAATCATCTTTTTTTTGTTATGAGTTATAAGTTATGAGTTATAAGTTAAGTGAGTACAGACTCAAAACTTATAACTCACAATTCATAATTATATTAAGCTTCAGCCAACATTTTTTCTCCAGCTTCGATAGCATCCTGGATAGAACCTTTCAAGTTGAAAGCTGCCTCCGGAAGATGATCTAATTCACCGTCGATGATCATGTTAAATCCTTTGATAGTATCTTTAATGTCAACCAAAACTCCAGGAATACCTGTAAATTGCTCCGCTACGTGGAAGGGTTGAGATAAGAAACGTTGAACACGACGTGCTCTTGATACTGATAATTTATCTTCTTCTGATAATTCTTCCATACCTAAGATTGCAATAATATCCTGCAATTGTTTGTATTTTTGAAGAATTTCTTTTACTCTTTGTGCACAGTCATAGTGCTCATTTCCTAAAATTTGAGGAGTTAAAATTCTTGAAGTAGAATCTAACGGGTCAACCGCTGGATAAATACCTAACTCAGCAATTTTACGAGACAATACTGTTGTTGCATCTAAGTGGGCAAATGTTGTTGCCGGTGCCGGGTCAGTTAAGTCATCCGCAGGAACGTAAACCGCTTGTACAGATGTAATAGATCCTTTGTTTGTAGATGTAATACGCTCTTGCATAGCTCCCATCTCTGTTGCCAAAGTTGGTTGGTATCCTACTGCAGAAGGCATACGCCCTAAAAGTGCTGATACTTCAGAACCTGCTTGTGTAAAACGGAAGATGTTATCAACGAAAAACAATACGTCTTTACCCTGATCAGTTCCTGCTCCATCACGGAAATACTCAGCGATAGACAATCCTGAAAGTGCTACACGGGCACGAGCTCCAGGAGGCTCATTCATTTGTCCAAAAACGAAAGTAGCTTTTGACTCTCTCATTCCCGGCATATCTACTTTAGATAAATCCCATCCTCCATTTTCCATAGAGTGCATGAAATCATCACCGTATTTAATAATTCCTGACTCTAGCATCTCACGAAGCAAGTCATTTCCTTCACGTGTTCTTTCTCCTACTCCTGCGAATACAGAAAGTCCACCGTGACCTTTTGCGATATTGTTGATCAACTCCTGAATCAATACTGTTTTACCAACACCAGCACCTCCAAACAATCCAATTTTACCTCCTTTTGCATAAGGCTCAATCAAATCGATTACTTTAATACCTGTGAATAAAACTTCTGATGAAGTTGATAAATCTTCAAATTTTGGTGCCTGTCTGTGAATAGACAAACCGTTTTCTCCTGTTTTTGGCAAGTTTCCTAAACCATCAATTGCATCTCCAATTACATTGAATAATCTTCCATATACGTCTGGACCTATTGGCATTTGGATTGGATTACCAGTTCCAACTACTTCATATCCTCTACTCAATCCATCTGTTGAGTCCATAGAAATGGTACGAACAGTGTTTTCACCAATGTGAGATTGTACTTCCAGAACTAATAAAGTTCCGTCTTTTTTAGTCACTTCTAGTGAATCATAAATTTTTGGAAGTTCAACATCTTTACCGTTGAAAACTACGTCTACTACTGGTCCAATGATTTGAGCAACTTTTCCTATTACTTTTGACATTACTTATGTATTTATTAAATAGCTATTTAGGTTTATCGAAAATACCTCTTTTTTCAGAGCGCAAAGATAATTTTTTAAAATATAAAATCAATTTTTTTTTATAAAAAATACTATTATTTTGTTTGATTCCTAAAAGTCAGGCCCCAAATACGGAAAATGGCATTTTTTAACAAAAATAAAAAAAGCCACTACATTTTACAAATGCGTGGCTTTTATAAAAATAAAATGGCTTACTATAACGTTGCCGGATATTGAATTGGATATAAAGCCAAATCAACATGACGCAATGTTGAACCGTATTTTGCATTTATGGCATCTATAAAAATATTAGCAATCAGGCCATATCCTCTTGCACTCGGGTGAACTCCGTCTAAAGAAAAAGCACCTCCGGTAACATACGTCGCCGACATTGTAAAATTCCCAAATCTGTAACCTCCGCTTGACAACTGTGTCATTACAGCTTTTGTATCTACAAAGGCCAAACCTTTTTCTGTTGCGATAGACTGGATTGTTACATTATAAGCATCTGTTGCTTTTTTAACTTCAGCAATTTCATCTTTGGTTAATACCCAGCTATCAGCCAATGGCACTGAAAGCCCGTTTACTTTTGTAGCATCTCCGCCAACTGTAGTCCCTATAAACGTTCTTGCTGATAAAACTACCAAATCTTCTTTGGTTGCCTGTCTGTAAGAAGGAAGTCCGTAAGCCGCAAGATTAGTCAGATAACTATCTACGACAACCACCGCATTATTTCCTGCCACAAAATTGATCGTTCTTCTTGTGGCCTCTTCCTGCGTTAATAATTTATTCGTTACCATTTGTTTTAAACCCCCATTGTAAACCGCATAGCCTGCATTCAATTGGGCAGCCAAAGCAGCAGTAAGCGGGGCAGGATTATAAGGAACTGTTGTAAAATAAGGCAAAGTTGTAATATACGGCAAATTGGCCACCACTCCTTTTGCACCGTTTGCCGTTAAGGCCGTTACCAGATTAGAATAAATAGTCTTAAAAACAGTTGGATCCGTAATGTCATTGCCGGAATATGTTGCCGGATTCGGGTTCCCGGTTTGATCTTTTCCAATTCCTCCGGAAGTAGCATAAGCCAAAACATCGTTTCCTCCAATAAACAAAGAGAAAAAAGTTGGAGATTGTGCTAAAGCATCAGCCAAAACCGTAGTAGAAGGGGTACTGGCAAATCTTGCAAAATAAGGATTCGAGGCTCCTGTTGCTACTCCTGCAACATTCCCGTAACCCGGCGCCACTAAGTGAAAACTTTTGGCCCCCGGAACTCCTAAATTACCAAATGTCCCCGTAAGATGAGCCGTAACTTCGGTTGTTGGTTTTCCGGCAACATTTACCGGAGCCTGACCGTTAAAGTACAAACGCGTTCCCGCAACAACATTTCCCCCTAACAACAACCCTCCCAGATTATCATTCATAAACGGAGTCGCAAAAGCCCCTCCTCCGGCAGCAGCAAATTGTTGCGCCATGATATTGGTATAAGATCCTTCCTGACCCTTTTTAAAAAGAGCATTATCACTATATCCCGCAGCGAAAGAATCTCCAAGCGCTATAAATTTTGTAAAAACTGCCGATCCGGGAACAACAGGTACTTCTGCCGGCGTATCGCTGCTATCATCATTATTACATGCCATAAAGGTTAAAGAAACCAATAAGAGCCATTTCATATTTTTTATCATCTTGTTAAGTTTAAAATTATTACATCTTTCTTCTCTATATTTATTTAAAAATTCAAAAGAAAGAAATCCACTTCATCTCACTACTTTATAATTACGGATTAATTGTCCAGGAAACAAACCATTGCTGACCAATTGCCCCGGCTCCAATTACCTGAATATAATCAGATCCAAAAAGGTTTGTTGCCCCAACTTTAAGAACTGATTTCAGTTTGGTAAAAGCATAATTGATCTGAGCATCCAGAACAGTGTTTTCCGGAACCATTCCATCTCCAAAAGAAGATTGCCATAAGTATTCCGTATTCCATCTCACATTAACATTAAAACCTAAATTTTTAATCACTTTAGCATTTCCAAGAGACGCTTTGATTCTATGTTTCGGCGTATTGAAACCTGCAATAAAACTTGGATCATCTGCCTGGTTAAAATCAAATTGTGCGTAGTTATAATTTACTCCTACTTCAAAATCTTTGTATACTTTTTTAGACAAACCAACTCCAAAACCTAATGAAGAAACCTGTGCAGTTGTATTGGTATACACCTGATACACTCTTCTGTCACCAAATGCCAATGCCTGATACGATTGTTGTACTGCAGGATTGGAAGAATCTGTTCCTGCTGTTCCGTAATACGGAGATATTACCCTCGCAGTATTCATGAAGTCATTGTAAATGTTGTAATAAACATTTAAATCGACTGACAAATCATTTTGAATCACTGAACGGTATCCCGCTTCAAAAGCCTGAACCTGTTCCGGTTTTACCAATCCGATATTAGCCACTTTAAGATCAGCAGGATTTGCAGAAGCAGCAAACGCCTGAACAGACGCGACTGTGTATGCATTACGATAAGCATTTTGACCAGACATTCCAATAGTCGCAGGCTGACCCGCAATCGCTTGTCCTGCCGCACTTACATTTACAGTTTCCTGGAAACGATCTAAATTTTCAGGAGCTGAGCCTATTAACGCAAATGGCCCTAAATCCAGACCAATGTACTGATCTTGTGTAGTAGGATTACGGAATCCTGTCTGATAAGACAATCTGAAGTTATGTCTTTTAGATGCTCCGGCAGAATACACAAATGAAACCCTTGGCGATAAATTACCATCGAAGTTTTGACTTTTATCGTAACGCAGGGATCCTGTAAATTTTAATCTGTCATCAAGGAATTTTTTAGTCAATTGCCCATAAGCCCCATATTCTCTGTAGCTAATTGGCCCGTCGTAATCTGTAAAAATTGTTCCCTCAGAATCCATTACATATTCTCTCCATGAACCACCCACCTGAATTTCTGCCCATTTAATCATATCTCTAAAATTATAATTCACATCAGAGTGGTATAATTTTGAATGATCGATAAATTTAGCCCCCTGAGTCAGATCAGGATTTGAAATAACCGTTGCAAGCGCATTACTAAACTGAACTGAACCCGGCTCAAATCTGGCCTGGCCTGTAGGTTTAGGAATAAAAGAAATTTGTGCAGGAAGAACATTATAATCAGCAAAGTTTCTTGCAATATTGGCCGATTCATTTGCATTGGTTCCCATTACAGCACCTGATAACTGATATGCCGTGGCATAATTAGTAAACCATTCCTGATCTGATTTTGCTGCTCTGTTTACATTCCAGGCGGCAAATCTCATATCATACGAATTTCCGGCATCTTCATCTGTAGCATATACTCTCGCAAAAAAGTTTTTTCCTTTTACCTCAATTTTACCTTGTTGCATCATGAAATCTTTCAGGGCATATCTATTGGCTCCCTGATAAATGGTACTTCCTAAACCAATTTTATACTGCATGATAATTTCCGTATCATCCGTTGGCTTAATATGAGCAGAAAAATCTGCTTTTACGTTTTTAACTTTATTGTCTGTCAAGTCCTGTTCACGATATCCGGTTCTGCTTACCTGCCCCACATTTGGAATAAAAGTAGTTACCTCGTCACCATAAATATTTAATCCGTCATAATTTTGATTATTGGCATGCCCTACAGAACCACCCGTCATACTTCTTGTATCTGCTGCAATCCATTCTGTAGCTTCCATATAAGTGAAATTGGCTTTTAAAGCAAAATGTTTCGTAAAAGCTTTTGCTGCTCTAATTCCAAAATCATTATAATCATTAGTTCCTGCCGCTTTTTGGCTTGTTTGTCCATATTTATAATAAACACTTATTCCTTCGTTAGTAAAAGGGCTTTTACTGTTCATAAACATAATTCCGTTAAAAGCATTTGCACCGTAAAGTGCAGAAGAAGCACCCGGCAAAAGCTCAACATTGGCCACATCGATATCTGAAATACCAATTAAGTTGCCTAACACAAAATTCAATGCCGGAGAAGAGTTATCCATCCCATCAACCAATTGCATAAAACGTGTATTGGCTACAGAAGCAAAACCACGTGTATTAATGGATTTAAAAGAGATACTACTGGTATTAAAATTTACCTCTTTTAAGTTTTCCAGACCATCATAAAAAGTAGGCGCTGTAGTATTCCTGATTTCCTGAATTCCCATTCTTTCAATAGTAACAGGCGACTCAATTACCCTTTCAGGAGTTCTTGAAGCCGAAACCACAATTTCATCCAGTTTTGTTTCTTCATCTTTTAATACGACATCCACTTTTTGATTTGAAGATGTAATAGTAAATGTCTTCGTTTCAAACCCTACTGCCGAAACCTTAATCGTAAAAGGCGGCTTTGAAGAAGTAGTCAGTTTGAATGTACCGTCAAAATCAGTAGAAACTCCTCCTGAGTTCCCTACTATGGTTACATTGGCACCAGGAATAGATTGTTTGTTACCATCAGTAACAGAACCAGTAATTGTATTCTGCGCAAAGGAAATTCCGCTGAAAAACAACATAATTAGTAAATATACTCTCATTTAGGTTTGTTTTTGGTTAGTTTATCTAGCCAAAATACAAATAATTTTAATATTAATAAAAAAATGTTAAAAAAAATTAATATTCAATACCATTTTAGCATCTATTTTAACTATTTAGCAATGAGTTTTATTAAATTAATATCAAACATTAATCTCAGCGCGCTTCATTTACTATGCATACATATAATTTTATCCAAAAAAGTTGAGGATTTAATAAAAATACAGGGGTAAGAAAAAAAATATGGCAATAAAAAAAAGCGAGACCTAAATCTCGCTTTTTTAACATATAATCTAATATAGTATTTATTCTACAGTAACTGATTTTGCCAGGTTACGCGGCTGATCTACATTACAACCTCTCATTACTGCAATATAATACGAAAGCAATTGCAGAGGTATAGTCGTAATTAACGGAGATAAAGCATCTGACGTTTCAGGAATTTCGATTACATAATCAGCTAATTCACGAACCTGAGTGTCACCTTTGGTCACTACAGCAATGATTTTTCCGCTTCTGGATTTTATTTCCTGAATATTACTTACAATTTTATCATAATGCCCTTGTTTAGGTGCAATTACAATTACCGGCATGTGCTCGTCAATTAAAGCGATCGGGCCGTGTTTCATTTCAGCTGCAGGATATCCTTCAGCATGAATATACGAGATCTCTTTAAGTTTTAAAGCCCCTTCAAGTGCTACCGGGAAATTATACCCACGACCTAAGTACAAACAGTTTGGTGCATCTTTAAAAGCTGCAGCAATTTCTTTTGCCCTGTCGTTGGTTTCTAATGCTTCGGCCACTTTTTCCGGAATCAATTCTAATTCCTGCAAATAAGCGTGAAAATCAGGATTTGACAAAGTACCTTTTGCTTTTCCTAATCGCAAAGCGATCATGGTTAAAACAGTAATTTGTGTTGTAAATGCTTTAGTCGAAGCTACTCCAATTTCCGGACCTGCGTGCGTGTAAGCACCTGCATGGCTTTCTCTTGAAATAGAAGAACCTACCACATTACAAACCCCAAAAACAAAAGCACCATTTTCTTTTGCCAGTTTAATAGCCGCCATAGTATCAGCCGTTTCTCCAGATTGGGAAATCGCGATCACTACATCGTTTTTATTGATAATTGGGTTTCTGTATCTAAACTCAGAAGCATACTCTACTTCTACCGGAATACGGGTAAACTCTTCAAAAATATATTCGGCTACCAAACCTGCGTGCCATGAAGTACCACAAGCTACGATTAAGATTCTTTGAGCGTTTAAGAATTTCTCCAGATTATCTTCAACACCTGCCATCTGAACGATACCTTCATTTGCATGAAGCCTTCCTCTGTAGGTATCTTTTATAACACTTGGCTGCTCATAAATTTCTTTTAGCATGAAATGATCGTAACCTCCTTTTTCGATTTGCTCCAAATTCATTTGAAGTTCCTGAATGTAAGGATCTACTAAAGAGTCGTCTTTAATTTTTCTGACTTTAAGAGGTTTGTGCAGTCTAATATTTGCCATTTCACCATCTTCAAGGTAGATTGCATTTGAAGTATATTCAATAAAAGGCGAAGCATCAGAAGCAATAAAATACTCTCCTTCACCAACTCCAATCGCCAATGGACTACCTAATCTGGCAGCCACAATTTCGTTAGGATTTTTTTTATCAAAAACAGCAATGGCATAAGCCCCTACTACCTGGTTTAAAGCAATCTGAACTGCCTTACCCAACTTAAGTCCTTCTTTCTTCTGAACTTCTTCAATAAGGTTTACCAAAACCTCAGTATCTGTATCAGACTTAAAAGTATATCCTCTTTTGATTAATTCTTCTTTAAGTGGCGCATAGTTCTCAATGATCCCATTGTGAATAATAACCAATTCTCCGGAATTAGAAAGATGCGGATGCGAGTTTACATCATTTGGAACTCCGTGGGTCGCCCAACGCGTATGTCCAATTCCTATAGTTCCTGCGGTATCCAGATCTTCTTTAGCCTTCGCTTCAAGATCTGAAACCTTACCTTTTGTTTTACAAACTTTTACACCAGATGCATCGTCATATAACATGACTCCGGCACTATCATACCCTCTGTACTCCAACCGCTTTAGTCCTTTTATAACAATAGGATAAGCCTCTCGGTGACCGATATATCCAACAATTCCACACATATATTATTTATTAATTTGGTTTCGTGTAGTAAATTTCAAGTTGCAATTTTTTCCCGGCAGGAATGCTTGAACTTGAAGTCCCCCCATATAATATTGTCCCTAACGGACTCATTACTGAAGCTCTTGGTGCATCTGTAATAACGTCATTTTTAAGTTTTAATTTACTTGAAGTTATTGTATTTATATCTCCGGTAACTACCAAACCTAACCTTACATTTTTTACAGTAGCGTCTTTTATGATATTACGAATATGACTCGTTAATCTAATTTTGTAGCTTGTACCTCTTTTTGTAGTAGCATCTACAGTAACGATACCACTATAAATCACCTTAGTCATTTTAGCATCAGCTGTTACACTTGTAGTACCATCTGACAAATAATCTGCAATTGGTATATTATTATCTAAGTCATATAAATAAACACGTTTTGGTTCCCAGGCTAAATTATCCGGGTTAGCACTAGGATTATAAGCCATTTTTGCTGCATCAATAGAGAAAACAAAATTAGCTTCATTAGCCAGCCAGTGTTTCGTTTTAACATTATTTCTGATTTCATCTAATTGATCCGGAACCCCGTTTGCTTTATTTTCTAAAACACCATTAGCATCATATCCTATTAAATCTGTTTTACCAAAAAGTTCAATTACCGCAAGTGAACCCTGCCCTCCTTTGAGATAAAGCCTGTCATCTCCTGTCGTTTTATTTGGACTCGTTATGGCAGTATTATAATCAGCACTTCTGGTACTCTGTTGCAAACCGGCTGATGCCCCTGCCAAAGTAATGGTTATGGTTTTATCCTCCATTGTAGTATCAGGATCTGTGGTAATAGCGGTTTTGGCTTTGTACTTTATTGTAATCTTAGCAGTACCTCCCGCAAAATTTATTAAAGCCATATTTGTTGGATTACTCCCTGATTTTTCAACTTTAAAATACAACCCTCTAAAGTATTCCTGAAAAATATCCGCAGAAGAAAGCTTTGAAGCATCGGCCTGAAGAATCTTCTTAAGGAAATATTCTTTATTTAAATTCAAACGCATTTCTGGCGCAACATAAGTATAGGTATATGTTTTTGTAGCAGCAGCGGCATCCACTACTGTTGAATCTTTTCTTTGCGCTGCACTAAAAAAGAACTCGTCATTTTGTGTTTTATCTGCATCATCATTCAATCTTGCCCCAATTTTACTGGAATCAAAATTTACAGGATCTGTACCGGCATCCTGATCTGTATAGTACAATTGAGGAAATTGCGTTCCTCCGCTAAAAAAAGAACCACGCATTTGAACACCTGACTCATATACACTCAGCTTAAGTTTCCCGTTTTTTTTATCCCCATAAATAGAATCCAGGGCATACACATTACCTCCTTTAGGATCGGCTGCCGTAGCATGACTCAAATAAGGCACACTTAACACGACACTTTCTATTACAGGAGCATCACCAATAACAGGTGCGTAAGCACTTAAATTAACCTGCGTAACATAATTTGAAGAAGTCGATCCAAATACCGGATTATCATAAATTCCTAAACCATAAAGCGTTAATCCATTTGACTGAACCGGGGTTACTTCCTGATTATAAGCTAAAACATCATATTTTTCTGACTCAAGACCAAAATGATCGTCTCCGATCAAACCATCACCAATCGCATTAAAATCTTTATCGCAAGAATATAAAAGAACTACTGTTGCAACCAATAGAATTTTCTTAATAAAAGAAGTATTGTACATGTTTAATAATAAAGTTAAAATTTAAAGACCCATCGTTTTATAGAAATTTGTATACGCTTCAGCGAATGCATCTTTCGTGGCGAAAGGTAAAAAAGGTTTTCCTGAAGATTCTATAAATTTTGTTAAACTTGGGGATACATTTTCAGACGCGATAATCACAGCATCAGAGTGTAATATACTAGCTTTTAAGACGTTTTCGTAATTAGGTGTTTCTAAATCAGAGATTGCTTCATGCGGAACCCCGTCAAATTTAACCTTATTTATCATTTCTAAATCGAGGTTTTCATCAAAAGATTGCCCGTAAACAGAGGTTACAATTTTAGTTTCAGAAAACAGGGCTTCGTTTTTATAATAATGCTTCATGTAAATGGGCAACATTGCCGCCAACCAGCCGTGAACATGAATAATATCCGGAACCCAGTTTAGTTTTTTTACCGTTTCAACAACTCCTTTTGCAAAAAATATCGCTCTCTCATCATTATCAGGATACAGAACTCCCTCTTCGTCAGCAAAAGTTGCTTTACGCTTAAAGTACTCATCATTATCGATAAAGTAAACCTGAATTCTTTCTTTTGGAATTGAAGCGACTTTAATAATCAATGGCATATCTAAGTCATTCACTACCAAATTCATTCCTGAAAGTCTAATTACTTCGTGTAACTGGTGTCTTCTCTCGTTAATATTCCCATATCTTGGCATGAAAATTCTTATCTGACCTCCCTGATCGTTAATCATTTTCGGAACGTCATAAGACATTAAAGAAACCTCATTTTCAGCCAAATAAGGCACGACTTCAGATGATACATATAATATCCTCTTATCTTTCATAATAGTATTTTACTTAATTTTTGGTAATAAAAACGTTGCAAAATTACAAAAATTTATGCAGTTTATAACTAATATATTATGTTTGCACTAAATTTTAATAATACCGCCATGCATATTTTCTACGGTAAAGTAGCTTTGATAGCCTATTTAAAAACTATCAAAACTGCAAGTTCAACTATCGGATTTGTACCAACAATGGGCGCTTTACACCAAGGGCATTTGGCTTTAATGCAAAGATCACTTAAAGAAAACGACGATACCGTTGTAAGTATTTTCGTCAACCCTACCCAATTCAACAATCCGGAAGATCTTGACAAATATCCCCGAACATTAGAAGAAGATGTAAAAAAAATGCGAGGTTTAAGTGACAAAATAATTCTTTACGCACCTTCTGTCGATGATATCTATGAAGGGCACACCGTTTCGCAGTCATTTGATTTTGACGGATTGGAAAATCAGATGGAAGGAAAATTCAGACCCGGTCATTTTAACGGAGTGGGAACTATTGTAAAACGTTTGTTTGAAATTGTCACCCCAACCAATGCCTATTTTGGAGAAAAAGATTTCCAGCAATTGCAGATCGTAAAAAAAATGGTCGAAAAAAACCATTTACCTGTAAATGTTGTAGGTTGCCCTATTTTCAGAGAAGACAACCTGCTGGCAATGAGTTCCAGAAATGAGCGTTTAACACCGGAAGAACGAAAAGAAGCCGCGATTATTTACAAGGTATTGACAGAAGCCAAAGAAATATTTCAAAACAGCAGCCCTGAAGAAACCATAAAATTTGTAGAAAATTCTTTCAAAGACAATGAAAGGTTTGATCTCGAATATTTTGTAATTGCTGACGAATCCACATTATTACCTATAGATTATAAAAGTAAAGACAAAAACTACCGTGCATTTATAGCAGTATTTGTTAATTCTATTAGGTTGATTGACACCATTTCATTAAATTAATTTACCTTTGCACCATGCAAATTCAAGTTATAAAATCAAAAATTCATCGTGTAAAAGTAACTGGAGCTGATTTAAATTATATTGGCAGTATTACTATTGATGAAACCTTACTGGAAGCCTCAAACATTATTGAAGGCGAAAAAGTATCTATTGTAAATATTAATAATGGCGAACGCTTTGAAACGTACGCTATTAAAGGAGAAAAAAATTCAGGCGAAATTACCCTGAACGGACCTGCCGCAAGAAAAGTACAAAAAGACGATATCATTATCATTATATCCTATGCCACCCTGGAATTTGAAGAAGCAAAAACCTTCAAACCATGGATCATTTTCCCTAATGAAAACGATAATTCGTTAACGTAATTTTTTCCTTTATATTAAAAAAAAAAATCTGATTTGTCAAATTTCTGTTTGAACAAGCCAGATTTTTTTTGTCTAAACCAAAAATAGGTTTAATCGCATAATTTCATTGCTTTTTTAAATTCCTACATAAACAAAAAAGCAAATAAAGTATTATATTGCTACACTATTTCAATACTTTTTAATTCACTGAAATGCCCAACTCATGAAAAAAGTTTACCTACTTATTACCTTAATTTCAATTTCTGTCTTTTCTCAGAAAAAATTTGACAACATTAAATCTGAAAAACTCGGAACAGAACGAAGAATAACTATTGGCCTGCCAGAATCTTATGAAGCTAATCCGGATAAAAAATACCCGGTTTTGTATTTATTAGATGGAGATTATTTGTTTGATCCTTTCTCCGGGGCTTTAAGTTACGGTGTCTATTGGGGAGATTTACCGGAAGTAATTATCATAGGTGTTCATCAAAATAAAAATGAAGAACGCGAAGACGATACTACAATTGATCAAAACACAGGACTTCCTTTTGAAAAAGGAGCTGACTTTTTTGAATTTATTGGTGGCGAACTCGTTCCTTATATCGAAAAAAAATACCGCACATCGCCTTTTAGAATTATTGCAGGCCATGATGTAACAGCAAGTTTTATCAATTTTTATTTGTATAAGGAAAAGCCTCTTTTTAATGCTTACATTTCTTTTAGCCCCGAACTTGCTAATAAAATGGAAGTCCGAATTCCTGAAAAATTTGCCAAAGTAACAGAACCCTTATTTTACTATTTATCCGTAGCAGACGGAGACAATAAAAAGATCAAAGAACCTATTGAAAAATTAGACAGCAATATTAAAATTGCCAATAATCCGTTAGTAAATTACAAATACGATTTATTCAAAGGCACAACACATTACACTCAGGTCTTACATGCCATTCCAAGCGCTTTATATCAAATATTTGAAGTGTACCGACCTATAAATTCTGCCGAGTACAATACTAAAATTGCAGTTCTTGAAACGGGTTACGCAGATTATCTGGAGAACAAATACAATGTAATGTCTAAAGTTATGGGCGTTCAGATTCCGGTAAGAATAAGTGATTTCAAAATTATTGAAACTCTTATACTGAAAAAGAATGCTTATGATGAATTAGGAAAAATGGCCGAAATTGGAAATGTAAATTACCCGAAAGCCATGTTAGGAGAATACGAATTAGGATTGATGTACGAAAAAATGGGAGATCCTAAAAGAGCTTCAAAAAAATACCAGAATGCCTCACAAATGGAACCAATTGGCGATTTAAACAAAGATTTAATGTACGAGAAAATCGACCAGATGAAAACACTTGAAAAAACCACTAAATAATGTCTAAAGTTAAAACTTCCTTTTTTTGCCAAAATTGCGGAACCCAATATGCCAAATGGCAGGGACAATGCAATGCCTGCAAAGAATGGAATACTATTGCCGAAGAAATCATTCAGAAGCAGGAAAAAGTAGCCTGGAAAAGCGAACCTGCTGCATCAGGCGGAAAAGCTCCCCGTCCCTTAAAAATTAATGAAATTGATTCTACTCAGGAAATTCGAATGAATACTACTGATGGCGAATTGAACCGTGTTTTGGGTGGTGGAATTGTTCCCGGATCCCTGACGCTTTTGGGCGGTGAACCCGGAATTGGAAAAAGTACACTTTTGCTTCAGATTTCACTAAAATTGCCTTATAAAACCCTATATGTTTCCGGCGAAGAAAGTCAGAAGCAGATAAAAATGCGTGCTGAGAGAATCACACCGGACAGTGACAACTGTTACATTCTGACAGAAACAAAAACGCAGAATATCTTTAAACAAATTGAAGCCATTCAGCCGGAGATTGTCATTATCGACTCTATTCAGACTTTACATACCGATTATATTGAATCAACTGCCGGAAGTATTTCTCAAATTAGGGAAACTACAGCCGAGTTGATCAAGTTTGCCAAAGAAACCAACATTCCGGTTATTTTAATTGGCCATATTACAAAAGACGGGAATATCGCCGGACCTAAAATACTGGAACACATGGTCGATACCGTTTTACAGTTTGAAGGTGACCGAAATCACGTGTACCGCATTTTACGTTCACTCAAAAACCGTTTTGGCTCAACTGCCGAATTGGGAATTTACGAAATGCTGGGAAGCGGCTTGCGCGAAGTCAGTAATCCTTCAGAAATATTGATCTCGCACAAAGACGAAGAATTATCAGGAACTGCCATTGCCTCTACTCTTGAAGGCATGCGCCCTTTGATGATCGAAATACAATCGCTGGTTAGCACGGCAGTTTACGGAACCCCGCAAAGAAGTACAACGGGATATAATGCCAAACGTTTAAATATGATTTTGGCCGTTTTAGAAAAAAGGGCCGGATTTCGTTTAGGCGCAAAAGATGTCTTTCTGAATGTTACCGGAGGAATTTCTGTCGACGATCCTGCAATTGACCTCGCGGTTGTTGCTGCGATTTTATCCTCAAACGAAGATATTCCGGTTACAAAAGGTTTTTGTTTTGCGGGAGAAGTGGGTCTTTCCGGAGAAATTCGCCCTGTAAACCGGGTAGATCAGCGTATTCAGGAAGCCGAAAAATTAGGCTTTACCACTATTTTTGTCTCTAAGTACAACAAAATTGCATTAAAGGATACGGGAATCAAAATTGAGCTTGTGGCTAAAATTGAAGATGTAGCAGGTATTCTTTTTGGATAATATTGTTATAAATTTACTTTATGAAATTTCCAAAACAAAAAATATACAAAGCACTATTAATACTTGCAATAGTATTAATAGTGCTTTTTTTAGGTTTCTACTTTTTTCGTGATGCCCTTTTAAGAAAAGCAATTACAAAAGTAAAAACTAAAATGGATACGGAATACAACAGTACATTTTCTGTAAAAACGGCTTCATTTGACGGATTATCCGGCATTAAACTAACAGATGTTATCCTGGTGCCAAAAAATGCGGATACACTGTGTCACATCCAAAAAATTGAAACCAGTATCAGTTTATCCAGCTTATTAATTGGTGATGTACAAATTGGGACTTTAAAAGTCAATAACGGCTATATTCAGTTAGTCAAAAAAGGAAATACCCGTAACTTTGATGCTTTCTTAAAAAAGGACAAAGCCGATTCTGATAAAAATGAAAAACGAAAATATGCCACTTTTGCGTATCGAATTATTTCTAAATTATTAAATCTGGTCCCGACGGATATGAAATTGGAAAATCTGAATTTCAGAATTGATGATAATGGAAAAAAGACTTCTGTCGCTGTCAATAAACTCGTTTTAGACAACAAACAGCTTGAAACCAGTCTTCATGTTCAAAGCAAAGATTTTGATCAGCGCTGGAACATAAAAGGATTTGCCGACCCCAGAAATAAAAAAGCAGATATTCGTTTTTTCAATTTAGATACCGGAGCGATTCGTGTTCCCTATTTGGACGAACGTTACAACTTAAAAGCAAGCTTTGATTCGATTCGTTTAAACGTTCAGAATATCGAAAAAGACGGAAGCGAATTACACCTTGACGGCTATACTTCTATTGTTAATTTAAAAATCAATCACCCTAAAATTGCCAGCAAAGATGTGGTCATTAAAAATGCACGTTTTGATTATCGTTTTTTACTGGGAGATGATTTTATATCGATCGACAGCACCTCAACCATGCAGCTGAACAAAATAAAAGTAAAACCATACGTTTCTTATAGTACCGAAAAAGATACGGTTTACACCCTGAAAGTTACTATTCCAAAAATGCAGGCACAGGATTTTATTGTTTCATTGCCTGACGGATTATTTACACACTTTCAGGGAATGGAAGCCACCGGAAATTTTGATTATAAGCTGGACTTCAAATTCAACCAGAACAATCCAAACTCTTTAGTTTTTGACAGCAAACTCAACAAGGAAGATTTAAAAATCACCAAATACGGAGAAGCCGATCTTAATAAACTCAATGGCGAATTTGTGTATCGCGCCATTATACAAAACGTGTTGCAACGTCCGGTTTTGGTTGGAAATGCCAATCCCAATTACACGCCTCTGGATCAAATCTCGCCTTATTTAAGAAAATGTGTCCTAACAACTGAAGACCCGTCTTTTTTCTCCCACCGCGGTTTTATCAATGAAGCCTTCAAACAGTCTATTCTAAAAAATATCAGAACTAAAAAATTCTCCCGTGGTGCGAGCACTATTAGTATGCAATTAATTAAGAATGTCTTTTTAACCCGCGAAAAAACACTTTCGCGTAAGCTTGAAGAAATTCTATTGGTTTATATTCTAGAAAACAATCGCGTGGTCAGCAAAGAAAGAATGCTCGAAGTGTATTTTAACATTATAGAATGGGGACCAAATGTTTACGGAATTGGCGAAGCAAGTCATTTCTATTTCCAGAAGAGCCCATCGGCTTTAAATGTAGATGAATGTTTGTACCTCGCAACTATTATCCCGAAACCGAGAAAATTCATGTACCAGTTTAATGATCAGGGAAATCTGAAAGATTATGCTATAAAAAACCAGCAGTTTCTAAAGAATTTAATGTTCCGTCGCGGTCTTTTAATTCCGGAAGATACAATAGGCCAAATGCCCGTTTATATTTCCGGCAATGCACGTTCTTTAATCAGAATAAAAGCTCCGGATTCAACCGCAGTTAAAAATGATTCTTTATCAATGGAAGAGGAATTTGACTTGTAATGGCCGCAAAAGGCAAAAAGTTTTCTCTTTTATAATTTTTAAACTTTACGCCTTTGCGGGAGTATTACTTTTAAGTTTTTAATACTAATATAATATTGCCCGAAAAGGCGCTAAAAGCGCAAAATTTTGTCATTTCGACATAAAGGCTCCCTGCTATACCGAACAAACAAAGTAAATCGAACAAGAGAATCGACAAAGATTGTCCCATTCTTTATGGGGTTTCTCGTGTAATCCTTCCTGCGTCAGGATGACAATATTGTCTATAAATCTTCGTGGCCTGCTGCCTTCACGGAAAAAACCTCATTTAAAGTTCTTTAAGAATTCTTCTTTGTAAGTGGGTGAAACTTCAATTTCTGCACCATCATGGAGAGTGATGATCCCGCCTTTATTATAAGCTTTTACGCAATTCAGGTTGATGATATGTGACTTATGAACGCGTATAAATGGCAAAGGTAAAATTTCAGAAAAGTGTTTTAAAAATCGGCAGACCATTTTTTTGCCTCCATTGTTCAGATACAAATCCGTAAAATTTCCGTTTCCGCGAAGGCGAACGATTTCTTCCATTTTTACGACTTCAAAACCTTCGAGTGTGGGCAAAATCACTTGTTGCTTTTCAGGTTTTGATTCCTGAAAATTCTCTACAATAATTTTATTTCTGTTAAAGATTTCATGATTCATGATTTGATGCTGTACTTTGTTTACCGCAACTATCAATTCCTCGATGCTAATAGGTTTGAGCAAATAGTAGGCCGCACTTTGGTTTAAGGCTTTTAGTGAATACTCAGAAAAAGCCGTTACAAATATGGTTTCGAACTGCAAGTCTTTACAGGCTTCGAGAACATCAAAAGCATTCCCAAACGGCATTTCAACATCCAGAAAAACCAATTGCGGTTGTATGTCGTGTAGCAACGGAACCGCTTCTTTAATATTCTGTGCTTCGCCCACAACCTCAACCTGAGGGCAATATTTACTCAAATAATTTTTAAGCACTTCACGAGCCGCCAATTCATCTTCTACGATTACACTTTTTATTTTCTGAAACGTCATCATATTGCCTCAATTAATGGAAAAACAATTTCTACTATTGTTCCGGATTCCGGTGATGCTTTTTCTTTGATTTCAAAAGCAATATTCTTTTTATACAATTCATTCAGTAAACCTATCCGTTCTTTGGTATTGCTCAGTCCACGTGATTCATGTGCTTTTTGATTGCTTGTTTTAAGTTCCTGACTTTTAGCCAGACCAATTCCGTTATCATCAATAATTACAACAACTTTCCTATCGATAAGCTCAAACTTAAGCTGTAAGAATCCCTTTTTATCCAGATAGCGCAAGCCGTGCCAAATTGCATTTTCTAAATGTGGCTGAATAATCATATTGGGTATAAAAACACTTTCAGCATCCAGATGTTCATCAACGGTAATGGTAAAATCGAACTTATCCTGAAAACGCAAATGTTCCAGGTCCAGGTATTTTTTTAATTGCTCGACTTCTTTATCCAATGAAATAAAATCTTTGTTCGAATTTTCCATCATATCCCGCATTAAATTCGAGTAAGAAGTCAGGTATTTATTCGCCTCCAGTTCTTTATTTTCAGATATAAACTGATTCACGCTATTTAAACTATTAAAGATAAAATGCGGGTTCATTTCACGTCGTAACGATTGCAATGCGATTTCTTTATTCTTGGTTTTAATAGCATACAGCGCTTTTACGATAAAACCAAACAAGAGCAAAAGCAATAAAATTGATCCTAAAAGAAAATAATTGAACGTATTCTTCTTGGTAATCAATTCATCTTTTAAGGTTTTTTCTTTTTCGAGCTGGCGGATTTTATCCTCAGTGATCTGAAATGTTTTGGCATCGATTAAAGTGGTATCAGAATGAATGAGCTTTTCGAAGTTTTCAAAAAACTGTTCGTACAATGCCATACTTTCTTTGTCCTCGCCTTTTGTTTTGTAATATTTAATTAATGAAGACAAACTTTTTTTGGCTTCCGCCGAATTTCCTTTTTGGAATGACAAATTATAGGCTTCTTTGAGGGAAAGAATTGCTTTCTCCGGCTCTGCTTTTTCAAAATAAAGAGAAGCCAGCGATTGTAATTGTTTTATTTCTGTAGTATAATCGTTATTGGTCTTTGCTTCGGCAAGTAGTTTTTCATTTATACTAACGGCTTTATCAAACTGATTGTCGCCGGCATATACTTTTGCAATCTCGTTTTTGATTTTAATTACCGACTCGGGTTTGTCTTTTGCATATACTAATGCTTTTTTATAGCTTTCTATAGCTACCTTTTTATCATTTAAGTCTAATGAATTTTGCGCTTTCTGAACATACGCTTCTGTAACTTCCTGACTTTTATTTTCCTTTTTCAGCAATTCAATATTAGAATCGACATAATTCGTCTGACTTGCAGGGTTTGCCTTGCTTCTTAGTCGGTTAGCATCGTTTAAATTTATCTTTTCTTCAGAAACGTCTTTTGCCAATGCACCTGCGACTTCGTAATTTTTAATGGCCGAGCCAAAATTTTTCTGGTTTTCCTGTACTTTGGCCAGGCTGCGTGTTACACGGGTTTTATCATCAGTCAGTTTTAATTTGGTATAACTGTTTAAGGCCTTTTTAAAATAGTCCTCGGCTTTGGCATTATCACCATTATTTAAAAATTCATTGGCCAGCCTTTCGTAATTCAGGGCAATTTTTGATTCATCATTTTCATTCAATGAAACAGATAAATCTTCTGCCGCTTTACTGATTTTGACCTGTTTGCTTTTTTCGGCTTTCTGCACAGGCATTGCCTGCGCTATTGTTCGTTGTGGAAACAATAGTACTACACAAAGCACACTAAAACTAATTAACCAATGACGTTTCACAAATACCTTATTTTGAAAGTGTAAAGTAACCTAATTTCAAATTCCCATCCTATATTTTTCACCAAGTCAAACGACCTGTTGACCCATTCTGCCAAAAATACGTTTTTTCGATCAATACATTTGACGACTAATCTTAAAAACTGTCATCATGAAAAAACTATTCTTTACCTTTTTAACCCTACTATTTTCTTCATTTATAATGGCTCAGGCTTCGGGAAATATCAATTATCAAAATCAGCAATATACTGCCAACAATACTATTAATATCAACTTTACTCCAAATGCCGATATTCTTGTAAGCGTAAAAGGGCTTGCCAATATTAAAGCAGACGCTTACACTGCCATTTTCAGCACAACACAAACCGGTAAAACGACTAAGGAGGTCAATGAAATAATTGACCAGAGAATTACGAACGCCCTGCATGAAATTAAACTTAAAAAAGGCGTTGAGACTTTTGTCGATATGATTTCATTTGTTCCCGTTTATGAATATGAAACAGAAAAAAAAGTTTTTAATCGTAAAACGTATAATGAAGTGCCGGCGGGGTTTGAATTAAAGAAAAACATTCATATAAAGTATACTGATCCCAATCAGTTGAATGAGTTTATCGCCATTTTATCTGCTAATGAAATATACGATCTGGTAAGGGTCGATTACTTCTCGAATACACTGGAAACAATTAAGAAAGAAATGATGAACAAAGCAAAACTTCTGATTCAGGAAAAAATAAAAAACTATGAAATGCTGCTTGGAGAGACATTTACGAATACGGAGAAAAAAATCACAGATGATTACCTCGTAAACTTACCTGTAGAAATGTATAAATCGTATGAGGCTTACAATAGTTCTTCTTTAAACTTAAAAAAAGCAGCCAATATTAATCAGGTTAGCAAATCGGTTACGCTTTATTACCAGCCTGTATTTAATAAAGAGTTTGATTTTGTGCTTAATCCAACTGTGCTAGAACCGGTTATTCAAATACAGTACGAAGTTAAAATAGCAATTAACAGAGAAAAGAAACCCGTTTCAAAAACAGAGAAGGAATTTATTCTGGTTACTTCAAATGGTGATTTAAAACCGCTCAATATAAACACTGCCAGACAAAATCATTAATCTGACTGCATTTCACCAAGTCAAAATACCGTTTCACCATTTGTGCAAAAAAAGGGCTTTTTAAGTTTTTAAATTTGATCTGTAATCATCCAATTAAAAACTAAAATTATGAAATCAAATCTTTTTATTTCCGCGATTTTTGCCACTGCACTTTGCCTGGCAGGCTGTACTGACGCTAATGCAAATCCGAAAAATAAAACTAAAATCGAAAAACCGGCTTCGGCTACTACCAAAATACAAGTTGCACTTTTACTCGATACTTCGAGCAGCATGGACGGATTAATTGATCAGGCTAAATCCAGATTATGGAACATCGTGAATACCTTAACGACTTTAAAATATGAAGGAAAAACACCGGATATCGAAATTGCTTTATATGAATATGGAAATGATGGTTTATCTGAAAAATCAAATTACATCAGACAGGTAACCCCGCTTTCTACAGATCTGGATTTAATTTCAGAAAAACTATTCGCCCTGCACACCAATGGCGGAAACGAATATTGCGGTGCTGTAATTCAGGATGCGACAAAACAACTAAAATGGGCGACTGAAAACAACAATATGAAGCTGATTTACATTGCAGGCAATGAAGAATTCAATCAGGGAAAAATTAGTTATAAAGAAGCCATAAGCAATGCTTTAAAAAATGACATTTACGTCAATACGATTTTTTGCGGCAATAAAACCGAAGGCATCAACATACTTTGGAAAGACGGGGCCGATCGCGGAAAAGGAAAATATTTCAACATTGATTCTAACCAGTCTGTGCAATATATTGCAACTCCTTATGATGACGAAATTACCAAATGTGATGAGAAAATGAATAAAACTTATATTAATTATGGTGCTAAAGGAGCTGCAAAAAAAATGAATCAGGTCACACAGGACCAAAATGCCAAAACGGTTTCGAATGCCAATTATGCAGATCGAGCCATAAGTAAATCAAAAGCAGTTTATAAAAATGAAAGCTGGGATTTGGTAGACAAGACTAAAGAGGATGCCTCGGCACTTTCAAAAATTAAAAAGGAGGAGTTACCGGCAGAACTTCAAAACAAAAGCACGGCCGAATTGCAAAAGATAGTCACCGAAAAAACAAAAGAAAGAGAAACGATTCAGAAAGAAATAAGTTTATTGGCAAAAAAACGTCAGCAATACCTTGACAGTGAATCTAAAAAAACTAAAAAACAAGACGATTTAGGCAACACAATCAATTCATCAATTGTTGCTTTTGCAAAAGTTAAAGGGTATACAATTGAAAAATAAATCATGAAAAAGAGCCTGTTCATTTTACTTGCCTTTGGTGTTTTCTATGTGAGTTTTGCTTGCAGAAATAAAGAAGAAAAGCCAGAAATCATTACAAATTCAAAACCGGTTTATTCCTACGAAGAGAAACTAAAAAGTGAGACAACTGAGATCAGGAGGTTTTTGGGGAAATCTTCGAAATACAATTCAGATGTTGTCTTTTTATTAGACATGAAGATTGAATCCGGAAAAAATCGGTTTTTTATTTATGATTTAAAGCACAACAAACTAGTCGGCAAAGGTTTGGCCGGACACGGTTCCGGATCTGAAACAGGAATTCCCGGAAAATTAAAATTCAGCAATGCAAAGGATTCTAATTGCAGTTCTTTAGGTAAATATGCAATTGGAAATTCGTATTTCGGAAGATTTGGAAAAGCTTACAAATTGTATGGTTTAGATGCAACAAACAGCAATGCATTTGACCGGAATATTGTACTTCACAAATACTCAGACGTTCCTTTTGGAGAACAGCTAAATCCTATTTGTAATAGCCTGGGCTGTCCAATGGTGAATGAAAAGTTCTTTGGGGTAATCGAAAAAACGATTGACAATTCTAAAAAGAAAATCATTCTTTTGATCTACTATTAAAACCCCATCTAATTATCTATATTTGTAATATAAATCCTTAAAAAACAAATGAATGGCCTGGGAATACAGAGTAATGCAACATAAAGATAGTCTTGCTATTTACGAAGTCTATTATGACGATGCAGGCAAGGTTCTTGGTTCTGGTGAAAAACCAACTTCGCCTCGTGGAGATTCAATGGAAGAATTGCAGGAAGACCTCGCTCGTTATACAGAAGCATTAGAAAAACCTATACTAGATTACATAGAGTAACACGTAACACAAATCTTTTTTCAATAAATTATACACCATGACCATGATTAAAAAACAAGCAACAGCGCTCTTATTATTCTTTGGCATTATTGCCTTTGCCCAAAAACCAATATTTACAACTGCAAAAGTAAAAGCGGCCACTGTATATTTTAATGCTGCCGAAATTTCTCAAACGGCAAGTACTTCTTTACCCTTAGGAACAAGCGAACTTGTAGTTAAAAATGTGGCAGTAGACTTAAATGAAAGTTCGATACAAATTGGCGCTCCCGCAAGTGTAACGGTTCTATCGGTTCAGTTTACCAATAATTACATTTCAGAATATGAAACAGATTCAAAATCGCCTTTGTTAAAAAGAGTTCGTGACAGTATTGTTTTGGTTCAGAAAGAAATGCTGAAAGTAAATAACACCATAAATGCTGAAACCAAAACCATTCAGTTATTAGATAAAAACCAACAGATTTCCGGAGCAAATTCCGGATTAAATGTTGCCGAATTAATGAAAATGGCAGACTATTATAAAAACAAGCAAATTGAAATTGCAAACAACATTAATACGCTAACAGAAAAAAAGCAAAAACTGGATGAAACACTTCAAAAACTAAATAACAAACTTGAAGTTGATACCAGTAAAGAAGAGAAAACCTCCTCTGGAAAACTGATTGTTCAGGTAATGAACAATGCAGCCGGACCAGTTCTGCTAGAAATATCATATTTGACCAATAATGCATCCTGGTCGCCTTTTTATGATTTGCGAACAGAAAGTGTAAATGCCCCGATCAACATGATGTACAAAGCACAAGTGGTTCAAAACACCGGAATTGACTGGAAAAAAGTAAAACTGACTTTGTCCAGTGGCCAGCCTAATCAAAATAACCAGGCGCCTATTCTGAGTTCGTGGTTTCTATCCAATCAGGCAGCTTATAATGGAGTTGTTACTACTGGTTACGGAATAAGCAAAAGGAACCAGATACAAGGAAGTATGTACAAAGATTTGCAGAAAACAAGCGACGAAATGGAGAAAATAGCGATGCCTTCACCCGTTTTAGCAGAATCATCTGTTTCGAATTATACAACCGTAGCAGAAAACCAGCTGAATATTTCTTTTGATATTGATATTCCATACGATATTTTATCAAATGGAAAAATCCATAGTGTATCATTAAAAGAAATAAAACTTCCGGCAACCTATAAATTTTATGCCGTTCCAAAAGTAGAGAATGAAGCTTTTTTATTGGCTGAAATTGCGGATTACAGTAAATACAATTTATTGAGAGGGGAAGCCAATATTATTTTTGAAGGTATGTATGTGGGGAAAACTTTTATTGAGCCCAATCAAACCAGCGATACTTTGAACCTGAGCATGGGACGTGATAAAAAGGTTTCGATAAAAAGAGAAAAAGTGGCTGATAAATCCGGAACTAAGTTTTTATCTGCCAAAAAAGAACAAACCTTTACTTTTGATATTACGGTAAGAAACAATAAAAAGGAAGCTGTTGAATTGTTATTGAAAGACCAATATCCATTAAGCACCAATAAAGACATTGAAGTGGAGCTGTTGCAAAGTGATGGTGCAAAAGTAAATACAGAAACGGGAATCCTAACCTGGCAATTGCAGTTGAAAGCCAATGAAAACAAGAAATTCAGAATTAGTTATAAGGTGAGATATCCTAAAGATCAGAATTTAAACCTTTAAACTTAAAATCCCGATACAATAATTTTGTATCGGGATTTTTTTATCGTCAAACTGAACCACCTAAGAAACCTGTCAGGTTTGACTCTCTATACGTTCTTATGGCGCAGGATCAGGAATTATCGCCTGAACAGCTGCAATCTCAGTTAAAATTTCTTTTGATAAAAACACATCGATAGTATCGATATTTTCTTTTAGTTGCTCCATTGTGGTTGCTCCAATAATCGCGCTGGTTAAAAACGGCTGTTGTAATACAAATCCCATTGCCAGTTCTGTTAGGGTTAATCCGTGTTTATGAGCAATTTCCTGATATAACTTTGTAGCTTGTGTACATTGTTCGCTATTGTAACGAGTGTATTGCGGAAAAAGATTAATTCTCGCATTCGGGTGTGTTTCACCGGTTAGAAATTTACCGGTTAAAACCCCAAATGCTAAAGGAGAATAAGCTAACAGACCCACATTTTCATATTTTGAAACTTCGGCAGAACCAACTTCAAAAAGACGATTCAACAAATTATACGGGTTTTGAACGGTTTTAATCCTTGGCAGGTTTTGATATTTGCTCTCTTCCAGAAAACGCATCATTCCCCAGGCATTTTCGTTAGAAACACCAATGTGTTTTATTTTACCTTCTTTGATCAAACCGTCAAAGGTTTCTAGGACTTCTCTAAAGTTATCTTCCCAAACTTCATCATAATCTTTAAAACCACGTTGTCCGAAATAATTGGTTTGTCGTTCCGGCCAGTGCATCTGATACAAATCGATATAATCGGTCTGAAGACGTTTTAAGCTGTTTTCTAAAGCGTATTTGATACTTGCAGGAGAGAAATCCCCTTTCTCACGCATATAAGTAAAATTAGGGTTTGGGCCCGCAATTTTAGAGGCCAAAACTACTTTATGACGATTTCCTGTTTTTTTAAACCAGGTTCCAATAATCTTTTCTGTGCTTCCGTACGTTTCTTCACGTGCCGGAACCGAATACATTTCGGCAGTATCAAAAAAATTAATCCCTCTTTCCAGTGCATAATCCATTTGCTGGTGTCCTTCGGCTTCTGTATTTTGTTGCCCAAAAGTCATTGTTCCCAGGTTTATTTTACTAACTTTTATGTCGGTGTTAGGTAGTGTCGTGTATTTCATTTTTTTTAGTTGCTAGGGTTCTAAGGCGCTAAGATTCTAAGTTTTTCTCCTGAATCATAAAGATCAAAGATACAACGGGATTTTTCAAATGAAAATATGACAAAAGTTAAAAAAACTACAAGATTTCTTTTTGAGATAGTAAGATTCTAAGTTGCTAAGACTCTAAGTTAGATTCATAATAACAAAAGGCCCAAAGTTAAAAAACTCTGAGCCTTTGTTCCTTTGAACCTTTGTTCCTAAAAACTAGTTTATGCTATTCAGCATTTCTGCGATTTCATCTAATCTTGGTGTTAAGATGATTTCGATTCTTCGGTTTTTAGCTTTTCCTTCCGGAGTGGCATTACTTGCAAGCGGAGAAAACTCGCTGCGGCCCGCTGCTGTTAATTTTTGCTTGTTGATTTTAGTGTTTTCACTTAAAATATTTACAATTGCTGTAGCTCTTTTGGTAGATAAATCCCAGTTGTTTGCGATTGGGCCTGAACCTGCATACGGATCATCATCTGTATGACCTTCTATAAGAACGGAAAGATCCGGATTATCACCTAATACTTTTCCCAGTTCCACAACTGCTCTTCTTCCTTCAGTCCCAACTGCCCAGCTTCCTGAGTTAAAAAGTAATTTGTTTTCCATAGAAACATATACTTTTCCGTTTTTCTGTTCTACTGTTAAACCTTTGCCTTCAAAACCGTTTAAGGCTTTAGACAATGTTTCTTTTAGTTTTTTCATTGCTGCTTCTTTTGCGGCAATCATAGCTTCAAGTTCATTTAAACGACTTGCTGTTTTATCAAGACTGGCTTGTTCTTCGGCTAATTTTTTAGATTTTGCTTCTAACTGCGCTAACAATTCGCGGTTTTTAGCCATATTTTTCTCTAATGCATCGTTACTGTTTTTTTCAAGTGCATTATATGAATCCTGTAAAACTTTAAATTTGTTTTGTGCTGCAGCTAAATCGGCTTTTTGTTTTGCCAATTCATCTTTGGTTGCTGTTAAGTCTTTGGTTAGATTGTCACGTTCTAATTCTAACTGATTTTTTGATTTTTGTAAATCGGCATTTTGATCCGCAATAGAGCGGTTTTCTTTTTTAAGATCTGAATATTTTGTTTCAAGATCGTTGTAAATTTTCTTGGATACACAAGAAGTCATAGACATTGCTACAACCAGTAATCCGATGGAGGCCTTTTTAATCATGTTCATTGGTTTTTATTTGGAGGGTATTAAAATTCTAAATTTCTTGTTGAACAAAGGCCCTGGCCCAGATAGAAGCGACATCCTTTGCTTACCTTCTTTGGGCAGGCAAAGATATAGCGTATAGCCGGAAACAGCTCCCTGAACGTAGCTTAAGATAACTCCTAAAACTAAATCACACTTCTCTCAACAAGAACAATACCAAAATTTACTCAATTTCGACTAAAACGGGGCAATGATCTGAATGTACGGCATCCGGAAGAATTACAGCACGCTTCAGTCTGTGTTGCAAGGAGTCGCTTACCAGATTATAATCGATACGCCATCCTTTGTTGTTTCCTCTGGCTCCTGCGCGGTAACTCCACCAGGAATAATGATGTGCATCTTTGTTGAAATGACGGAAACTATCGATAAAACCGGATTTCATAAATCCGTCAAGCCAGGCACGTTCGGCAGGCAAAAATCCTGAAACGGTTTTGTTACGAACCGGGTCGTGAATATCAATTGCTTCATGGCAGATGTTGTAATCCCCACAGATAATAAGATTCGGAATCGTTAATTTTAACTCATTTATATAGGTTTGAAAGTCATCCATAAACATAAACTTATGATCTAATCTTTCAATATTCGTTCCTGACGGAAGATATAAACTCATCACGGAGCACTCATCAAAATCAGCGCGAAGATTACGTCCCTCAAAATCCATGTGCTGAATTCCGGTTCCGTATACTACATTATTGGGTTTTGTTTTAGACAAAATCGCCACACCACTATACCCTTTTTTGGTTGCCGGATAGTAATATTGATACGGATAGCCAGCGGCCGTTATAGCTTCGACCGGAATTTGCTCCTCTGTTGCTTTTATTTCCTGAAGGCAAATAACATCAGGATTAGCCTGTTGCAGCCATTCGATAAAACCTTTAGTTATCGCAGCACGTATTCCGTTTACATTATAAGAAATAATTTTCATCAGTGTTTTTTTTAGGATTCCAAATGTAATAAAAAAGTGGAAAGTTTGTGTTTGAAACGACGAAAAGTAGAGTTTTTTGTTATCTTTGTTCGCTGCTCTAATAAATTAAAAATAGTACATGGGTTTAGTTACCGCGAAAGAAGTTGCAAAGGCAATAAATGTTGAAAAGTACGGAGTTCTTGGTACTTTCTCAGGCTGGATTCTTATGAAGGTCCTTAAGATCTCTACCCTTAATAAAATTTACGATCATAATAAACATTTAGAAGACGTTGCTTTTTTAAACGGAATTTTGGATGAGATGGAAATTAAATTTGAAATCCCTGAAGAAGATTTAAAACGTTTGCCTAAAGATGGTGCTTATATTACCATTTCAAATCATCCGCTGGGAGGAATTGATGGTATCCTGCTTTTGAAATTAATGCTTGAAAGAGAACCTAATTTTAAAATCATTGCCAACTTTTTATTGCACCGAATTGTTCCGCTTAAAAAATACATCATGCCGGTCAATCCTTTTGAGAACCATAAGGATGCTAAATCGAGTGTAGTAGGAATCAAAGAAACGTTACGCCATTTAAGTGACGGGAAACCTTTAGGGATTTTCCCTGCCGGGGAAGTTTCGACTTATAAAGACGGAAAATTAGTGGTAGACAAACCATGGGAAGAAGGTGCCCTGAAATTAATCAGAAAAGCCAAAGTTCCGGTTGTACCCATCTATTTTCATGCTAAAAACAGCAGATTGTTTTATTGGCTTTCTAAAATCGACGATACTTTGCGTACTGCAAAATTACCTTCGGAATTGCTAACACAGAAAGACCGTGTGATTAAAGTTCGTATTGGAAAACCGATTTCGGTAAACGAACAAAATGAAATTGAATCTTTTGAAGAGTACTCTGAATTTCTAAGAAAGAAAACCTATATGCTGGCCAATCCTTTTGAAAAGGACAGCAAATTACTGGATACCGCAAGTTTAAAAATACCAAAAGCACCTAAAAAAATCGTTACGCCTGCAAATGAGTCAAAAATGATTGACGAGGTGAATATGCTGAGAAACAGCGATTGCCGTTTACTGCAGAGCAAAAACTACGAAGTATTTTTTGCAAGAGCGAAATCTATTCCGAATATTTTGCACGAAATTGGCCGTTTGCGCGAAATCACTTTCCGTGAAGTAGGCGAGGGAACTAATGAATCTATCGATTTAGATAAGTTTGACCAATATTACCACCATATGTTTTTATGGGATGACGAAACCAAAAAGATCGCCGGTGCTTATCGTATGGGATTAGGTTCTGAAATCTATCCAAAATACGGAATTGAAGGTTTTTACCTGAATGATTTATTCAGATTTGAACCTGAATTACACGACATGATGCATAAATCGATCGAAATGGGACGTGCTTTTATCATCAAAGAATATCAGCAAAAACCAATGCCTTTGTTCTTGTTATGGAAAGGTATTATTCATACCACATTGCGTTATCCGGAACACAAATATTTATTGGGCGGCGTGAGTATCAGCAATCAGTTCTCTGACTTTTCGAAATCATTGATGATTGAGTTTATGAAGTCAAATTATTACGACCCTTATATCGCACAATACATTCACCCGAAGAAAGCCTATAAAGTAAAACTGAAAGATGCTGATAAAGATTTTATCTTTGACGAAGCCGAATCTGACTTAAACAAATTCGACAAAATCATTGACGAACTAGAACCAGGAAATTTACGTTTACCGGTTTTAATCAAAAAGTACATCAAGCAAAATGCACGTGTTGTAGCTTTCAACGTCGATCCTTTGTTCAACAATGCCATAGATGGTTTAATGTACATTCGAATCGCCGATATTCCGGAAAGCACTATGAAGCCCGTTATTGAAGAATTTCAAATAGAATTGGAACGTAAATTATCTGAGAAAGAAGATTAAGTCTGCTTTTCATATAAAAAAGAGAAATCCCATTTACTAAATTTAGCAAATGGGATTTCTCTTTTTTATAAATTTTCAAATTGAATTCAACAAAACCGTAAGTATTTCTTTTTCTTTTATACCTACAAGAACATAAATACCATCATCTCCATAAGCAAGCCGAATAAGAGGCTTATTATATTTACTCTCGAAATGCAATGTAAATGAAACAATATGTAATTGCCTGAAAAGACCTATATCTGCTCCATTAGGTAGCTTTTCCTTAATTTGTGTCATCAAAATTCCGAGATTTTGTTCGAGCCAAAGCAAATTTTCTTTTATAACAGGAAATAGCTTAGCCAAATAATCATCTGCACATTCTTCTTCAAAAAATATAGCAGTACTATACTTAATATCATTTTTTATCTCTTTCTGCCTTAAAAAGATGTTTTTGAAGATCTTCTAATCTTGTTGTTTCATATATATTTTCCATCTTAAAACAATCATATTATTACCGTTAAATTACCACTTTGCTTAATTTAAAAAAAAATTAAAACTTATATTGTTTCTTCAGCGCCTCTAAAATTGGCGGTATTTCTATAAATAAGTGCAAACGGATTGTGGCACAATGTTTATTTACTTCAAACATGTAGTCACCCGCATCAAACTTAAAAAAATCTCCTTCTTTTAAGAAAAAAGAGGCTTTTCCCGGTTCCAAATCAGATGCTTTATTTTCAATATGGCATTCGCCTGATGCTATAAAAAGATAAGAAGGTAAATAACTTGAACGTGGCATTGTAAAATTATAAATATCAATTCCTCTTTTTCTCATAATTAACTGTTCTGTATTATTTGGAAACTCAGAATTAGTAAGGCTGTAGAGCTCTTTTTTTTCTTCTAAATGAATTCTTATATGCTCCATACTTAAAGAAAAATTAAAGCAGTCTTTCCAACGGTATATCCTGTTACATTCCATATTTAATAAAAATTCTTTCATACTTACTTTTAATTTAGAGTTTTAAAGATAAGATTAAGAAATAGAAACTAATTTCACATCCCCTGTACGTTATTATTACAACACAAAAAGACATTTTGAAAAGGAACTAAAAAAATTAGAGCGTAAATTATCTGAGAAAGAAGATTAATTGCATAAGCCTCTAAAAGAAAAAACTCATAAGCTAAAGTTAAGCTTATGAGTTTTCTATATTTTTAAAACCAGATCGACTGATGCAATATATCATCAAAGGAGTTGTTCCGAACAAAAAGCACTAAACGAATCACATGATAAATGACTAAAAAGTAAGCCATATTGTATGCCAGTTTTCGATTATACAAAAGTCCTGTAAAGTATTCCTTTTTAGTGATAATTTCTGTTGTTAGCACGATGATAGTCAGCCAGCAAAACACAATAACAAAAGGCCCTAAAATATGATAACTAAGCGATTTGTACAGATCACCCTGATAAAAGTATACCAAAGATTTGGTTATACCACAACCGGGACAAGGAAAACCAGTCAACATTTTGAAAGGACAAAACGACTGATCTGACTCTAAATGATCGTTGTGATTGTTGATCATTAAAAAAAACGGAACTATCAGTGTAATTGCTGCACCGATAATTCCGTAAATTTTACGTTTTATTCTACTATTCGTTGTATAATCTGTTGATATCACCTTGTACAATCATTGCTGCTGCAATAGGGAAAAAGAACCCTAAAACAATTAATAAAGTTGATTGGTCTTTTTGAAGTTCACCTGTTTTTTCATAAACTTTTGGCAATGCTTCTTTTCCGGCCAAATAATAGAAATAGATATTTACCGGCATACAACAACCTGCAAAAATTGCAATGGGCTGCGAAATAACTTCTTTTTTAGCTACAGCGTTAAAAACTTCTGCAACTTTAATATTCCAGTAAATTAAATATAATCCGCAAGATAAAAACCCAAAAAGCAATACCATGATAGGATCTACCTTGAATACCGGGATTGGTTCATTAAAATTATTTGACGTTTCTTTAAAATTGTTCTCCATTTTTATTAATTAAATTAAGGTTAATATATTTTTAATTTTTAAGCATTAGACAGGCTTTTCCTGAACATTCTTTTTAAAAGTCTGCAAAACTACACCAGTATAAATCAACAGACGTACTCTATAAATTATTTTTGTATTAAAAAAAGGTTTTTCTATAAAGAATTAGATCTTCTTAAAAACTTGTAAAATCAACTCCTCTTTTTTAAATGATTTAGCTAAAATCTGAAACAATATTATTAAAAATTAACATTAAAAACTAATTCTGCATGGAGAAATCTACAGAAAAAACTCGTTATAAAATTCCAAAAAAACAAAACGCTACAGCTTTTGTTTCTCATTAAGCTCATTTATTGTACACTGCCTTAATTTTGTCGACAATAACCTGCGCCAAACGTTCATGACTTTCAAAAGTCCAGCCCGCAATATGAGGTGTAAGAAGAACATTATTAGCCTGAAGTAAATATTGAAAAGCTTCGGGCGTATTTTTATCCTGAAAAAGCGTTTCAAAAGATAATTTCTCATACTCCAGAACATCCAGACCAGCTCCCAAAACTTTTTCAGACTTCATCGCTTCAACCAAATCAGCAGTAACAATGTTTTTGCCACGTGAGGTATTTATAATCCAAAAGGGCTTTGAAAATGCATTTATAAAATCAGCATTAACCATTTTATCTGTTTCCGGAGTCCACGGAAGATGCAGGCTCAAAACATCTGCTTTTTGCTGTAATTCCTGCAACGAAACCTGCCTGGCATTTTCGTCCCCAATATTTTCTAAAATATCATAAAAAAGAACCTCTGCTTCAAAACCACGAAGTTTTTTCGCAAACGCCTTTCCCATATTTCCGTAACCAATAATTCCAACCGTTTTTCCGTCCAGTTCGTGTCCGCGATTGCTTTCCCTGTTCCAGTGTCCGGCTTTTATTTCAGCGTTGGCCTGATTTAAATTATTAAACAAAGACAGGATTACACCCAGCGAATGTTCTGCAACTGCATTGCGGTTTCCTTCAGGTGCCGCAATGAGATGGATTCCTTTTGTTTCGGCATAGTCACAATCAATACTTTCCAGGCCCGCTCCTACCCTGGCGATAAACTGCAGATTAGTGGCTTTATCCAAAAAAGTTTTATCAATTTTAAACCGGCTTCGAATTACAATTCCGTTATAGTCCTGAATCTTAGCTTCAATTTCTTCTTTAGAAGATTTAAAATCGGTGTGATTTTCAAAACCGGCTTCTTCCAGTTGTTGCCAAAGAATAGGATGATTGCTGTCGATATGAAGAATTTTTATGCTCATTGTTATTATATTTTATCCAACAAAAATACAGCTATTTATTAATTGTTTAATTAAGTTATTACTTAAAACAGGGTGCTTTTTATTCTTGCAAATACACGAAGCCACAAAGTTTTTCTCTTTCAGATTCTTCGGGTCTTCAGGATATTGCCTAGTCTAAAGGATAAATGACGGAATGAAAAGCACTCGGATATTCCCATTCATTATTAACGTATTTTGCATCAGAAGATATAAACCCTGTAATCAGTTTTCCTTTTGATTCCTTCATTTTAAATTCCGTCAGTTGAAAATAACCGGGAGTTTGAAATTGGCGCACCAAGCGCCCTTGTTTATTAAACACAAATATTGCTATGCTTAGCGCTTCATTTTCGACAGCCTTATCTCTTAGAAACAAGAAAAAGACAAAATCGCCATTGGAACGCCTAAACCCTTCGGTGCTGTTAGAATAAGGTACTTCGTATGTATTAGGGAATATAAATTTAGTTTGCCACAAAGTGGTACTATCCTGACTTTTACTTTTCTCAAATACAATTTCAGCTGAGTTTATTTTCTTTTCTTTGATACTGTAATAGCAATTTTCTAACTTATCACTATAAAAAACAGCCCTGCTGCCTTTTTCTGTGTCTTTAGTTTCTACAACTGATTCAGATACTGCAGATTCTTCTTTAGCATCATTTACAATACTGTCTTCTTCTTCCTCATAATCAGGTGCCGAAGGGCCACGGTAAAAAGAATAAAAAGGTTTTTTATCTGATTTGTCACTAATAAATTTTAAATCCCCATCAAGGACAAACCTTTTATTTGTGGAATAATAGGTTCCGTCTGCTGCCGAATTTTCAACTCCTTCTACATACAACTTTCCATCAGCATTTATGCTTATATTATCCACTTTAGTTTGCGGATAATGATCAAAGCTATTTATTTTTAGCAATTTCAGATTACTGTCGAGTATCGCAATAAAAGGCACTTCGTCCTGATTAGGCTTCGCTGCCGAGCCACTTATAAACACTTTGCCCTTTAAAAACTGCAGCGAAAAATCGCCCGTTGGGATATAAGAAAACCCTTTTTCCTGCAAAGGCCTGAGTAATATACCTGCTAGTGGTTTCGTTGTACCCTGATAACCGGAATATCTGGTATTAAATATCATTTTGTCTATTTGATATTTAGCCAGTGTGCTTTGCATCTTTGCTTCATTCGAATCATCATCCGTAGATTTATCCGGCGAACTTATTTCTTTCTTAACATACAATACAAATCCACCCTCCTTGTCTGTTGACACCACTGCATTATAAAAATTATATTTTGATTTGTTATCGGTCGCTATTTTTTGCCTGGCTATTTCATTGCCTTCTTTATCCAGTATTACTACAAAAGGGGTATAATTGTACTTTCCATCTCCTTGTTCTACGATATACATAACATTTCCATTGGCCAATTCATGAACGGTATAGAGATGCCCCTGTTTCATGTTCCAGTCATACTGTGATAATTTAGGCGAATTGTACTTTGCTGAAAAATGGATAACTGATTTTACCTCAAACTTTTCATCATGGGTTAGCGCTTCATTTAGTTGATAGTTTTCATCAATATTGACTAAAGTCGGGCTATTTTTAGCTGCTGTTGCCACATTTTGATCGTCTTTTTGTTTACAGGAAATCTGAATCAAGATTAAAGACAGCAGTAAGCCCCTAAATATTATAGCTTTACAATTCATTTGGTTTATTTTTTTAATGAGAAAAGTTTTAAAAATAATAAAAAAAGGCTTAGCATCTGTTATGCCGTTTGATCATTTCAATCACGAAACTAAAAATTTGCGCGGAACCTATTCTTTTGTTTTTTTATGAGAAAGTACCGTTATATTCCCCATTTTAATTCAATTATTTTTAACTTTGAAAATACAAGCCTCAAAAAAAATTCTTCCAAATCCTCTGAACTTCTCTAAAATGAAATTAACCAAGACTTTTAAAGCCTTTTTTAAAAACGAAAAATCGGGAGGATTGCTCTTATTATTTGTGACGATCCTTTCTTTGTATTTGGCAAATTCTTCCTACTCAGCAGGCTATATTGCTTTTTGGGAAAGAGATTTAGGCGGACATTCTATTACTCACTGGATTAACGATGGTTTAATGACTATCTTCTTTTTATTGATTGGTTTAGAATTAGAGCGCGAAATTTATCATGGCGAATTATCGAACATCAAAAATGCATCTTTACCTATTATGGCTGCTCTTGGCGGAATGCTGGTTCCGGCAGCTATTTTCCTGGCTTTAAATTTTGGTACGGCAACTCAAAACGGAGCAGGAATCCCGATGGCAACTGATATTGCTTTTGCTATTGGAATATTATCTCTTTTAGGGAAAAAAGTTCCATCATCGTTAAAAGTATTCCTGACTGCATTGGCTGTTATCGATGATTTAGGCGCTATTATTGTCATTGCTATTTTTTATACAACCTCTATATCTTTTGTAAATCTTGCGATCGCATTAGGAATCTGGGGATTCTTGTTTGTTTTAAATCGAATGAAAATTCAGAACCTCATTCCGTATTTAATTGGAGGAGTCGTAATGTGGTACTTCATGCTTAACTCAGGCGTTCATGCAACAATCACGGGTGTAATACTTGCTTTTGTAATTCCGTTTGGCGATGGTGGAGAAAAATCTTCGTCTTATAAATTGCAGCACTTTTTACACAAACCGGTTGCTTTCCTTATTTTACCTCTGTTTGCTATTGCAAATACCTGTATTGCGATTCAATCAGACTGGCACGAAGGTTTAAGTCATACTAATACTATCGGAATTATTTTGGGTCTTGTTGTTGGAAAACCATTAGGAATCGTTCTTTTCTCTTCTATTGGAGTCAGCGCCGGATTATGTTCTTTGCCTAAAAGCCTGAAATGGGCACATATTCTAGGTGCCGGAATGTTAGGCGGAATTGGTTTTACGATGTCTATCTTTATTACGATTTTAGCCTTTAAAGATCCTGAAACTATTGTTTTTTCTAAAATTGCAATTTTAATCGCCTCAATACTTTCAGGTGTTTTTGGATTAATTTATCTCAAATATACTTTGTCCAGAAAGAAAACGGTATAACTTTCAGCGCTTAGAGTTACAATTCAATCTGTAAAACGCATTTTAAAGATTATGAAATTAAACCATAAACATTTCTTTGCACTTTTTATAATGGTATTCTTTTTGGCCTGCAACAATAAACCAAAACCTGCTGCTCCCGTAAAGAATCCTGAAAAAACAGTAATGGATTCCGTAAACAAAAACGAAGAATCTATTGCAGGTTTTTACGAAACACAACCTGACCCGGAGAACACTGGTGAATGTAAGATCTCTGTAGAAATACTGAAAGAAAAAAATGGCTATCGTTATTTTCTAAAAACAAAACTCAGGGAACTAAAAGGCATAGCCACTTTTACCGCAAATGAATCCGGAGAAAAATACATTGTTTTAGAAGGCATAGAATGGGATGAATACGAAGGAGATATAAGCAAGGAAGAAGAATCAGATTCTGTTTCTGATACAAATGCCAAAGAACTGGAAATCCCTGTTGGAATCGGTGCCAGTTATGTCAAAGACACTCTTACGATTCAGAATTACGGGAATTCGATGAACTCTTATACTAAGATTTCAGAGTGTGACAGGAAGTATATACTATTGATTAGAAAGTAAATTCAGATTATAGACAATCTTGTCATTTCGACACAAGGAGAAATCACATCCTGAGAGCACGATGCTAAATTATTCTGAACGTTAGTTTCTTGTGTGACTTCTCCTCCGTCGAAGTGACAAACATGCCGAAATGTAACGTACAAAAAAAATCCAACCCCCAACAAAACTGGAATTTGGATTTTTATCCCGAAGCTTCGGGATTGCAATTTAATAGTATCTAGCCTTTAATTTGTTTCAAAGAGGTCTTGATTCCTTTGATTAATGAAGAACTGAAACCGTTGTGCTCCATTTCGTTCAGACCTACAATGGTACAGCCCTGAGGTGTCGTTACACGGTCGATTAATTGTTCCGGATGTACTTTTTCCTCTAATAACATTTTGGCTGCTCCTTTTACGGTTTGCGCGGCAATTGCCAATGCGGTTTGAGAATCGAAACCAATTTCGATTCCGGCTTGCATAGAAGCACGAATATAACGTAAAGCATACGCTGTTCCGCAGGCGCCAAGAACCGTTGCTGCATCCATCAATTTTTCATCAATTACAGGAGCTGTTCCCAGATCCTGAAACAAGTCAACAATTGGCAATGCTTTTTCTCTATATTTTTCAGGAAAAGAAATACAAGTTGCGGATTCGCCAAATTGCGCTGCGATATTGGGCATAATTCGAATGACCGGATATGCATTATTTGTTTTTTCCTGAAGTACATCCAAAGATAAGCCACTTACTGCCGAAGCAATGGTTTTTTCCTGAATTACCGGCAGAATTTCAGCCAGAACCACATCTACCTGATAAGGTTTTATGGTTAAGATTACGACGTCGGCCTCCTGAATGTTATGTTTATTATCTGATGAAACCGTGATTCCGTATTCTGATAAATACTGAATACTGGCCGTATTTCTTCTGGTAACAGTGACCTGGTTGTTTTTTGAGAATTTAGCAATTCCCAGGGCTATAGAAACCCCAAGATTTCCTCCCCCTATTATATGTACTTTCATTGCTTATTTGTTGGCTGGTTAATAGCGTGTTTTTCAGCCACAAATTACACAGATTTTACAGATCTTAAATCACTGTAATCTATAAATTTGTTGCAAAAACTTAAAATCCAAGGATCAATTTGGCCACTCCAAAATAGAGCATAATTCCAAAAACATCATTGGTGGTTGTAATAAACGGACCGGTTGCAATTGCAGGGTCGATTTTATTTTTGTGCAGAAAAAGCGGTACTAAAGTTCCTAAAGTGGCAGCGAACAAAATCACGACAATCATCGAAATAGAAATCGCGATTCCCACTAAATATTGTTGGTACATTACAGAGTGATAGGCCAACAAAAGCAGGGAAATAATCGTTCCTGAAATCATCGATACGCTAATTTCCTTACTGAAATAACCACGGCTAAACTCTTTTAGTGTCCCGTTTGCCAAACCCTGAACCACAATGGCCGATGCCTGTACTCCAATATTTCCTGCTGTTGCAGAAAGTAAGGGAACGAAAATAATTAAAGTTGAATATTTTTGAAACGTAGCTTCGTTTCCTTTTAAAACGAAAGAAGCCACAATTTCGATCACCATGCCTATTAAAAGCCACGGTAAGCGCGCTTTGGTTAACTCCAAAACACTATCGTTAGATTCTACGTCTTGTGTAATACCCGCTGCTAATTGGTAATCCTTATCAGCTTCGTCCTTGATCACGTCTACAATATCATCAATGGTAATTCTTCCTACCAATCTTCCCAGTTCATCTACAACAGGAATGGCCTCTAAATCGTATTTCTGCATGATACGTGCTACCTCAACATCTTCGGTATCAACGTTTACGAAATTTAATTTTCGAATGTAAATATCTGAGATCTGGGTTTTAGTCGAAGTGGTCAGTAAATCCTTAAGAGATAACCTTCCTTTAAGTCTGTTTTCATCGTCAACTACATAGATCGAATGTACTCTTGAAACATTCTCTGCCTGAATACGCATTTCTTTTACGCAAGTCAGAACATTCCAGTTTTCGTTGACTTTTACCAACTCTTTCCCCATTAAACCACCCGCAGAATTTTCATCGTAACGAAGTAAATCTACAATGTCTTTGGCGTGCTCAACGTCAATCATTTCCGAAATTACTTCGGCTTTAATTTCCTGCGAAAGTTCTGCGATAATATCTGCCGCATCATTGGTTTCAAGCTCATCAAGCTCTTCGGCAATCTCTTTAGGCGAAAGTCGGCTTAAGATGTTCTCCCTTAAATCATCTTCTAATTCCAGAAGAATCTCGGCCGTTTTATCACTGTCTAAAACCTTAAAAATATAGGTTGCTTCGTCAAAATCCAGCTCATCGAGGATCTCAGCTATATCGGCGTGGTGCAAATCATTAAGTAAAATTTCAAGTTCTTTGTCATTTTTCTTAACAATGTGTTCCTCTAATTGTTGGATTAAATCTTTGCTAACTTTGAACTCCATCGGCTTCTATTTTTTGAGTCAAAACAATAAATTCGTCTACACTTAATTGCTCCGGACGCTTATCAAAGATAGTGTCTAATCGCAAATCATCTGATAAATTTAATGTTTTCAAACTGTTACGTAATGTTTTTCGTCTTTGCTGAAAAGCCGTTTTTACTACTGTAAAAAACAATCTTTCTCCGCATGGAAGACTATAATCTTCCTTTCGGGTCATTTTCATCACACCCGACTTGACCTTGGGCGGAGGAATAAAAACGTTTTCATCTACTGTAAACAGATACTCGGTATCATAGAAAGCCTGAGCCAATACGGATAAGATTCCGTAAGCCTTTGAGCCTTTTTTCTCGCAGATTCGTTCTGCAACTTCTTTTTGAAACATGCCCGAAAATTCCGGAATCTGATGTTTGAATTCTAAAGTTCTAAAAACAATCTGTGTTGAAATATTATAGGGGAAATTTCCAATAATAGCGAATTGTTTATTTTCATAAACCTCGTTTATATTGTATTTCAGGAAATCCTGAGAGATAATTTTATCTTTTAATTTTGGATAATTTTCACCCAAATACACTACCGATTCTCCATCAATCTCAATTACGTGTGTATTAATTGGTTTTTCAAGCAAATACTTAGTCAACACACCCATCCCCGGTCCTATTTCTAAAACCTCATCGTATCCTTTCAAACTTAAAGTATCTGCAATTGCTTTGGCGATACTTTCGTCTTTCAGGAAGTGTTGTCCTAAATGTTTTTTGGCTTTTACTTTTTCCATATTTGTTATTTGCTTCCTGCTTTTATTAATTTACTGATGCAATATTTTAATAAGCAGATCCCATAATCGTATTCATGAACATATACTGAAAATTAACAATCTCAAATTGAATCTTTTCTAAACTTGTTAACAACCCAATATTTGCTTTGTAGTTGAATTTAAAATTTAAAAAATCTACATTTTTACTTTCCTTATTTACAAAGGTCTTATTTGTATCAAATGTTTTTTCATTATACTCTTTCAAATAAGCATAACCACGTGAAGAAGATGTAATCACTTTATTTTGTTTGTAAAAATTGTCTATTTTGTTTTTTAAAATAGCATATTTTTGTTTTACAAATGCATCATAAAGAGTCGTGTCGTTTGTTACAAAACAATCATCTTCAGAGATTTCTGCTTTAATTTCATCGATGTAATCATTAATTTCGTTACCAGTAGAATAAATCTGTGTTGCAAAACCTGTTAATTGTCCGAATGATTTAGGCTGCTCCTCGTTTTTTATTTTTAATACTTCATATTTAGATGACGCGATATTTTTTAAGGTCTCTTTTGAAGAATTTTCAATTTCTCTAAATTCATTAAGTCGTAAAACAAGAGAAGTCGATGTTTCATTTTCATTTTGACAAGAAACAGTCAGACTTAAGAGAAAAAATAAAATAATTTTCATTTATATATACCTGGATTAGAAAATTGAATGGACAAACACCATTTTTAATTAAAAAATTAATTTTTGCAAATATACTTCTTTTAGGCCTTAAGCAGAAACGACCTATTTATTTAATTCGCAATATATTATATTACACGAATAAAATCCCTTTCTGCAATTCTTTCTTTCCTAACTCAATTGAATGCCAAAAACTAATGTTCCGAAATAACCTCTAATTCTGTTCTGAAAGAAAGCATTTTATCTGCAAATAACCCCAAAGCTTCCTGATGAAATTTTGGCTCATCCTCGATATAATAATGATCTAAAGTTTCTTTACTGTCGGTAACATATTGTACTGAATAGGTGATTCCGCCCATTTCTTCTTCAATTAAAACCCTGACAATTCGTGCCGAAGAAAATTTATTAGTGGCCAGAATTTCCGGTATGTGTTTTTCCTGCATCCATTTTAACCATTGGTCGTGAACGCTCTCGTGTATATTAGTGGTAACGTTGTAAATAATCATCTTTGTCTTTAGATTGTCAGACTTCTCAGATCGTTAGATTATTAGATTTTAGAAAAGCCTAATAATCTAAGTTGTCCAAAAATCTAATAATCTATTTATAAATTTTTATCTCCTCTCAATTCGCGGTATTTTTTTCTCGCATCAACAAAGTAAATACTATCCTGATGGTTAAAAATGACCTTTTCATATAAAGGCTTTGCCTTTTCTGTATCTTTCAATTCGTCATTGTAAATTTCTGCCGAAAAAAACAGGGCTTCATCTACATAAATTCCGTCGCTATGATGGTCAATGATCTGTTGATATTGGCTTAAAGCCGAATTAAAATCTTTCTGACTTTCATATATTTTACCTAAACGCAACAATGTTACAGCTTCTATTTCCTGTCCTTTAAAGGTTTTTAAAATACCCTGAAACTGGGCAATTGCTTCGGGTTTCTTATTCTGATAGATTAAAAAATCTCCCTTTGCAAACTGCTTTAAGGCTGTTTGTGTCGAATCAGCAACCGTATTATCATTTATCAATAAAAAATACTCCAGCGCATCATTGGCAATCAATTGTGTATTTGCAGCTTTTAACTCTTTAAACTGTTTTAAGGCCCATTCAAAATCACCTTTATAATAACTTGTTTTTGCAGCTTTTAAACTGGCTTCATGCGCCATGACATCATTCTTTAAATCCAATTGAATTTGCGAATAATATATTAACGCCTGATTGAACTTTTCTTCTAAAAGCAGGATATCTGCCAGCTCCATCTTCGCATCTGCTTCCTGATAGGCATTCAGATTTAACTCCAGCGCTTTTTTCACAATTGCCTTCGCTTCTTCTGTCTTTTTGAGATTAAAAGCGAGGAAATGCGCCTGAATTATTTGCAAAGATAAGGTAAAAGGAGTTATTTCATAGGTTGTGAGCAATTGTTGTAACTCTGTATTGATAATTGGATAATCTTTTTCCTGAGCTTTATCGATTTTAATTTGCATTAAATACGAATTGGTCTGAATCAGTAAATCGAGATCTTTGGTGTTCTGAAGGATAAAGTTGAGTATTTCTTCTGCCGTATCGGTATCATCTTCATTCATTGCAAACTGACTTAAATTGACAATGCTTGAAAGCGATTCCGGTTCGCGTTTGTAAATGGCTTTTTCCTGAATAAAGGCTTTTCCGAATTCTTTTTGCTGCACATAAAACCAGCTTAAGTAATGATTCCAAAATACATCCTGATCTTTTTGAGTCCTTAAGATCAAAGCTTTACGCATGGCGTCTTTAAAAGCTGTATTGTCTGTTTCACCATTCATGAAACGCGACAATTGCGTTTGGATTAAATTGGCATTCTGCGGATTGTTAAAGGATTCTGTCAGCAACAAATCAATCATTAAGTCAGTCTTTCCCAGCTGGCCGTATAACATTCCTATCTGAAAATTGAAATTGTAATTGGGCTGAATCTGCATTGCGGTTTGATAGGCTTTTAAAGCATATTCGAGCAATACTTTTTTCTCGAAAGAATTTCCAATTCCGTAGACATCATTAGGATTGGTCTTGATTTTCTCGATTGCCTGTTCATAATAGTTTTTAGCTTTTGCATCATTTTTTTGCAATTGGAAATTATATCCCAATTCAACTAAAAAAACACCCTGCTTGTATTTATTGTAACGATCCTGAATGACTTTTTGAGCCACCTCAAATTGTTGCAATTGCTGGTAACAATCGATCGTTCTTAAAAAATATTGTGTATTGGATGGTGAACTGTTTAAAAGTTCTTCATAACTGATTTTAGCTTTTTCAAAATCGCCTTTATCGTAGTAATATTGAGCCAGTTGTTCATTTTGTGCTACTGCAAAAGCTGACCACAACAAAACGATATAGAGAATGATGTTTTTCATATTTCAGTTTTTTTAGTCACTTTTTTTTCAGGATTCAGCTTAAAGCCACCGTTTTTGGTCTTACTTTTCAGTCTTCGCTGTAGTATTCCGTGTGATATAATTTTAAACTAAAGCTCAATGTGCTTCTTCGATTTCCAGATAACCAAAGCTACGCCAATTAAAATAAAAGGAATACTTAGTATTTGTCCCATATTAATCAGCATATTATTCTCGAAGCTTTCCTGGTTTTCTTTAAAAAATTCAATTATAAATCTGGCTACAAACATTAACGTCAGGAAAGATCCAAAGATTAATCCGTCCGGCTTTTTGATTTTTTCTGATTTATAAAGATAAAGAACTATTCCGAAAATCAGCAAATAAGCAAATGCTTCATACAATTGTGTTGGATGCCTTGGGATCATGTCATCTCTTTGAAAAACAATACCCCAGTTTCCGTTTGTTGGTTTACCGTAGATCTCAGAATTCATAAAATTTCCAAACCTGATAAAAGCTCCCGTTACAGGAACTCCAATGGCCATTTTATCAAGAATCCATAAGAACTTAACTTTGTATTTTCGGCAATATAAAATCATCGCTATCAAAACACCAATTGATCCTCCGTGACTTGCCAGCCCCTGATAACCAACGAATTTATAAACTCCGGCAACTTTCTGAATTGGTAAAAGAATTTCTATGGGATGCTGCAGAAAATAAGCAGGTTCATAAAAAAAACAATGTCCTAAGCGGGCGCCTAAAATGGTTCCCACAATTACATAAACCAATAAGCTGTCCAGATTATCTAATGAAAGATGTTCTTTTTGGTAAATTCTTCTTACGATATAATAACCCAGTAAAAGTCCGCAGGCAAAAAGAGCGCCATAATATTTTAATGGAAAACTATCTGTGACCATGAAAATAACAGGATCTACGTTCCAATTTAAAATTCCATTCATCTCTTTTTCTGTTTTTTTTTAGTTCTTTATTAAAATTGAGAAAACCTAACAGGTTTTAAAACCTGTTAGGTTTGTTTATAAGAACTCTAAAAGTTAATTTATAATATCAAATCCGCAGTAAGGGCGTAAAACTTCAGGAATTACGATTCCTTCCGGAGTTTGGTAATTTTCTAAAATCCCGGCTAAAACTCTTGGTAAAGCCAATGAACTTCCGTTTAATGTGTGTGCCAACTGGTTTTTTCCGTCTTTGTCCTTGAAACGCAATTTCAAACGATTGGCCTGAAAAGTTTCGAAGTTAGAAACTGAACTGATCTCTAACCAACGATCCTGAGCAGTTGAAAACACTTCAAAATCATACGTCAAAGCCGATGTGAAACCCATATCACCACCACAAAGGCGCAAAACCCGGTATGGCAATTTCAATTCTTTCAAAATATCTTTCACATGTTCTACCATTCCGTCAAGAGCTTCATAAGACTTATCAGGGTGTTCAACACGCACGATTTCTACTTTGTCAAATTGGTGCAAACGGTTTAATCCACGAACATGTGCACCATAAGAACCTGCTTCACGACGGAAACATGGTGTATATGCCGTATATAAAACAGGCAATTCAGCTTCGCTTAGTAAAACATCGCGGAATAAATTCGTTACCGGAACCTCAGCAGTTGGGATCAAATATAAATCATCAATCGTAGAATGGTACATTTGCCCTTCTTTATCCGGCAATTGTCCTGTTCCGTAACCTGAAGCTTCGTTTACCAAATGCGGCACCTGTACTTCATTGTATCCTGCAGCTGTATTTTTATCTAAAAAATAGTTGATCAGAGCACGTTGCAAACGGGCTCCTTTTCCTTTGTAAACCGGAAAACCAGCACCCGTAATTTTTACACCCAATTCAAAATCGATGATATCGTATTTCTTTACCAGTTCCCAGTGTGGCTGCGCGCCTTCATGAAGAACCGGAATATCTCCTTCCTGGAAAACGTTTAAATTGTCCTCCGGCGTTTTTCCTTCCGGAACAATATCTGCCGGAAGATTTGGCAAGGTGTATAATTTATGGGTCAATTCGGATGCCAAAGCTTCTGCTTTTTCTCCTAATTCTTTGCTTTTCTCTTTTAATGAAACCGTTTTTTCTTTTAAGATTGCCGCTTTCGCTTTCTCTCCTGCTTTCATTAATTCTCCAATATCTTTGGATAATTTATTAGATTCGGATAAAGTATTGTCTAATTCAACTTGTGTAGCACGACGGTTTTCGTCTAATTGCACGACTTCTTCAACAACGCTTTTAGCATCGATATTTCGTTTTGCTAAAGCCTTGATTACTTTCTCCTGATTCTCTCTAATAAATGCGATTTGTAACATAGCTTGATTTTTATAACTATTGTATTTTTTTATAACGGAAGCAAATTTAAGGAAATGTTTCCTAAGATCACGACAAAGTTGATTCTAAAGTTATTTCGGGGGTTGTTCCGGAAAAAAGTTCCACTAAGAAATCTCCCCTTTCGAAAATAAAAAATAAGTAAATTGCAATTAAAAAATTACAATATGCTTATCGATAACTTTATTGAAGATTTCTCAAAGACTTTTAACGATCTTTCTCCATCTGAACCCTGGAATATTACCAATGACCTCAAAAATATAATCGAAAAAATGATTTCCAATCTGGGTGATGATTACATCATTCAGGATCATATTGCCATTCATAAATCGGCCACTATCGAAAACAATGTAACAATAAAAAGTCCGGCCATTATTGGCGAGAACTGCTACATTGGAGCCAATGCTTATTTTAGAGAAGGTGTTTATTTAGATCAATCGGTAAAAATTGGTCCGGGTTGCGAAATAAAAAACAGCATTATTTGTTCCGGAACTGCCATTGCTCATTTTAATTATATCGGAAACAGTATCATTGGCAGAAATATCAATTTTGAAGCAGGTTCGATTGCAGCCAATCATTATAACGAAAGAGCAAATAAGAAAATATCCGTGCTTTATAATTCCCAAATTATCGAAACCAACTCGGATAAATTTGGTTCTTTGGTTGGGGATAATTCCAGAATTGGAGCAAATGCCGTATTATCGCCGGGAACGATATTACTTAAAAATTCGATTGTAAAAAGACTGGAATTAATTGAGCAAGTGGTATTGAAATAGCAGTTATTCCGCAGAGATGCATGAAAGCAGCACAGGATTCACAAAAATTTTAGTACTTTAAATATACTTATTCTTTATTCTTTATTCTTTATTCTTTATTCTTTATTCTTTATTCTTTATTCTTTATTCTTTATTCTTTATTCTTTATTCTTTATTCTTTATTCTTTATTCTTTATTCTTTATTCTTTAATCACCTTAAACGTTTCAACAACATCATCAATTGTAACTTTCAAAATATAAAACCCTGAACTTAATGCTATAACATTTATTGTTCCGTCGATGGTTTTTCCTTTTAAGGCGCTTTTCGATTCGAAATCAAAAAACTCGAAATCAAAGTTTTTAGTTTTTACATTCTCAACCGAAATGGTTGTTTGAGCCGGATTCGGGAAAACATAAGACTTTTTAAGAGTTGTAACTGCGGGCTGAACATTATTGCAGGCACTTTCCAGCAACGACGGTAAATCTGCCTCGTCATAAGCCAGCGTATAATTAAGGTCATTAGCTTTTTGGAACCATTCACATGCTTCTTTATACTTATGCTGATCGAGATAAATAATACCCAGATTTTTCATCGCATACGAATTGTTTTTATCCATATCTAAGGCATATTTCAAATCAGCAATTCCTTTATCTGATTCTCCAAGTTTATGATAAATTAAACCTCTGGTGGTTCTTAAGTCCCTGCCACCATATCCTATGCTCTTCTCAATGATCGTTTTTTCGTATTTAAAAGCGACATTAACATTTTCCATTGCTTTTTGATATTCTCCTATATCGCTGTATAATATTGCAAGTGCCCATCTTGCATGTGCGTGATCTGGTTTTTTAGTTACAATTTTTTCTAAGTAGTAACGAGCCAAATCATAAGACTTTCTTCGCTGTAATAATATCGCAAAGTTGTACAAAATACGCAAATCATCGGGAGCGTTTTTAATCGCCTTATAACAATAATTAAAAGCAAAACTGTCCATTTCGAGCGAGGCATATATATTAGCCAATCGATCGTACAATTTACTTCTAAAAACCGCTCTTGTTTTCTCTAAAGAATCAGACAGGACAATATCTTTATTTTTAGGATCTTTATCAATAGAGTATTCTACCTTTTTTAGATCTTCAAGCGCCAAAGTAGTATTACCAAGACTAATACTTAAAACACCGCGATTGAACAAATCGTTAACCTTAGTCGGGTTATAATTCGTTTTTATATTGATTTCGGTCATCAATTGCAGGGCTTTTTTTACTGATTCTTCTTTGTCTTTGTTAAAAGGCAATTTATGATCGGTTCTGCTGACAAGTTTTCCGTGGGAAAAATTCCATGTGACCAGTTTTTCCCCTTGTTTATTGTACTGAAAAGCATTTGAATCTTTAAGACCTTTCTCATCATAATAAAAGACTTCATTTAGTTTTCCATTCGAATAATAGGTTTTGGTACTGTCCGGTTTTTTATCCGGTCCGTACCAAATTTGTACCGAAATTACATGATCGTCATAATAATAACGGGTAACATTATCGGCTGTATCTCTGTTTTTTACCTGACCTGATACGATTACAGGCAAGAGCAGCAAGACAAAAGCTATTTTTTTATACATCATTTTACTTTGTCCGGCTGATTATTGAAAAAGTTAAATTCAGATTGGTATTGCATTTTAAATAAATCTCATTTTATCCGTGGCATCAAACGTATAGTTTTTTCCGTTATATTTCAATACTTCCGTTTCTTTTTTAGTTTTTGCATTCGCTTTCACATCGATATCATCGCTCATATTTGATTCTTCACATGAGAAGTTTTTTGAAATAATCAAATCATAAAAACCATTTGTTTGGGCATCCGAAACGCGAAGTCCTGAGACCAGCGTTTCTGTTTGATCCGTAGTGCCATCAATAGTACTGGTATTGGCTCTTCCGATGGTATAATTGTATAATACTTTTTTAATTTTAGTATCATCTAAAGTAACAATGGTTAATTTTTCCTTTAAGAACTGCACTTGTCCCCCACCTGCATTAAATCTGGTATAGAACGCAATTCCGGCTGTGGTTTCGTTGAGCCTGATTAGCTTTTTGAAAATATGACTTTTTGAAATCTGCACTACTTCATCTTCAAAATATGTTAAATTGCCATCATCTTCCTGTGCTATGATTTTGCCGTTTATGGTGCGGGCAAACACATATTTTCTTTCGATGGAAATGCCTACTTCCTTATTTACATTTTCAACAGCATAAGCAATTACAAAAAAGGTAATCTGATCGTTAAACTTCACAGAGCTTGTTTTATCCCTTTTGATATCAGCATATTTAATATTGGTCTGTGATATTACTTTTGCCAATAAATTTAAATCTAGTTCTTTCGAATCATCTATACTATCCGTATTTGTAAATAGTACACCGCCAATTGCATTTTCGAGTCCGTTGTTTTCGGATTGGATTTGCGCAACTAATGTGTCGTTTTGAAGCTTTTCGTCTCCGGAACTGATTTCCTTTTTTCCGCAGGATAGTAATAACAGAAGGATTCCGCTTAGTAGTAGGTGTTTTTTCATTGGGATCTTTTTTTTGAAATTATGCAAGGCAATCATTCTGAGTTGTAAAACTCATTCAAATATATAATTTCCCTACAAAATTTTCTAAAAAAATCAGAAAATGAAAAAATAATTATTAATTTATTTATGTTCTACCAATAATTCCTGTAATTCATCGGTTTTTAAATAAGCGGCAAAGCGACCTGACAATAAGAGTACTTCTCTTTCTTCGGGTGTAATTCTCAATTTGGTTTCAACATGTGACGCATATTCATACAACAACAAAATTTGCCTGGCCGTTAAATCTTTGAATTTTTCTTTACTCAGTGTAGCGACAATAATTTCGCCGTCTTTGTCTTTTTTAAAGAAATCTTCTCCAAACTTTGCAATTAGTTCCTGCTTGAAATTTCCATACAATCGTACCCAACTTCCCGATTCGTCGTTTGTGTTTTTTAATTCTGTTACCAAATCCTCATACTCTTTATCCTTGTCAAGCTTTAACAGATGATCCCTAATAGTTGTAAAACCAATAATCTGATAATTGGTAACCGGTATTTTATAACGTTCAAAAGTATTTTCGACATCTTTATCAAAGGTCATATATCGGGTTTGTACCGTATACAAAGAAGCGGTTTCAAACAACGAGATCAATCTGATTTTGGCATCGGTGATATAAGGTGTTTTCTTTCCTTGTCCAAGACAGTCAATAAAGAGTGCCTTTTTATTTATGTCTTTCACCTTCACATCATTATGAAGCAATTCGACCAGGGTTTTATAGCCCATATTGTCTGAAGCGCCCCCATCGACAATACACAATATTTTATCCTGATTTTTCACTCCAAACTTCACTTTTGGAAGCACTCCCGGAAAAGCAGAACTTGCTGTAATGGCGTAGGTAACCGGAAAATTATAACCGTCATTGACTTTGTTTTCATTCAGTGCAATCGAAGCTTTATTGGGGGCTAAGGACGAATTTAAATTTAAACCTTTAATGATATGCGGCATAAACGGAATTCGCTCGCCATTATTAAAAGCCGTTCCATTGGCCACAAACATGGGCAAAGAAGGAATAGATTTACTGTCTTTGGGAAGAAAAAAATCAGACAACAACATTTGCGAATTGAACTTATTGGTGTTCTCCGGATTCAGGGCATCATATTGTAAAATATCCGAATCGATTCGTTGTGTCATCGATATTTTATCGCCTTTTTCGTTTCGGCTGTTGTTCAGTAAAGACAGGATATTGGCCGATTTATCGACATAATCTTTGTAGGCATCTGCTTTTGAAAAGTAAAATTCGTTGAAAGAACAATTTTCATTGTATAGTTTATTCTTCAGAATCGTTAAATAATAACCCGCAGAGAAACAGCCTCCGGAGACGGTAGAAAAATAATCGATCTCTTTTAAAAAGTTACGTTCAGAATTGGCTTCCTGAATTTCTTCCAGTCCTAAAAGTACGCCCATACTAAAAAACTGTGCTCTCGAACCTCCGCCCGAAATACCAATTCCTAAAGCAATATTGGGATTTTGAAATTTTTGATCGCGCTCCTGAACGGACTTATAATCGTTTAAGGAAACAGAAGGAATCGAACTATAATTGATTTCTGAAAAAAGATTTATTTTGTTTTGAGAAAATCCTGTCTGAAGGAAAAGAAAAAGCAATATCTGACAATATCTACATCTCATTTTTTGACTTTTTATAATGCTAAATCACTAAGGGCTAAATTAGTAAAGTTATTTCACAAAGTAACACGAAGATTTCCCAAAGATTCGCCAAGTTTTTTTTTAAAGAAACTTGAATTAATCCTGCAATCCCAAAGGCACACAGGTCATACTGATTAAATCTGTCCAAATCTTTTAAACCTGCCTGAAACAAAAACTTAGCGCCTTTGCGAGATTAAAATACCGTCTCGATTCTCTATGTAAAAACCTTTGAAACCTAAAAACTAAGCACGCTTTATCTCATGCCCCACATATTCCTCCAAAGCCGCAAACATATCATCTACCGAAAGCACTTCGAAATCAGGGTGGTTTTTTAAAAAATCAGCATTTAATGTAACCAGATTTTCTTCTAATTCATAAAAAGTATCGTTGTTCAGTAAATCTCTGGTTGGGTTTACGCCTTCCAGTTTTCCGCTTACAAATTTATTGAGCTTTACGCTGCTCATTAATTTTACCTTTTTGCTTTGTTGCCGGAATAACTCCAAATGTTTTTCGGCACCAATTAAGGCCAAACCTTCTTCGATAAGTTCGTTCAGTTCCTTGTTCCAGCCTGATCTATAAACAAACTGGGCAAAATTTCCTTCGGCATATTGCGAATAGTAATAATCTAAGTAATAACTCATCAACGCATCTTCATGAATAAATTCGTCATCAACACCTTCTTCACGCATTAAATTGATCACCGAAATATTAGAGTGAATAACATCCTGAAGATTTTCACTGTTCATTGCTGTTTCAGAAACTAGTATTCTGCCAAATTCCTCCATTTTCTTTTTTTTTAAATTGATTTGCAAATTTCGGGGAAATAATAATAGAAACGCGAATAATTTTTTGGGCGTTACCCTCCGGGTCGGGCTATTCGCTGCAAGTCCTCACACTTCCTTCGTCAGGCTGCGGGCTTTACGCTACTATCCCTAACGCGCACTTAAGCTTCATAAGAAAACTTTTTTTGTAAGATTAGTTTTAAATAAAAAAAAGAGTATTTTAGTGCCATAATTTTCAGAAATAAAAATCAACCCAATACCAAACGCTTATGAAAAACTTTACTTTAATCATTATTTCTCTTTTATCTTTTTCAATCTATTCTCAGAACAGATATGAACTACAAGACAATGGAAAAGAAAAAAATTATTTATCAGACACAATAACAAAATTGGCTGAAAATAAAATCATTACAAAAGAACCAATTGTAGTCATTGATGGTATTCCGTATCGTTTTCAAGATCTTGAAAAAGAAAAACTTCCATTATCAAAAAATAAAATTCAAAAAATTATCGCCATTGACAAACAAAAGGGAATTAATATTTATGGCAATTTTGGAGAAGCCGGAGTTTTAATCATAACAACCAATAAAGAGAAAAAATAAGGCTATGAAAAGAACAATTTTACTTTTAATTTTTAGCTGTTCCATATCGTATTCCCAAACAGATGGCAGCTTAGACACATCATTTGGAACAAATGGAAAAGTTATTACAGATTTATCATCCAGTACAGATTATGCATTCGACGGGATTCAATTACCCGATAATAAAATTCTTGTTGGCGGATACACGACTTTAAAAGGTCAGGATAATTTAATACTAAAATATTTGCCCAACGGTGCATTAGACACTTCATTTGGAACAAATGGCTATTCAATTGTTGAGTTTGGAAATGATTTGAGCCTGGTAAGAAAGATTGGCATACAAAATGACGGAAAAATCATTCTGGCCGGACGTTCAGGCGCTTCTCTCGCACATGCCACCATATCAAGACTCAATACAGATGGAACATTAGACACTACTTTTGGAACTAATGGTATTACAACAAAAGTAATCGGATCAGAATCTGACATCCAGGGTTTACATATTTTACCTGATAACAAAATAATTGTTGTGGGATATGCCTTAAACAGTAACTCAGATATCCTGGCCATAAAATTAAATGCTGATGGAACTTACGATAACAGTTTTGGCACAAATGGTGTACAAATTATCGATTTTGAATCATTATCCCAGAGAGCCTTTTGTTCTGTCATGAATGGTGACAAAATTTTAATTGGCGGCGTAGTGTCCAATCCTACAGAGTCATCATTATTAGTACAGTTAAATTCAGACGGAAGTATCGATAAATCTTTTGGCTTAAACGGTTACAGTTATGCACAATTTGGTGCCAATTTACAGGACAATTACGACCGGTTCATGACCATTAAAATTGCTAACAACAAAATCTATGGTGTAGGTTCCAGAGCAACAAGTGCTTTTAAGTACGTTATCAATCTGGCAAAATTTTCAATTGATGGTCAACTCGACACTACATTTAGTGACGATGGTAAAATATTAATTGATACCAAAAGCGAGAAAGATTTCATTAATGATATTAATATCTTACAAAACAATTCAATTCTTCTGGCCGGAGTAACATCAACCACATCCACATCCAATAGCTTACTGATAAAACTAAATCCTGACGGAACTTATAAAACAAATTTTGGAGTTAAAGGAATCGTAACGACAAATATGAACTCCTCGAATAGCACAATCCAAAAAGTAATTGTAAATGGGGACCATTTTATAACAATAGGTACGACCAGCCCAACTGCGAACCCCAATATAGGTTTGGCAAAATATAAAAACTCAAATTCTTTAGGCATTCCCGAAAACCAGTTCAAAGGCAAGAATTTTAATGTTTTTCCTAATCCGGTCAAAGACAAACTCAACATCACATCCTTATCCGGTCAAAAACCTGAATTTGTAACCTTAATTAATGCAAAAGGACAAACCCTGTTTCAAAACAAACTTAATACAGAGCAAATAAATGTAGAAAGTCTTCCTAAAGGAATCTATATTTTAAAAATTTATTCCGAAGGAGTAACGGAAAACGTAAAAATAATCAAATATTAAAACCAAAAAACACCTGAGAGACCGGATTGGAAATCTGTGCGCACAACGATAAAAAAACTTAATTATGATCACGAAATACATTTTAATTGGCTTAACAACACTAATCCTTTTAAGCTGTCATGAAAAAAACTTAAAAATGGAGTCTAAAATTGAATCCAAAATAGATGAAATAGAATTCTCTTATATGGGTGGACTTAAAATTCCTTATAACAGAATAAACATAAACATTTCTAAATCATATAATAAGGATAGTGCCGTTGTATTTGTTCAGAGCAAACCATTATTCGACGATCCGAAATGGGCTTATAGTAAAATTGATACCGTTTTAAAAATTGATTACAAAACTTTTGAAAGACTAGCTGCTGTAACGGCTTCCCTTGACGAAATAAACATGGACAAAGCGCATACAAATGGGCTTGACGGAAGTACCTGGAAAATAGAGTTTGGATCTAAAGGCAAAAATAAAAGCTATCGTTTTTGGTCTCCCTATTCCGATTCAAAAACGAGAGAACTAACTAATTTCATAACTCTTTCTGAACAAATTATAGAAATTTCAGGCTTAAAAAAAGAAGAAGTCCTTAAAAACTAAACTTCCTTCCAATTTGTTTTCCCCTTAAAAGAAGAAAACAATTACATCCTATATAGTTGCCATCAACGTCAATCAATCAAATAAAAACACATGCCTCAAATCCATCACCTAAACTGCGTAAAAATTGTTTCACCCGTAAACGACAATGTTTGCGGACATTGCCTTTTGATTCAGGAAAACGACAAACTCATTTTAATCGATACCGGAATCGGGCTTTTAGACATTCAAAACCCAGAAGAAAGAATTGGTCAACAACTTATAGACATGGTGGGCTATCGTTTTGACGAAAATCAAACCGCTTTAAAACAAATAGAAAAACGGGGTCTTGATCCTAAAAAAGTTACCGATTGTGTTATTTCGCATCTGGATAACGATCATATTGGTGGCCTGGCAGATTTTCCAAACGCTACTGTTCACGTTGGAGTGGAAGAGTATGAAAGTTTCAGTTCCGGAAATCCGAGATATTTAAAAACCCCTTTATCCCACAATCCAACAATCAAGACGTATGATAAATCTGACTTGAACTGGTTTGGGTTTGAGGCCAGAAAAGTGACGGCAACTACCGAAACCGAAATTTTTCTGATTCCTCTTTTCGGACATACTTTAGGGCAATGCGGTGTTGCCTTAAAAACAGAAAATGGATGGTTGTTTTATATTGCAGATGCTTATTATATGAGAATTGAACTTACAGATAGCGATCATCCGGTAAATCAATTGGCAAAAATGAGAGCAGAAGACAATGACCTAAGATTAAGCACATTAGACAAAATTAGAAATTTGATAAACAGTCAGCCCGAAATCGAAGTTTTCGGATACCATGATATCGAAGAGTTTAACCTCTATAAAAAGTAAACCCAGACAACAGAGACTTCTATTTTTTCGCAACAACAAGATTAACAACAGGCTAAACCCTATTTTAGTGCAATACAATTTGGCAAATCAACGCAACCTTTTACAAAAAGAAACATCTGTTAACAAAGAGAATAGTACAAAATCATTCTCTTAACTCAAAACCAAAAAACATGAAACAGATTATTACCCTCTTTGCTATTCTTCTTTTGTTGGCCGGCTGCAGCAATGATGATTCAAACCAGTCTAATATTACTTTTTCCGTAATTGCTCAAAAGGACCTTAGCCCCTCTGATCAAAAACCAATTTTAGAAACAAAAGTGGTAATTAAAGACACTCCGGCCTGGAATGCTTTTACAACCCAATTGAATGTAGTTAACGAGGAAACTAAATTTTTTAGTGAAACCAATATCGATTTCACTAAATATCAGATTATTGCCGTAATAGATCAAAAATATTTAAATGGCGGACACTCTATAGATATTACCAAAATCACCGAAAACAACAATAGTATATCTGTAAAAGTCGAAAAACTACACACAGGAAATATTGCCACAGTAATTACACAGCCCTATCATATTGTTAAAATCGCCAAATCATCAAAAAAAATAGTTTTTAAATAAATGTTTTAGAAATAGAATCCTATTTATTTAATATCAGATTCGTCATTATACTTTTTTTCATTCATTTTTGCAACTAAAGCTTTCAAACGTAATGCCTGCACTTTTTTTTCTTCCTGAAGTTTGGCTTTTTTCCGTTTTAGCAATTTAGTATGCAAAGCCTTATTTTTTCCGTTTTTTTCAGGTCCTTTTGCCATAGTTGATACTGTCTTTATTACGTTTACAAAGATAAAGAACTAATTATTAAGAACAGATTACGAATTCGTTCAGGTAAACTAAGAAAGAAATACAGAAATACTGTATTTGTAAAAATGATTATTCATTAATTTTGTCTGGATTAATCAGAGTTCTGATTGTGATCCATAAAACGAAAACAGCTTCAATAACATCATTCAAAATGGCCCCAACCTTCTTTCCCACCCAGGAAAAATTCAGAGCATGGTTAGAAAAGCATCACCAAAACGAAACCGAACTTTTGGTAGGTTTCTACAAAGTGAACAGCAAAAAACCATCTATGTCGTGGTCAGAATCGGTAGATCAGGCGCTTTGTTTTGGGTGGATTGACGGCGTTAGAAGATCCGTTGACGAAGAAAGCTATTCGATCCGGTTTACACCCAGAAAAAAATCAAGTATCTGGAGCGCCATCAACATCAAAAAAATCGAAGATCTTACTCAAGCCGGACTTATGACACCCAGTGGTCAAAAAGCATTTGACTTACGATCTGAAGAACGTTCCGCAATTTACTCGCACGAAAAAGAACCAGCTGTTCTTGATCCTGATTTCGAAAAACAATTTAAAGCAAACCCCTTGGCATGGGAATACTTTAATAACCAGGCACCATCATACAAAAAAGTAATGCTGCACTGGATCATGAGCGCTAAACAGGAAAAGACCAGAATTTCAAGACTTGAAAAAACAATACATATAAGTGCTGAGCAAAAACGAATGTTGTAGCAACTATTGCTTTAATATACTATAAACAGTAACTTTATTCCGTCTAAAGAAGTCTCAGCTAAAAAAGAAAAAGGAATGAATGGAAGAAAAGCATTAGAATATTACGTTTTAGATGTATTCTCAAACGAAAGTTATAAAGGAAATCCGCTTTCTGTAGTTTTTACAGATGGTCATTTAAAACTGGAAACTTATCAGGATATTTCTAAGGAATTCGGCTACTCTGAAACCTCTTTTGTTTATTATTCCACAAGGGAAAAAGCGCTAACAGTTCGTTCGTTTACCCCAACAGGAATTGAAATCGATGGCGCAGGACATAATTTATTAGGCGCAGTCTGTGGGGCTCTGCTCAAAGGAATGCCCATTTTTGATGAGCAAAACGAAAGCGAGCCTTTTGTAATCATGAAACATTCAGCCATTCCGTTAACGGTAAGTTTTGATCCGGTTTCTTTTTATCCTGTGGTTCAAATGCATCAAAAATCGGCAGTTATTAAACAAGAAATCCCAACCTATAGAATTGCGGTTGCACTTGGCTTAAAAATTGAAGATTTAGATGTAAATGCTTTTGTTCCAACAATCGTTAAAACAGAAGTTGCCCACACCATGGTTCCCATAAAAAACAGCCAATTACTTAATAGTTGTGTTCCGGACAACCAACTGCTCATCGAAATTTCAAAAGAATATCAATTCGAGGGATTTTATTGTTTTACTCTCGCTGATGAAAATCAGGAACATATAGTCGAAACGAGATTTTTTAACCCGATTATCGGAATAAATGAAGACCCTGCGACAGGAACAGCTGCGGGTCCTTTAATTGGCTTTTTAACACAAAAGAAATTCACTAAATCCGACAAAGAATACAAAATTCTTCAGGGTGTAAAATTAAAACAGGCGTCAATGATTGAAGTTATGAATCGCGAACAAGATATCCTGGTTGGAGGTTCTTCGATTATAACCATGAAAGGAGAATTGTACTTATAAAATCTGATTTTATCAATTATCCAAATCCTATAAAAATCATATATGAAGAAATTAGTTGTTATTTTAATTCTGATTGGCGTAAACTGTTATTCACAAAAGAAATTAAACGATAAAATAACTGAAGTTGTCACTGAGGGTAAAAAATTATACCGATCAGAAATGGCTTCCTGGTACGGAACAGACTTATTTCTTGAAAAATATAAAGAACGAGAAAAAATTGGCGGCTATTTTTCTTATTCTGAAAATGAAGTATCTAAATGCATCTTTTTTTCTCAGGATAACCATCCTAAAGTTATTGGCACCATCATTTTTGATGCTGCTTATAATATTAAAACTGCCCGGGTAGAGACAGAAGAACGAAACTTTTCTAAAAATGAAAATGACCTGTATATTATTCGCACCAAGGCATTAAACGCTATTAAAACCGATACTGTTTTCAAACATTATCCAAATTCAAGTCTTAATCTGATTCCTGTAATATCCAATAATGAAAAAAAAGTATACGTTTTAACAGGACCTACAAACAACGGAGTTGTAATATATGGAAATGATTATCTTCTCCATTTTGATGAAAAAAACAATTTAAAAAGCACCAAAAGATTACATGCAAATATTATCCCTGTCAATTTTGGAAACGAAGAAAACATTACTTTAGCCTCAATTCATAGCCATTTGCCTCAAACGGGAGATTTAATTACGGCAACAGATATATGCACAACCATGCTCTACGAAAAATTCACTAACTGGTCAACAGTATATGTAACTTCACAAAAATATGTTTCAATATGGAATTGCAAAACCGATGAATTAACAGTAATGACTACTGATGCTTTTGAGAAAATAAAAAACGATAAAAAATAAAAACATGAATAGTTTTAAAACAAAAAAAGCTGCACGATGCAGCTTTTTTTTATACCCTTAAATTCTATTTTTTAATCTCTTGCTCAAGTTGTTTTAATGTTTTTTGTTGAGGCGGAATTCTTTTCTTCAAAAACAAAATCTGCCCCAAATGACTTGACTGATGTTCCATAACATGAAACCAGCAATATTGATTGCTCATGTCATATTTCGCTTGAACCTGCACAAACCAGGCATCATCTCTTTTCTTTAATTCCGAAATGGTTTTTGCTCTCACTTCATTATAATTATCAAGATAATATTGAATATTATGCCCTTTAAATTCATCTCGCGCACCCTGATCAAGATTCAAAGCAGTCTCCCATTTTTTCTTTTCTTCTTCGTTAAATTCTCTGTTTTCAAAAGTAAGAACCTGATAGTATTTTTCGGCTGCGGCCAAATGCATTACAAGTGCCCCAATTCGGTTTGCTTTTTCATCATGCAAATAATCAATTTCATACTGATCCATATTCTTAACCGTTTCTTCAACCCGATCTTTAAGGTCTTCCAGCATCGAAATCATGTCAGCAATTTTTGGTGAAGCGCCTTCAACGTTCCCTATTTTTCCGGTTTCTTTTATTACAATACCACTTCCTTCAAGTAATAATGAATATTTTCCGTCTACGCCTGATTTATCTGAAGAAATTTTAAATTCCTTAACCTTAACATTTTTTTGTTTAGCATTGCCCAAATTCCATTTTGGGATATCTGTATTGGTTGCAGGCATTTCAAAACTTGAATTTAAAATTGTTACAGGTTCAAAAACACCTTTTGCGTTTTCGATAAATAATTGAAATTTATCAAAATAAAACTTTCCGTTTAGCTCACAAACTCCTCCAAAAACTAATGTTTTACTATTCTCATCAATCGTTCCTTCGACAGTATAAGATTGCCATTCTCTTGATTTTATGGGTCTGTTGTGCATATTATCAGCGAAGCCTTCTTCATCATTTTTATTAAAAACTCTTGCGAAAACCCCTGACCAGGCATTTGGTTCATCAGACTCTACTTTTGCCGAAGCAATTACCCTGAATTTTTTCTTTACCGGAGTTGCAATGTCTATCGTTTGGCGGAAAGCCATCCATTGGCTGGAAATAACTTTTTGTGTTTGAGCTTCAGCAGAAATAAAGCTTAAAAAGACAAACAATATGATTTTTTTCATTTTTAAAGGTTTAACATTTTTTTGTAAATATATATTGTTTTTTTAAGAGTAAAACAAATTATTCACTTGAAAATTCGCTCAAAAAACAAATCATAAAGCAATAAAAAAGCTGCATGAATTCATGCAGCTTTTTTATTGTTCAAACCAGAAAAAAGAATTTCTCTTAGTTCGTTTTCATTGGTGGTAAATCGAATGCAACAGAATCGTGTTCGAAATTATTACGGTGTCCGCCATCGCAAAAAGGTTTGTTTGCAGATAATCCGCAACGGCAAAGTCCTAATGCAGCTCTTCCTTGCAGTCCGTAAACAGTTCCTTCTGAATCCATGATTTCGAAATCACCTTCGATTTTGATAGATCCGTTTTTATTGATGATTAATTTTGTCTTGCTCATAAAATTGTCTTTGTTTTTTCAGGGCAAAGATTGCGAAATATATTCTGAAGATTTTAATTCGGATGCTAGTTTAAACTGGTTCTATTTTATGGGCTTATTTCACAGAGATACACGGAGGTTTTTTTATGTATATGGCTTAAAATAATCCCGCAAAGGGGCAGAGCCGCAAAGTTTTATATTAACATTCATGTTAAATGGATTAAACCCCACCCTAAAATATGTTCCAAGACAAAGGCTTCTCTAAAAAAAGTTACAAAGGAACAATCTGTTTTGTAGGGCTGGACTTCAGTCCAGTCTAAATAGCGCAAGAAATTCCGCAAAAAATGTCGTCAATCGGGATAGAGTTTCTAGTGTGATTTCTCCTGCGTCAAAATGACAAACTGGGACCAATTCTCTTTGTGGCTTAGCGCCTTTGCGCGATTATTTCAATCCTGAAAAATAAAAACCTTTGCGAATCTCAGCGCTTTTTCTCTGTGAATCTCCGCGTAATAACAAAATCTCAATTCTATTGCTTATTTTTGCACTCAATAAAATTGAGTTATGACACAGAATCCAAAGAGATATACGATTACGGCGGCATTACCATACACCAACGGACCTATTCATATTGGGCATTTGGCGGGGGTTTACGTGCCTGCAGATATTTATTCGAGATATTTACGTTTGCAGGGAAAAGACGTTGCTTTTATTTGCGGAAGCGATGAACACGGCGTTGCTATTTCGATGAAAGCCAAAAAAGAAGGAATTACACCACAAGAAGTTATTGATAAATATGACGGAATTATTAGAAAATCATTTGCTGATTTTGGGATTTCGTTTGATAATTATTCCAGAACTTCGGCTAAGATTCATCATGATACGGCTCAGGAATTTTTTAGAAAACTGTATGATAATGGTGATTTTATTGAAGAAATAACAGAGCAATTGTACGATGCAAAAGCAGATCAGTTTCTGGCAGATCGTTTTGTGGTAGGAACTTGCCCAAGATGTGGTAATGACGGAGCTTACGGAGATCAGTGCGAAAATTGCGGATCGACTTTGAATGCAACGGATTTAATAAACCCAAAATCGACAATTACCGGAGAAACTCCGATCTTGAAATCTACAAAACACTGGTTTTTACCTTTAGACAGATATACTGAATTCTTAACAGAATGGATTTTGGTTGGACATAAAAACGACTGGAAGCCTAATGTTTACGGACAGGTTAAATCGTGGGTTGATGGCGGACTTGAACCTCGCGCCGTAACGCGTGACCTTGATTGGGGAATTGATGTTCCGGTGGAAGGTGCCGAAGGAAAAAAATTATACGTTTGGTTTGATGCACCAATCGGGTACATTTCATCGACTAAAGAATGGGCGCTGCGTGAAGGAAAAGACTGGGAACCGTACTGGAAAGACGAAGACACAAAACTGGTTCATTTTATAGGGAAAGACAATATTGTTTTTCACTGTATCATTTTCCCGGCAATGCTTAAAGCCGAAGGAAGCTATATTTTGCCGGACAATGTGCCTGCAAATGAGTTTTTGAATCTGGAAGGAAACAAACTTTCGACTTCTAAAAACTGGGCGGTTTGGTTACACGAATATTTAGAAGAATTTCCAGAAAAACAAGATGTATTGCGTTATGCTTTAACATCAAACGCTCCTGAAACTAAGGATAATGATTTTACATGGAAAGATTTTCAGGCGAGAAATAACAATGAATTAGTTGCGATTTTTGGGAATTTCATTAATCGTGTTGTGGTTTTAACGAACAAATATTACGACGGATTTATCCCAACTCCAAACGAATTATCTGAAGTTGATGAAAAAACGTTGGCAGAATTAAAAGCGTATCCAGCCGTGATTTCGAGTTCGGTGGAACGTTACAGATTCCGTGAAGCTTTGGGCGAATTGATGAATGTTGCCCGTTTAGGAAATAAATATCTTGCCGATGAAGAGCCTTGGAAAGTAATGAAAGATAATCCGGAGCGTGTAAAAACTCAAATGTATGTGGCGTTGCAAATTGCTGCTGCGTTGAGCGTTCTTGCCGAACCATTTTTACCTTTTACTGCGGCTAAATTGTCAGGAATATTGAAAAACGAAGGCAAATTGAAATGGAATGATGTTGCTGAAAATTCAGAATTGATTCCTGACGGACACCAAATTGGTGAAGCTGAATTATTATTCGCAAAAATTGAAGACGAAGAAATACAAAAACAAATAGACAAATTGGAAGCTACAAAAACCGCTAATCTTGCCGAAAACAAACAACCGGAACCTCAAAAAGATTTAATTCAGTATGAGGATTTCGCTAAAATGGATTTACGCGTAGGAACCATCATTGAAGCAGAAAAAATGCCAAAAGCCAACAAACTTTTGGTGCTGAAAATTGATACTGGAATTGATGTTCGCACGATAGTTTCCGGAATTGCCGAAAGCTTTTCACCAGAAGAAATCATTGGTAAACGCGTTACGGTTTTAGCAAACCTTGCGCCAAGAGCTTTACGTGGTGTTGAAAGCCAGGGTATGATCTTAATGACAACAAATGCCGAAGGAAAATTGGTTTTTGTAAATCCAGATGCTGACGCACCGAATGGTGAAACGATAAACTAAAGTTATCAATATAATACATTAAGAAAGTTATCGGCCTAAAATACCTGGCAGATAACTTTCTTTATTTAAATACGTTTGTACAAATAATCATACTCAACTTATACAATCTGAGAATAAATCTTTAATTTTGAATAAATAAAGAAATATCATGAACCTGACTGCACAAATAAAAAAGAATTTAATATCCAGAATCAAAGATTCTAAGGATTTGAATTTTCTAAATGCACTTCAAACTATTTTTGATTCATCTGAACAAGAACTTTATGAATTGTCAGATGATCAAAAAAAGACAATTGAGAATAGTCGTATAGAGATCAAAAATGGGGATTTTCACAAAAATGAAGAAGTAATTTCAGAAATGAGAGAATGGCTAAAAAAGAAATAGTTTGGTCTTCTTTGGCTAAACTTCAACTACAAAATGTTCTTGAATATTATTTTATTAGAAATGAAAGTCCAACTTACAGCTTAAAATTGCTAAACGAAGTCGAAGAGTTATTAGATACACTTTCAAGTTCAGAACTGATTGGAAGACTTACATCAAACAAAATCACCCGTGTTATTTCCATGAAAGTCTATCTATTATTCTATGAAATAAATGGAAATCAAATTGAAATAGTATCATTTTGGGATAATCGTCAGGATATTAAAAACAGAAAAGTAAAATAAACGAAAACGGTGAAACAATAAATTAATCACGTTTTTTATATGCGTTTCCTGCAAGGTTTTTTCCAACCTTGTAGGTTTAAATATTTACTTATAGGTCTTGAGTAAAATGCCATACCTACAAGGTTGGAAAAAACCTTGCAGGAAGAATAAAAACAATATATTTTCCTACAAATTTAGTTTTTAGTCGTATATTTGTCTCGACAAAATATTTGAAACTTTAAATAGAAAGTTATTCAAAGTTAACATAAGCGAACCCTCGCCATGGTGCTGGAGCAGGAAACTGTCCTTAATCTATCTTTCAGATATTTTGTCACACCTAAAGCGAGGGTTTCGTGCGTTTAATATTTTCGATTATGACAAAAGAAAATGAAAACACATCAGAATTTGATGTAATGCGTGCAATGGCAAAATTTCTTTCAGACCTTTGGTTTGAAGATGATTTTAGAGATCAACCGGAATATTTATCCGAAATTTTTGAGACCATTCTCTTAAACGAAATGGGCGATGACCAGGATCTCAGGATGAAAATGGTAAGTTCAATTAGAACCAGTAAATTGCTGGCAAGTGCGCTTGGTTCTTTTTCGGATAAAGAAATAAGCAATGCCTGCCGGAAAATTATGAATGCATAATACCACACAAAAACAACTTTAATCCAACCTTTTATTGTTAATGATAATGAATGTGCCGTTAGGCACTAAATATCGGTAGAAACATCAATTTGAATAAATTTAGCGTGCCGTTAGGTACGCAATAGATATAGATATAGATATCGTTTTGTTTCGTACCTACGGCACGCCAACGAATTTTGAATCAAATTTTTCTCTACCGATATTTAGTGCCTAATGGCACATTTTTTACTCTTAATTTGTATTTCTTTTTTGCTAAAGAAAAAAATAAGATATTTGCTTTAATATGAAAATCACCAAACCAAGACTAGCCTTAATTTGCGGCATACTTTGTATTTCGATATTCCCTATATTGGTTAAACTAAAACTGGCTCCGGGATTAATCTCGGCTTTCTATCGCATGGCTTTTGCCTTTGTTTTGCTTTTACCTTATGTGCTTATTACCAAAAATTTTAAACTCCCAAAAACAAAATTCCTGCTTTTAGCGGCACTTTGCGGCGTTTTATTTTCATCAGATGTTGCGGTTTGGAATATTGCTATTCAGGATTCAAGTGCAACACAGGCCTCGCTGCTGACAAATTTGTCTCCGCTTTGGGTTGGGATTGGTTCTTTTTTCTTTTTAAAAGTAAGGCCTGCAACCAATTTCTGGATCGGGACTATTGTTTCATTATTCGGAATGATCACTTTGGTTGGTTTTAGCTTTTTTCTGGATTTAAATTTTAATCAGGCTTTTCTGTTTGCCGTTTTATCCGGAATTCTGTATTCGATTTATCTCTTGGTGAGTAAAAATGTCCTTTCAGATGTTGATGTTCTGTCTTTTATGACGATTAGTTTATTTGCTTCGACTATTTATTTAGGAATACTTTGTTATAGTTTAGATCAGCCTTTTACCGGATTCTCTGATACCGGTTGGTTTGTACTGGTTCTTCAGGCGGTAATTTGTCAATTGTGTGCGTGGCTTTCGATTAGTTATGCCACACAACACATGCGTGCCACACGGGTTTCGTTAAGTTTATTGAGCCAGGCTGTAATTACATCCATATTAGCTTGGTTGTTTTTAGAAGAACAAATAACTTTACAAATGGTTTTTGGCGGAATCATTTTGCTCTTCGGAATCAGGATTACCTTTTATGATAAGACAATTTCATTTAAGAACTTGTTTGCTAAGAATTAGGATTGAAAAATCGCACACGGATGACGCGGATTTTAATAGATTTATGTAGATAAGCTTTTTTGTGGATGGCAAAAATTCGCGGAAATTCGTGTAATTTGTGGCTAAAAAATTCTCCCGCAGATTTGGCAGATTAGCTATCGGGAGTGGCAAAAAACCTGAAACCTGAAACAAAAAAACTTGAAACAAAAACACCATGTTACATAGAAACAAAATACCAAACTTAAAAGTAATAGCATTTGATGCCGATGACACTTTATTTGTCAATGAACCTTATTTCGAAGAAACCGAGCATAAATTTTGTGCCCTGATGGAAGATTATCTTTCGCATCAGGGAATCTCACAGGAATTGTTTAAAATTGAAATTGAGAACTTGCCTTTATACGGTTATGGCATCAAAGGATATATTCTTTCAATGATTGAAGCGGCGATGAACATTTCGAACAATACAATTCCAATTGAAGTCGTTGGGAAAATCATTCAATACGGAAAAGAATTACTCGAAAAACCCATCGAACTTCTGGACGGGGTCGAAGAAACCCTGCGGTCTTTACACGGAAAATACAAATTGGTTGTGGCTACAAAAGGCGATTTAAAAGACCAGCACAGCAAATTACACCGCTCTGGTTTGGGTCATTATTTTCATCATATCGAAGTCATGTCAGACAAGCAGGAAATTGATTACGAGAAACTACTGGGGCGTTTAGACATTCAGGCTCCTGAATTCTTAATGATCGGAAATTCATTAAAATCTGATGTTTTACCTGTTTTAGGAATTGGTGGTTATGCCGTTCATATTCCGTTTCATACAACTTGGGAACACGAAAAAATCAATCATACAGTAGAACACGAACATTTTAGTTCGTTTGAAAATATTACCCAGGTACTTCAAAACTTACTTTAAAAAATTGCCACAGATGAACAGGATGAGCACAGATTCTTCTGAGTTTAAAAAATCATATCCTCCTTTTAATCTGCAGAAAAAAAATACAACGCATCCTTACTTATTATAATGAAAACAATTTTAGACTTAGAAAACTGGAACAGAAAGGAACATTTTTTACATTTTAACCAGATGGAAGAACCTTTTTTTGGTGCCACAGTAGAAATTGATTGTACAAAAGGCTACCAAACTGCTAAAGAATTGAATGCTTCTTTTTTTATTTTCTACTTACACAAAACACTGGTTGCTGTAAATTCGATTGAAAATTTTAAATACAGAATCTCCAACGGGCAAGTTTACATCAACAACCGTATCGATGTTTCGGCCACAATTGGTCGCGAAGATGGCACTTTTGGCTTTTCTTTAATCGAATATAGTCCGGATTTTAAAGTTTTCGAACAAAATGCACTCGCAGAAATCCAGCGTGTTCAAAATACAACAGGGCTTTTTACAAGGTCTTTTGATGATGATAATGTAATTCATTTTTCGGCCATTCCGTGGTTAAATTTCACTTCACTTTCGCATGCAAGAAGTTATTCTTATCCAGATAGTTGCCCTAAAATTTCATTCGGAAAAATGATCACTTCCGAAACCGGAAAGAGAACCATTGCGATGTCTGTTCATGTACATCACGGCCTGATGGATGGTTTGCATGTAGGCCAATTTGTTGACTGTTTTCAGGGCCTCATAAATAGCCCGGATCTAATTTAACCCTATTCTGTTATAATTATGGCTTATCGAGGAGGGTAATTCCTACAATTAATTGTTTGTTTGAGGGAAATTTAAAACTCAAATTACAATGAAAAAAATTGTCATGACTCTGGCTTGTACTTTAGCTATAACGTATGCAAATGCACAAACAGAAAAAAGTTCAGCAAACTATAATAAATGGTCTGTTGAATTCGCCGGAGGTGTAAACAAACCTCAACGTCCAATGAGCTCAAATTATTTCACAAGTACACCAAGCCCGTGGGTAGGTGATTTTGGGGTTCGTTATATGTTTAATAACAAATTTGGTTTAAAAGCTGATTTTGGATACAACAGTTTTACAGGAAAAAACAATTCTGTAGACTTTGATTCTAAATACTACAGAGCCGATTTGCAAGCTGTTGCTAACCTGGGGCGAATCATGAATTTTGAAACCTGGACTAAAACATTTGGTTTACTGGGCCACGCAGGTTTTGGTATGGCACAGTTAGAGAACAACGATTTACATGTAAAAGACAGAATGGGTAATTTTATTGCCGGTGTTACAGGACAAATCAGATTATCGAACAGACTAGCCTTAACAGGTGATTTTACTACTATCCTAAATGCGGCACAAGATGCTACTTTTGATGGTGCAACTGTAGGTGATTCAAGAGGATTTACCGGAATTCTATTTAACGGAACTGTTGGTTTGCAGGTATACTTAGGTAAAAATACAAAACATGCCGACTGGACTGTAATTTCAAACACACCTGATCTTTCTGCTTTAGAAACCAAAATAAGTGATTTACAAAATGCATTAAATAATATTCCTCCGGCAAAGGAAGTAATTGTAGAAAAAGCTATAATTAATCCTGCAGTAAGTGATCAGGATATCGTTAAAGATATGATCAACGACAGGTACTATAGTGTTTATTTTGATTTCAACAAATCAACTCCTATCGAAAATTCTACTGCTGCCATTGATGTTGTTTTGACTTATTTAAGAAAAAACCCTTCGAAATCTGTTGATATTATTGGATATGCTGACCAGGTTGGAAAAGCCAGTTACAATGAAAAATTATCAAACGAAAGAGCAAATAACATTAAAACTATTTTTGAAAAAGCAGGAATTGCCCCTTCAAGATTAAATGTTATTCCTGAAGGAGCCGATACATCGATCCAGAAAGATTCTGAAGAAGCCAGAAGATTAGCCCGAAGAGTTACTTTTAAAGTTAAATAATTCAGCTTTTAATAAAGGGAAAGCCCAAAGAGAAATTCTCTTTGGGCTTTTTTGTTTTCATCCTTTCCAATTGTCATTTCCTTTTTATCCATTAAATTTAATTAAATTTGGAATAATATTTGTGCATCAAAACTCATGAAAAAACTACTACTCTTTTTTCTTTTAGCCTCTCCATCAGTGTTGTTAAGTCAGACAATACTTAATTCTTATCCGTTAGATTTAAAAAAAACGGATGAAAACAATCAGATCCTGAATACCCAGGATGAAAAAACCCATGAGCTGTATGTTTTTGCTGCAGATTCTAAAAACATCAGCATCCTAAAATACAATAACTCATTTTTCCTGACGAACCAATTTACAGATTCGATAAAAAATGCTGCAGACAGAACTCTATTAGGCAGCAGTATCAGTGACGACGGAAATCCAACACTTTACTGGAGCTCAGGAAAAGCGCAAAACATAAAAATTATAAAATATTTTCTGGGTACAAAAACTTCCAGGACTTTAAATTTTAATTTCAATGAAAATATCGAATATGCTATAGCAACATTTCAAAAAAACAACAATTTCTATATTCTGGGAAAAGAAAAAAACGAACAACACCTTCTTCTTTATGAATTTAAAAATGGAAAATGTGAAATAAAAATGTTTGACTTCTCGAAGTTTCTTTTTCAAAACGAAAGAGGCTTAAAATTTACCTTCAGTTCACTGATTCGTTATTTTCCCCTTCAAAAAATGGAATCAGATGAGTTTAATTCCTTAGACAAAGCCACCGGTATAAGCAAACTTTATATACTGGATGACCGCCTTATTTTGGCATTTGATTACAACTTAACAAAAACGCAGGTTTTTGACCTAAATATCGAAACTTCTGAAATTACCGAGAAAAATTTTAATCAGCCTGTTTCTAAAAGCCCGTCCAGAACGTCAAATTCTTTTTACAGCGAAAACAAACTATTTCAGATCAAGGCCAACAAAGACGAATTTCTGTTTGATATCAAAGATGTAACTTCCGAAAAAACTATTAAAAGTATATCCGTTTCAAAAAATGATACAATTCGTTTTAAAAACTCACCTTTCTTTCTTCAAATAAACAATAATAAACCCCAGGAATTAAAAACCACAAGTAAATTTCTCAAACAATTGGCTGATTTACGGGTTGGGCTTTCCGTTTTAAAAAACAATAAAAACACTTATATAACATTTGGCGGATTCATCGAATATGCTTTTTCTGATTTTAATTTTGATCAAAATTATGCTGATCAAATTAAAATGGTTTCGTTTGATGCCATGCTAAATGCTGATTTAGAATTTGTAACTAATGAAAAAACAGAACCATTAGCGATTGACAACATCTACTATTACCTGAGTACTGCCAAAAATGTATCCTTTCAAAATATTCTTAAATTAAAAGATTATACCATTTTGGGGTATTATGACACGGCTCTGAAACAATATACTTTTCGCAAATTTACAGATGGTTTTATTAGAGAAGACAACGGAAATCCGATTAGTAATAAAGCTGTTTTTTCGAAATCTTTCCCTTTAAAAAAGCCTTAATTTTATTGAGAATTAATCCAAATGTCTGATGTTTTGGCAGTTTCAAAAAAACGGAAGGATTATTTTTTCTAACTTTACAAAAAAGTCATTATTATGCTATTAAAAAATATTGAAACAGCTTTAAACAAGCAAATTCGCATAGAAGCAGAATCTTCGCAAACTTATCTTTCTATGGCTTGTTGGGCTGAAGTACACGGATTAGAGGGAATTGCTCAGTTTATGTACACACAATCAGATGAAGAACGTGCACACATGCTTAAATTAGTAAAGTATGTAAACGAACGCGGAGGACACGCTCAGGTTACCGATCTAAAAGCGCCAAAAACATCTTACAATACATTTAAAGAAATGTTTGAAGCACTTTACAGCCATGAAATTTTTGTATCAGAGTCTATTAATGAATTGGTTCACATTACTTTTCAGGAAAAAGATTATGCAACACATAATTTCTTACAATGGTATGTTTCTGAACAAATCGAGGAAGAAGCTACTGCCAAATCTATTTTGGACAAGATTAACTTAATTGGAGATGATAAAGGCGGACTTTACTTGTTTGATCGTGATATTCAGCAATTAACCGTTACAAGTTCGATCGCCATCAATCCAAAATAAAAAAAGTTAAAGTTTATTTAGAATATATAAAAATAACATTTTTCTTTTATATTTGTCTCTGTTTTTATAATACAGAGGAAAATTGAGCAAGAAAGAAAAAGACAAGGACAAAAAAAAGGATAAAAAGAAAAAGAAGAATGCAGCTATCCTTGATAAGATTAAAAAGTTGGAAAACTGCAAATCTTCATGTTGTGAGAAATATAAAAAGAGCGAAAAGAAACGCTGCTCACGTTGTCCTATGTTTGATTTATTCAAAAAAACGGCTTAACTACATATAGCAAAACCCACCAATTTTTTGGTGGGTTTTTTAGTTTAAATTGCAGTTCTGTTAAGATTATAAAAAGACGTAGCATTTCATTATGGAAAACAACATTACAATACCAAAATCCAGTCTTGATTTTTTGGTTCAGCTCAAAGAAAACAATAACAAACCCTGGTTTGATGACAATAAACCAAAGTATTTAATAGAATTAAATCACATTGAAGCTTTTGCAGGCGCTTTGCTTCAGGAGCTTTCCAAAACCGATGTTTTGGAGACCTCTTCAGGCAAAAAAAGTGTTTACAGAATTTATCGTGATATTCGTTTCTCTAAAGATAAAACTCCTTTTAAAACTTTTTGGGGCGGTAGTTATACCCGTGCAACAAGTGCAAGACGCGGTGGTTATTATTTTCATCTGGAAAAAGGAAACAGTTTTTTTGCCGGTGGTTTCTGGGGTCCCAACGCTGCTGACTTAAAACGCATAAGAAGCGAATTTGCCCGGGATGCAGCATCGTTTCAAAAAATATTGCGTTCAAAATCTTTTATCAGCACTTTCGGAACTTTACAGGGCGAACAATTAAAAACAGCACCAAAAGGTTACGATATCGATCATGAAGCTATTGATTTACTGCGTTACAAACAGTTTTTGATTATAAAACGTTTTACGGATGACGAAGTATTAAGCCCTGATTTTTTAGAGCAGGCTTTAGATACCTGTAAAAACATGAGGCCTTTTTTTGATTATATGAGCGAAGTCCTTTCAACTGATGTTAATGGTGCTTCTGTGTTATAATTGCTTCTGACTTCAAAACAAAAAACCCGATTGACTTATCGAAAGCAATCGGGTTATATTAAATTTAATCGAATCTTATTTACTTAGCAGTAAAATCTCGTTGATTACAACTTCGGTCACATATCGTTTCTCACCGTTTTTATCATCGTAGCTTCTGTGGGTTAATTTACCTTCAACGGCGATTTCTTTGCCTTTTACTACATATTTTTCAATAATTTCGGCTGTTTTCCCCCAGGCTGTAACACGGTGCCACTCGGTTTGTTCTATTTTCTCGCCTTTATCATTTTTGTAACTCTCGTTTGTAGCGATACTCACATAGGCAAGTTTTCTTCCGTTTTCTAATATTTTAACTTCAGGGTCGTTTCCTACGTTACCAATTAATTGTACTCTGTTTTTCATTGCATTCATGGCGTATAATAATTAAATGTTCATATAAAGAATTCGTCTATCAAATTCAACACTGCAAAGATGCGGTGATCAGTCAGAAATACTCGGTTGCAAAGTATTTACTTTCGGTTGTAATTATTTGTAAGCGTTTGTAAATGGAAAACTTATTTTGTATATTTGAGATAAACCTTACGATATGCAGGCACAAATCAAAAAAGTTGAATTGCGAAATTTAGAGTTTGACGATTACCAACAATTGAAAAATTCAATGGTAGAATCGTATCCTGAAATGGCCAATTCTTATTGGAGATCAAATGATATAAAAAAATTACTATCCATATTTCCGGAAGGACAATTGGTTATTCTGGTTGACGGCATCGTTGTGGGCTCGGCATTATCTTTAATTGTCGATGAGAAACTAGTAGACAAAAGACACAATTACAGACAAATTATAGGCGATTATACTTTCTCTACTCATAATCCAGACGGTGAAATCTTATACGGAATAGACGTTTTTATTCATCCTCATTATCGCGGACTTCGTTTGGGACGCCGTTTATACGATGCGAGAAAAGAATTGTGTGAACAATTAAATTTGAAAGCCATTGTTTTTGCAGGAAGAATTCCTAACTACAATCAGCATGCTAAAAAACTCACTCCAAAAAATTACATTGACAAAGTAAAACATAAAGAACTGCACGATCCTGTGCTTTCGTTTCAGTTAAGCAATGACTTTCATGTCTTGCGAATCATCAAAAACTATCTGGAAGGTGACGAAGAATCAAAAGAGTTTGCTGTTCTTTTAGAATGGAATAATGTGTATTACGACGAAAGTCCTAAACTTATTAATCTCGAAAAAAGCGTGATACGCCTGGGATTGATACAATGGCAAATGCGCCAATTGAACAATTTGGAAGAATTCTTCGAACAGGCAGAGTTTTTTATTGATGTGGTTTCCGGTTATGGAAGTGATTTTGCTTTATTCCCGGAACTTTTCATTGCGCCTTTAATGGCAGATTACAATCATTTATCTGAAGCCGAAGCTATTCGTGAACTTGCCAGATATTCTGATCCTATCCGAAACCGTTTTCAGGAATTTGCCATATCCTACAACATCAACATTATTACCGGTAGCATGCCGCTTTTAGAAAATGGCAACTTGTACAACGTTGGCTTTTTATGCAAAAGAGACGGAACCTCAGAGATGTATACTAAAATTCACGTTACGCCAAACGAAGTACAACACTGGGGAATGAAAGGCGGATCTCAGTTTAAAACCTTTGATACAGATTGTGGCAAAATTGGCATTCTAATTTGCTACGATGTCGAGTTTCCTGAACTCTCCCGAATTTTGGCAAACGAAGGAATGAATATTTTGTTTGTTCCGTTTTTAACCGATACTCAAAATGCCTACACACGAGTAAAACATTGTTCGCAGGCACGTGCGATCGAAAACGAATGTTATGTAGCCATTGCAGGTTGTGTTGGTAACCTGCCCAAAGTAAACAATATGGACATTCAATATGCTCAGGCTTCTGTTTTTACGCCTTCCGATTTTGCTTTTCCAAGTAATGGTATAAAAGCCGAAGCAACGCCAAATACAGAGATGACCCTTATTGTTGATGTCGATCTGAACTTATTGAAACAGCTTCATGAGCACGGAAGTGTCCGGATTCTAAAAGACAGGAGAACTGATTTATATGAAATTAAAAAGATAGAATCATGAAAACATGCCTAGAGTGTTCTGAAAAAATTGTAGGCCGGGAAGACAAAAAGTTCTGTTCTGACAGTTGCAGAAATGCATACAACAATAAAATAAACAAGGATAGTAACAATTTCATGAGAAATGTAAACAACAAATTACGAAAAAATTACCGTATTTTGTCCGAACTAAACTCAGAAGGAAAATCTAAAGCAACACGGGATAAAATGATAAATAAAGGTTTTGATTTCGATTACTTTACCAATATCTTGCACACCAAAACAGGAAATACCTACTATTTCCTGTATGATCAAGGATATCGTTCTTTGGACAATGATTATTTTATGCTCGTAAAAAAAGAAATTTAGCACTTATTTATCATGAAAAAAAACCAGACCTCAATTCTAGCCATCGCATGCGTTTTAGCCATACTTGGTATTATTTATGCCACTATGATGCCGCAAGGGATTTCGAAAGATGAAGAAGCCCTAGCTGAATTCTCTACTGAAAGAGCCTTAAACCAGGTTGAAATTATTGCTCAAAAACCGCATTATGTTGGCTCAACCAATCATGAACTGGTCGCTAATTATCTAAAACTCGAACTAAACCGAATTGGGTTAGAAACTTCTACACAGGAAGGTTTTACACTAAATGATAAAGGGCTTCTCGTAAAATCGAAAAACATTCTTGCCCGAATAAAAGGCACCAATAATACAAAAGCGCTTTTATTACTTTCGCATTATGACAGCGCACCGCATTCTTTCTCTAAAGGTGCCAGCGATGATGCCTCAGGAGTGGCTACTATTCTGGAAGGAATCCGTGCTTTTTTATATGCTAAACAACCTCATAAAAACGATATCATAATTCTGTTTTCAGATGCCGAGGAATTAGGCTTAAATGGGGCAGCCCTTTTTGTTAATAAGCATCCGTGGGCAAAAGATGTAGGTCTGGTCATCAATTTTGAGGCCAGAGGTTCATCAGGTCCAAGTTATATGTTGATGGAAACCAATAAAGGAAATGAAGCCCTTGTGAAAGAATTTTCGAAAGCAAAGACCACCTATCCTGTTTCAAATTCATTGATGTACAGCATTTACAAAATGCTTCCAAACGATACTGACCTTACTGTTTTTAGAGAACAAGGAAACATTCAGGGATTCAATTTTGCCTTTATCGATGGTCATTACAACTATCATACGCAGCAGGACGATGTTCAGCATTTAAACAAAACCACACTGGCGCATCAGGGAACTTATCTGATGCCATTATTAAAATACTTTTCGAATACGGATCTAAATGCTACCAATTCAACTGAAGATGATGTTTATTTTAGCGCTCCGTTCTCCTTCATCAGTTATCCATTTTCGTGGGTGCTGCCAATGACCATTATCGCATTAGGTTTATTGATTCTCTTCATTTTTATTGGAAAAGCCAAACGTGTCATAACATTCAGGGAAGTTTTCAGAGGATTTGTTCCGCTTTTAGGTTCATTAATTATTTCCGGTTTGGTTACTTTTTTAGGATGGAAAATTATACTGCAAATCTATCCGCAATACTCAGATTTACTTAACGGCTTTACTTATAATGGTCATGCCTACATTGGCGCTTTTGTAACTTTAAGTATTGCCATTTCTTTTGCTTTCTACCATCATTTTTCAGATTCAAAAATTGCAATGAATCATTTTATTGCCCCTTTATTACTCTGGATTATCATTAATGCTTTTTTAGCCAACAGTTTAACGGGCGCAGGATTCCTGATCATTCCGGTATATTTTGGAATAGTCTTATTTGGAATTTTTGTACTGACCCAACATTACAGTTTAGGTTTAAATTTATTGTTTAGTATTCCGGCCTTAGCTATTATAGCGCCTTTTATTGTCATGTTTCCAATTGGTCTGGGTCTTAAGATTCTTTTTGGAAGTGCTATTTTAACGGTTTTACTTTTTGGATTATTACTTCCAATATTTGGAAACTTCTTTAAAAAAGGAGCATGGACAATTTTCTTTTTTGCAGTATCAATTGCCTTTTTTATCTATGCAGGTTATCATTCAGGTTACGAACCCGGAAAAGCAAAATCCAACAGTTTATTATATGTTTATAATGCCAATACAAACTCTGCAGCCTGGACAACTTATGATGTAAATTTAGACGATTGGACCAGAACATATTTAGGAGAAAAAAATCAAAAAGCAGTTGGTTTAAATGCACTTCCAATCGCCAGCAAATACAATTCCGGGTTTACTTACAGTGCTATTGCCCCTGTTGTTGATGTTCCAAGGCCAACAATTGCTTTCCTCAAAGACAGCGTGGTAGGCAATAACAGATATATGAAAATAAAAATCACGCCCAACCGAAAGGTAAACCGTTATGATATTTATGCCAATCCAAAAATGACCTTTTTCAATTTTAAAGCCAATGGTGTTTCAACTTCGGGACAAAAAGGAAATCGTTTAGAACGCGAAGGCATGAAAATCTTATGTTATTATGTTGTAGGGAATGAACCGCTTGTCATGGACTTTTACATTAATAAATCAGCCGTTTTTGATATGGATTTAATAGAAAGTTCTTTCGACTTAATGACAAACCCTTTGTTAAAAGTAAAACCAAGAAGCGACTGGATGATGCCAACTCCTTTTGTTCTGAATGATGCTGTTTTAATTCAGGAAAAAATAAAAAGATATACAGCCCCGGCACCTGCTTTGGCACCTGCAACTGTGGTAAAAGACAGTACAACTATTGCAAAAGACAGTTTAAAACCAGTTACCAAACCAGAATAAAGATTTTTTAATACGCCAAGTTCTAACCAGACAAACCAATTTATGAAAAAAATATTTCTGCTCTTAACCATAGCAAGCTTTTTTAATGTCAATAGTCAGACCTTAGAAGAAAAAATCGCAACAAAAACATGCAGTTGCCTTCAGAAAAGCAAAGACATAACCGAAACTTTTTACAGAGACTGTCTTACCAACTCTATGACTGAAGTGATTATGACCGATAAAGATGCCAAGGTTAGAGAAGGAATAAATACCGTTGAAGGAATAAAAAACCTCCTTCAAAAATCAGATGAAGCAGTGAGTAAAACCTGTCCGCAGATTTTACCAAAAGCGCCAGAGAGCAAAGCAGCTGTTTTTTATGGTGATTCTAAAAATAAAGGGGCACAAAGCTTATACAATCTTGCAAAGGATTTAATGCGCGATAAGAATTACAAACTTGCGATTGATGGTTTTCAGCTTTCGCTGAAGGAAGATCCAGATTTTGTTTTGGCATTAGATGATATTGCAGTTTGCTACAGACAAATGGAAGATTATGACAATGCCATAAAATACTATAAAAAATCACTGGCAGTTTATCCGGAAGGTGAATATGCCTTAATGAATATTGGAGTCGTTTACACGCTTAAATCGGAGTATAAAACGGCTATTGAATATTACGAAAAACTCATCAAATATCAGCCTAATAATGCTGAAGGATACTTTGGCGTCGGAAAAAACTATATGGCCCTAAACGAAGATGAAAAAGCATTGGATCCCATTTTTAAAGCCCACCGAATCTATACCATTGATAAATCAGAATACACAAAAGATACTGAAACCCTAATGGGCGCTATCTATCAAAAAATGAAGAAAGAAAACAAAGAAGAAATCTTCAGGAAGATAGCAGCAGAAAATAACATCAATATAGAATAATTTTAAAGACTAAGAATCAGGGCAAACTTCCAAAAGAAAGTCTGCCCTTTTTTTTTAACAGGCACATTCTATTTTCAATCCTGCTTTTACTCCGTTTGTACCTTCGGTTGCGTAGCCGTCAAACTTCCACCATTCGATTCCGCCCATTAATTCTTTTACTTTAAAGCCAAGTTTTGTCATATTTAGTGCGCCTTTTGTCGACGCATTACATCCAATTCCATCGCAATAGGTAACATACAAAGTCTCTTTATCTAAATGTTTGGTACTTTCAACCGTCATTTCGCGATGCGGAATATTAATAGCCGTTGGGATATGTTCTGCTTCATAACCAAATGCTTTTCGGGCATCAATTGCGATCACCTTTTCTCCGCTGTTTAAGGCATCAAACAAATCAGAAGGATCCATTTCGAAGGCCAGTTTATTTTCGTAGTGTTTAATTTGTTCTTCCATTTTAATTCTGGTTTTAGTGTTTTGCTTTTTCAAAAGTAATACAACATCATTGGCCATAAAAACGAAAAGAATTCATCAACCTGATTACTTTTTTTCATGGAAAAGCCATACTAAAATGTTGTTACTTTGTATTTCTAATTCCCAAAAAATGGAGATACGTCATTTACGATTAATAAAAGCAATTGTTGAAGAAGGAAGCATCACCAAAGCGATTGATAAATTGCATTTGACGCAATCTGCCCTGAGCCACCAGCTCAAAGAAGCCGAATATCAATTGGGAACTCCTGTTTTTCTAAGAACAAACAAAAAACTGGTTTTGACTAAAGCCGGTGAAAAAATCTACGAACTGGCCAATGAAATCCTGGATAAACTTGCACAAACCGAGTCTCAAATTAAACAAATGGTATATGGCGAACACGGCGAAATAAGAATTAGTACCGAATGTTTTTCGAGTTACCACTGGCTGCCACCGGTTTTAAAACAATTTCATCTCTTATATCCTAATGTCGAATTGAAAATTGTAACCGAAGCGACTCATATTCCGTTACAAAAACTATTAGAAAATACCATTGATATTGCCATCATCAGCGATCAGATCAAAGACAATACAATCAAATATATTGAGCTTTTTCAGGACGAAGTAGTGATGGCTGTTTCTGAAAATCACGCCTGGGCAAATAAAAAATACGTTGTTGCCGAAGATTTTATCAACGAACACTTATTGATTCATTCCCTTCCGATGGAAACGGTTACCATACATCAGTTTCTTTTGGCCCCAGCCAAAATAACCCCAAAGAAAGTCACCCCTCTCCCATTGACCGAAGCTTCTCTGGAAATGGTGAAAGCCGATATGGGTGTAATGTCTATGGCAAAATGGGCTTTGTTACCACATTTGAAAAACAATCCAATCAAGGCCGTTAAAATTGGAAAGAATGGACTGAAAAGAAAACACTTTATCGCCATTCGCGAAAACGAGCAATATCCGGATTACTTTTATCATTTTATCACTTTTTTACAAAACGAAATCAACCTGCAATGGAATATTCAATAAGAAATTGCGAAATAACCGACTTACCAAAACTGGTTGTTTTATGCGGGAAACACGCTGAATACGAAAAAGCCAATTATGCTCCGGAGGGAAAAGAAGCAAAACTCAAGGAAGCTTTGTTTAGCCAACAACCCCAATTATTCTGTTTAGTAGTGGCTACAAAAGAAACAATTGTAGGCTATGTTTCCTATACTTTTGATTTTTCGACCTGGGATGCAGCAACTTTTATCTACATGGATTGTTTGTTTTTGGAAGAAGAAGCCAGAAGTTTTGGAATTGGTGAGATCCTAATCGACAAACTAAAAGAAATAGGAACGGAGAAAAATTGCATCAACATACAATGGCAAACGCCCGAATTTAACCAAAGAGCTATAAAATTCTACCATAGAATTGGTGGAAAAGGAAAAGATAAAGTTCGGTTTACATTAGATTTGCAATAATTAAATCCCGCAAGTCGCGAAAACGCAAAGAAAAAGTTGCATTAAGTCTAACTTTCCCTTTGTACCTTTGAACCTCTACTTCTTTGAACCTCAAAAAATGACACAAATAAGCATATTAGGCTGTGGCTGGCTAGGATTTCCTTTAGCCAAAAAGCTAATCGAAAAAGGACATTCGGTAAACGGATCTACAACTTCTGAAAATAAACTTTCACTATTAGAAAATGCCGGAATAAATCCGTTTTTGGTAGCACTTGAAAGCGATAGTATCTCTGAAAGTATAAATGATTTTCTGAAAAATAGTGAAATCCTAATCATTGATATTCCACCAAAATTGCGAGGAAACAATTCTGATTCATCCAATCCATCACAAAAGATTTTTGTGGAGAAGATGCAGAAGTTAATTCCATATATAGAAAAATCAACGGTAAAAAAAGTTCTTTTTGTAAGTTCAACTTCTGTTTATGGAGATGAAAACGGCATTATTACAGAAGAAACGATTCCGAATCCGGAAACCGAAAGTGGTAAACAATTGCTTTTAGCCGAAGCCTTTTTACAAAAAAATCAAAACTTCGAAACCACAATTTTACGTTTTGGCGGATTAATTAGCGAAGATCGCCATCCGGTAAAATTTCTGGCAGGAAAAGAAAACCTCGAAAACCCTGATGCACCGGTAAACTTAATTCATCAAAACGATTGCATTGGTATCATCGAAGAAATCATCAAACAATCAAAATGGAATGACGTTTTCAATGCCGTTGCTCCTTTTCACCCCACAAGAGAGGAATATTATACTCAAAAAGCAAAAGAGCAAAATCTGGTTTTACCGAAGTTTAACACTGAGAAATCAAATATTAAAAAGATTATCTCAAGTGAGAAAATTGAAACTAATTTAAATTATCACTTTAAGCCGGAAAATCATTAAACTGTTTTAAAACCTATATCTTACATGGTTTAAAACAAAAACTTTGCGAACTTTGCGTAAACCTTTGCGCCTTTGCGGTTAAATCAAAATCTATGGAAACAGCTTATATCAATTCACCTCTGGGAATCACCAAAATCGTTGGAGATGAAGATGGCATTGCTGTAATTTCCGTTTCGGATGTTGGTACCAATGAAGTTTCTACAGCAATTCCGGAAGTTTTAAAAGAAGCCGTTTCGCAACTTCGGGAATACTTCGACAAAAAAAGAACCGGTTTCGATTTCAAACTAAACCCAAAAGGCACAGAATTTCAACAAAAAGTATGGAAATCCCTCTTAGAAATTCCATACGGAAAAACCATTAGTTATATGGATCAAACCAAAAAACTGGGTGATATCAAGGCAATTCGCGCCGTTGCATCAGCCAATGGTAAAAACCCGCTATGGATTGTGGTTCCCTGTCATCGCGTTATTGGTACAAATGGATCCTTAACCGGTTACGCCGGAGGTTTGTCCCGCAAGAAATGGCTCCTCGAACACGAAAATCCAACTACACAGCAGAGTTTGTTTTGAAAAAATAAAAAGTTCGCCACGAATTTCACCCATTTTACGAATTAAAATCATAGTTTTATAAAATTTAAAAGTAAGCAATTACCTATAATTTATTCTTTGTAAATATTTGAAAGCTTAAAAAATCTAAGAAGTCCAATAATCTAAGACGTCTAAACCATGATTGAAAAAATAAACCTTAACAATATCCTTTTCCTGGATATAGAAACTGTTCCGGAGGAAGAAAATTTTAATTCCCTTGATACCGAAATGCAAACCCTCTGGGATCATAAAACACAATACCAGCGAAAAGACGATTTTACACCTGAGGAATTTTACGATCGCGCCGGAATTTGGGCCGAGTTCGGAAAAATTGTTTGTATTTCGGTTGGCTATTTTACCATCAAAGGAGATATTCGAAACTTTAGGGTGACTTCGTTCTTTGGTGATGAGAAAAAGATTTTGAAAGATTTCAACAATTTATTGAATAATCATTATAATCAGCCCCAGCATCTTTTGTGCGGACATAACGCCAAAGAATTTGATATTCCTTTTATTGCGAGAAGAATGATCATCAACCAGATTGCGATTCCGGACAAACTGAATTTATTTGGCAAAAAACCTTGGGAAATCCCACATCTGGATACGCTGGAATTATGGAAGTTTGGCGATTATAAGCACTTTACATCATTAAAATTGCTGACTAAAATTTTGGGGGTTCCTTCTCCAAAAGGCGATATCGACGGAAGTCAGGTAGCCCATGTATTTTATGTAGAAAAAGATATTGATCGGATTGTGACCTACTGTGAAAAAGATACCATTGCTGTAGCCCAGATTTTCCTGCGTTTGCGCCGTGAAGATCTATTGATTGATGATGAAATTATTCATGTTTAGTTTTTTTTGGAGGTACAAAGGTGCAAAGGCACAAAGGTTCAAAGTTTAAACTTAATGCTTTAGATAATGACACATCAGGAAATTTCACATCACCGACTTGTCGCTCAAAAACTTCTTGAAGCTAGACCAAACTCTCCACAAGAAATTGTACACCATTTAGGTGCTATGCAGGCGCAGGATTATGCCATGGCGAAATGGGCAGTTGGTTCAAGATGCGATGCTACCGAGGCAGCCATTGAAGAAGCTGTTAATTCGGCGAAAATTATCCGTACACATATTCTAAGGCCAACCTGGCATTTTGTTGCTGCAGATGACATTTATTGGATGTTGGATCTTTCAGCACCACAAGTGAAACGATTTACTGCTTCTGCTGCCAAAAAATATGGCTTAGATGCTAAAAAACTGGACAAACTAAATGCTGCAATCGAAAAATTACTCGCCGGAAATAATTATTTAACGCGTGATGAAATCATGATGGAACTCAACATTAAAAAAACATCAAGTGAAGATTTTTTAAGTGCCGCCATAATGATGAATGCAGAATTAGATGGCTTGGTTTGTAATGGAAAAATGAAGGGTAAACAAATTACGTATGCTTTACTGGAAGAAAGAGTTGCAAAACCCAAAACAGAGTTGGCCAAAGAAGAAGCTCTTGCAAAATTAGCTAAACGCTACTTCGAAAGCCACGGCCCTGCTACACTTCTTGACTTTTCGTGGTGGTCTGGTTTTTCGCCAACTACCTGTAAACCGGCTATTAATGCAATTGAGTTGCAACTCAATTCAGTTGAAATTGAAAATCAGACTTATTGGTTTGGAAATGAATATAGTAACGAAGTAAACCTTCGCGAAAGCATTCATTTTCTTGCCGCTTTTGATGAGATTTTAATTTCTTATAAATCGCGCGAAGCTTCTATTCTTTTAGAACATCAATCAAAAGCATTTACCAATAATGGCATTTTTAAACCCATTATTCTTGAAAACAGTAAAGTCATCGGAACCTGGAAAAAAACTATCAAAAAGGATCACGTCAAAATTGAAACACAATTCTTTACAGAAACCAGAGCATCAGAAAAAGAAATTCTATTGGAAGGCATTAAAGCTTTTGAAAACTATCTTGAAACCAAAATAGTTATCGAATAATTCGAATTTTTACTAAAACAGTATACTTTCTTAGTATTACTTCTTGTTTCCTTGATAAAATCTTTATGCATTTTATCTCTAAATAATTACATTTACAAAAAAATAGTATTATGGTATTAAGCAGATTTTGGTTAGTTATTTTTATTTCTTCAATTTTCTTTATTGTAGTCAGTTTATTTACTGCCAACACTTATACTATTGATTCTATATTGAATGGAAAGAAAGATGATCCTGTTTTAGTTTCTGAAAAGTATATCGAACAACTTCCGGCTTTTATCAAAGACAGTATAAAAAAAGCGCCCAATCAAACGCTGATTGTCAATCGTGACACACTGAATTCTGATACGACTTACGTTTACAAAAATAAAACCGTAAAAATTTTCAGCGGTATTCAAAAATCAGATGGTTTATTGCCAACCTGTAAAACGACTTTACTGGATTTAATTCTGCCACTTATGGCTTACCTGGCTTTTTTCTGTGGATTAATGGAACTTTTAATCATTTCAGGAGCATCGGGAAAATTAGCCAAAGCCTTGAGCCCTGTATTTGTAAAGGTGTTTCCTAGTATTCCTAAAAACCATCCTTCCATATCCTACATGACTTTAAATTTTGCTGCCAATTTCCTGGGATTAGATTCGGCTGCAACTCCATTTGGTCTTAAAGCCATGGAAAGCTTACAGGAAATAAATCCCGACAAAGACAAAGCGAGTGATGCTCAAATCATGTTTATGTGCCTTCACGCTTCAGGCCTAACCTTAATTGCAACTTCTATTATTGGATACAGAGCAGCTGCCAACGCAAGCAATCCGGCCGATGTTATGCTGCCTTGTATCATTACGTCCTTCATTGGTACGATTGCGGCTTTTTTAATTGTGGGAATCAAACAAAAAATCAATTTCAAAAGCGCTTCCCTTCTTATTGTCTTAATGGGATTAATTGCCGCCATTGTTGGTCTGCTGATGTACGTAAATCATTTGGATTTAATTGGAAAAAACTACTTCACTTCTAACCTTTCGGGATTAATATTACTAGCTATTATTGCCTTTACATTGATTTTTTCATTTATCTATGAAAAGAAATTTACTGAGGCAAATACAACCGTTTTTGAAACTTTTGTAGTGGGCGCCAATAATGGGGTCAAAACGGGAGTTACTATTTTTCCTTATGTATTGGGAATGTTAGTCGCGATCTCTTTATTCAGAAACAGCGGTTTATTCGAAATTATCAGCGATGGAATTGCTTTTATTTTCTCAAACATGGGCGTAAATAAGGAAATCACAAATGCACTGCCTGTGGCAATGCTTCGTCCTTTTAGTTCTGCAGGATCCCGAGGATTTTTAATTGATTCGATGAATACTTTCGGAGCAGATTCTTTAACAGCAAGACTAAGCAGCATTTTTCAATGCAGTGCCGAAAGTACTTTTTATGTAATTGCGGTTTACTTTGGTTCTGTTAATATTAAAAATACCCGTTACGCTTTGGGAACAATGCTTTTGGTAGATCTTATTTGTGTTATCACGGCGATTTTTGTGGCGACTTGGTTTTTTTAGGAAAAACACATCTCACACATTGATACGTTAAAATTAGTTAAAAACAATAGGTTATACATTTTATAAATCATGAAATTACAAGCTCTTTTTATTTTATTTATTCTAATTGGTTGCCAGAAACCAAAACCGGTTTCTCAAACTCAGGCACATAAAACAATTTCAGAAAACAAGCCTAAAGCTATTGTCAATAAAGAAAACTTATCAAAAACAGATACCGTTTATGATTATACAACTGATGGAGCAACATCAAAGGAGAATTATATTTTGGCGAATCTGTTAGATCAAAAAATGGATAAGGACAGTGTAGTAACGGGAAAATACCGACTTGATTTTTATTTTAATAAAATCAAAACTGCCGATACAGAAATTACCATTAAGGGAATTCAAAAAGGATCTGAATGGAATGTTATTTACGGATTGGGCAAACAAAGCGCCAAAGGCTCTCCTTTTTTTCAAATTAGTTTTGGATATCCTGCGTGTGGTTATACGCATAACAACTACCTGTATTATTTAAAAAACAGTGACTTACAGCTTGTTCATGATTGGTATACCTTGTCTGACAGCGGTTGGGGAAGTTGGGTTGAATTCGGAAATCCTGATGAAAGCAATCCTGAATCGTTCTATTGCAAAACAGTTGCGTTTGGACCTGATGATAATGATGAGAATATGGGAACTGTTACATACTCAGACTCAATTGTCTTTCGCAGAAGCGGAAATCATTGGAAAAAGCAATTACTTTCTGCAGAAGACAAGCCTTATTTCGAAAAGAAAATGAGTTTTGATGATTTTCATAAAGAGTAACAAACACCTAAAAAACAGTTCTTATTCAAATTCTTTCTTAGGTAAATAATTTCTAACTTTGTCAAAAACAAAGCAATGATTGATTTTATATACCAAGACCCTTATCCTATTTTAAAGGATGATACACAGTACCGCAAAATTACTTCTGATTTTGTAAAAGTAGAACAATTTGGAGAACGTGAAGTTTTGACCGTTGATCCAAAAGGTTTAGAATTATTGGCCGAGGAAGCCTTAACAGATGTTTCGTTCATGTTAAGAACAACGCATTTACAAAAATTAAGAAAAATCCTTGACGATCCTGAAGCTACAGATAACGATCGTTTTGTGGCTTATAATTTACTACAAAATGCTTCTGTAGCTGCCGAAGGTCAGTTGCCAAGCTGCCAGGATACCGGAACAGCAATTGTGATGGCCAAAAAAGGCGAAAGCATCTTTACAGGTGTTGATGATGCCGAATGGCTGAGCAGGGGAATTTTTAATACGTACCAAAAACGTAATTTACGTTATTCGCAGATTGTTCCGATTTCGATGTTTGAAGAAAAAAATTCAGGATCGAATCTTCCGGCACAAATTGATATTTATGCTAAAAAAGGAACCTCTTACGAGTTTTTATTTATGGCAAAAGGTGGCGGATCTGCTAATAAAACCTACTTGTACCAGCAAACGAAATCTTTATTGAATGAAAAATCTATGGATGCTTTCGTTCGTGCAAAAATAAAGGATTTAGGAACTTCGGCTTGTCCTCCTTATCACCTTGCTTTAGTAATTGGAGGAACTTCTGCCGAAGCGAATCTAAGTGCTGTAAAAAAAGCATCGGCCGGATACTATGATCACTTGCCAACTTCAGGAAACATGTCTGGTCAGGCTTTTCGTGATATTGAATGGGAACAAAAAGTACAGCAAATTTGCCAGGAAAGTGCTATTGGCGCTCAGTTTGGCGGTAAATATTTTACACATGATGTTCGTGTCATTCGTTTGCCGCGTCACGCAGCTTCATGTCCGGTTGGATTAGGGGTTTCTTGTTCCGCTGATAGAAATATCAAAGGAAAAATTACAAAAGACGGAATCTTTGTTGAGCAATTAGAGGTCAACCCTAAACAGTTTTTACCGGAAACAGCACCACATTTAGAAGCGCCGGTCGAAATTGACCTAAACCAGCCAATGGCTGATATGCTGGCAAAATTATCACAATACCCAATTAAAACACGTTTAAAACTAAACGGAACCGTAATTGTTGCCCGTGATATTGCACATGCTAAAATCATGGAAATGCTTGAAGCAGGAAAACCAATGCCGGAATACTTTAAAAATCATCCTGTTTATTACGCCGGACCGGCAAAAACTCCGGAAGGAATGGCTTCAGGAAGTTTTGGACCAACTACTGCAGGACGTATGGATGTTTATGTTGATGAATTTCAAAAACATGGCGGCAGCATGATCATGTTAGCCAAAGGAAACCGTACCAAACAAGTTACAGATGCCTGCAGGAAATATGGCGGATTCTATTTAGGATCTATTGGCGGACCTGCAGCAATTTTAGCACAGGACAATATCCTGAAAGTTGAAGTCGTTGATTTTGAAGAATTAGGAATGGAAGCGGTTCGTAAAATTACCGTGAAAGATTTCCCGGCTTTTATCATTACTGATGATAAAGGAAATGATTTCTTTGAAAATTTATAGCTTTTAGCGATAAGTCACTCAGTTTCTGAGATACTAAGTCTTAATAAAAAAACCGCTTAAAGCGGTTTTTTTTATGCTGTAAAACTTTGTGAGGAACCTGTACTCCTTAAAAATTTTTAATTTTTTATATAAACTTTAGCTTGCTGTGCGTATAAACATTTATCAAGCACTTAAATCTCTTTCAAAGGCTATAAAATGTGTCAATTGCCCTTTTACATTAAAAACAGGGGAACTCTTGATTTTACATTTATAAGTCCGGCCGTCTTTTCTGTAATTTTCAATTGTTTTTTCAAAAGGTTTTTGCAATTTAATGGCTTCTCTGATTTCTTTCAGCACCGTTTTAGAAGTTGCGGGTCCCTGAAATATTTTTGGTGTTTTTCCCAGAATTTCCTCTTCGCCGTATCCTGTCATTTTTTTGATTCCGTTAGAAGCGAAAACTATTTTTAAATCTGCATCTGTAACCAGAACAGCTTCATTTTTTAGTCGTTCCTCAATTGCCAGGTTTTCTTCATTCCACTTAAACTGGGTCGAAATTTTATTGACTTTCTTTAAATCCGTTAATACTGCTTTTAATTCTCGTAAATATTCACAATGAAAATCCCAAGCTAAAATTGGAACTGAATTACGGTTAGAAATCTCGTCAGATTTATTAGTTTTCATTGCTAATGATTGAATGGTACTCTACTCTTTTCTCAAAGGTAGAAAGAAAATTCTTCATAAAAACAAAAAGATTGTGATTTAACCATAGTTTAGTAAAATTAGAAACTAAATTTTAATTGTACCACAACGGCCTTTTTTTCTTCTGTATTTAAATTGTTCAGTGAGATTCCGAGTAACCGGACAGAATCTTTCATTTTTTCCTGATACAATAATTCTTCTACTGTTTCGAGGATCAGGCTTTTATCCGAAATAAAATAGGGCAATGTCTTACTCCTTGTTTGTTGGGTAAAGTCACTGTATTTTATTTTAAGTGTCACTGTTTTGCCTGAGATGTTATATTTCTTTAATCGTTTTTCTAAGGAAGTTGCTATTTTATCCAACTGCTCTAACATAAAAATTTCAGAAGACAAGTTGACATCAAAAGTATGCTCTGCCGCTACTGATTTGGTAATACGATGAGATTTGACTTCACTATTATGAATTCCGCGAACCACATTGTAATAAAAAGCTCCCGATTTCCCAAAATGTTTCTCTAAAAACTCTACCGATTTACTTTTAAGATCCGTTCCCGTAAAAATACCCAATTGATACATTTTTTCTGTGGTCACTTTTCCAACGCCGTAAAACTTCCGAATGGGCAATTCTTCCAAAAAAGCTAAAACTTCATCAGGATTTACTGTTTTTTGTCCGTTTGGTTTATTGTAGTCACTGGCAATTTTTGCTACAAATTTATTGATCGAAATGCCCGCAGAAGCTGTAAGTCCAACTTCATTAAAGATTCTCATCCTAATTTCCTCTGCCAATAAACTGGCACTTGGGTTTCCTTTTTTATTTTGAGTTACATCAAGATAGGCTTCGTCAAGCGAAAGTGGCTCAACCAAATCTGTGTATTCATAAAAGATTTTATGAATCTTGCCCGAAATCTCTTTATAGCGATCAAACCTCGGACGTACAAAAATAATTTCGGGACAATATTTTTTAGCCAAAACACCACTTATAGCACTTCGAACACCAAACTTTCGTGCTTCATAACTTGCTGCCGAAACTACTCCCCTGTTCTCTGAACCACCAACTGCCACAGCTTTTCCGCGTAAAGCAGGATTATCCATTTGCTCTACCGAAGCATAAAAAGCATCCATATCAATATGGATAATTTTTCGATATACCGGCGTTTCAGACATGCTACAAATTTAAACAGTAAAGCATGAATATGAGATCAAAATAATCATAAAAAAAGCTACAGTTTAAAAACTATAGCTTTTGGATATCTTGGTAATATAAAATGATTTAAAATTCGATTCTAACCCCTATTTGGTTTGAACCTGCTATTAAAGTAGTGGTGGTTGCCGGTTGGTCAGTATCTGCTACACTACCATTATATTTTTTAGCCGCAGATCTAACCTTTTTTAGATAACCAATTTTTACAGGTATCGAGGCAAGTATAAAAGCTCCTCCAATAATGGCGGCTGTCATATTTGCTGGTTTTGATTGTGCCGATGCATAACCTGCAACCGGGTTTGAACCAGAGCCATTGTTGTAAGATACCGTTCCTGAAGCAGATGTAATATTATCGGTATTCATTGCGACGATCAGGTTTGTGGCGACAAGTCCTAAACCGCCATAAAATAAAACATTCCCCCACGTTTTTTTACTTCTTCCCGCATTGTAAAGTGCCAAAGCTTCTGTATTGCTGGCTAATAAATTTCGAACTTCTGAAGGGGCATTTTTTTTGTTTTCAGAATTGTAAACCTTTCCGCCGCTTTTATAAGTAAGTTGTTGAGAATATACTCCTGGTGCCAGTAGGAAAAAGAAAATGGTTGGCTTTTTTTCATGGTTGTTTTATTTGGTTTTTATATTCCCTTTTCACTTTTGTTCCGCCAATCTGCTACGAAACCTGATTTAACATTTCGACAAAGATTCTCAACTTATTGATCTCAAACAAATCATTTTCTTTATTTTTGTACTACTACATGAAAAAAATTAAAATGCGAACATTTGTTATAGGCGACATACACGGCGGATTACTCGCTCTTGAACAAGTGCTTAAAAAAGCAGAAGTTACTCCCCAAGATACTCTTATATTTTTAGGCGATTATGTTGATGGCTGGAGCCACTCAGCAGAAGTAATAGATTATTTAATTGACCTAAAGGTCCAACAAAACTGTATTTGCATTAGAGGAAACCACGATCAGTTAACCCTGGACTGGCTTGAAAACCGACATGAAGATTTTGATGAGGAAATGTGGTACAAACATGGCGGAAAAGCAACAGTTGAAGGCTATTCTAAACTTTCTGCCGAGAGAAAAAAAGAACATATTGCTTTTTTTGAATCGCTTCAGGATTATTATCTTGATGATGAAAACCGCCTTTTTGTTCATGCCGGTTTTACGAATCTCAATGGTGTAGTCTGGGAATATTTCCCTAAATTATTTTATTGGGACAGAACACTTTGGGAATCTGCACTTGCATTGGACCCCAACTTAAAACCAGATGATTTATTCTATCCTAAACGTTTTACGATATACAAAGAAATTTATATTGGACATACTCCCGTTACCCGAATTGGGCAAACAGTTCCCGTGAATAAAGCCTGTGTATGGAATGTGGATACCGGTGCTGCTTTTAAGGGACCGTTGACCATTATGAATATCAATACCAAGGAATTCTGGCAAAGCGATCCTTTAAATGAATTGTATTCTGATGAAAAAGGCAGGAATTAATATCTAAAAAACTAAATTTGCAATCCAATTATAATTAATATTTAAGTTTATGAAAAAGGTTATTACATTTTTGTTTTTAGTATCATTTGGCTTTACTCACGCACAACAGGCTTTTACAGGAAAAGGAGATGTGAAAGTAAACGTTGGTGCTAACTTGCAAGATGGTGGTTCAGGAATTCAGGGTTCTGTAGACTTTGGTTTAGGAGAAAATTTCTCTTTCGGATTTGTTGCTAATTATTTATTAGGCGTAGATAATTATAATGGTTTCTACCACAGTGGTACAACTCTTTACAATGATTACAAACCGGATTTTAGCGAGCGTTTTGATGCTAAAGCGAGAATTAATGCTAATTTAAGCAGCGTAATAGGAGTAAAACAATTAGATGTTTATCCTGGTTTAAGTTTAGGTTTACACAATTTTGGAGGACACGTAGGAGGTCGTTACTTTTTTACTGATGGATTTGGTGTTTTCACCGAAATTGGTTTCCCAATCGCTAAATATAGCAATAACAATGATGTATTCGATCATTTAAACAATCAGGCCACTTTTAGCTTAGGAGCCTCTTTTAATTTATAAGAACCTGCTAATTAATCATAAAAAAAAGCATTCATCTCGAGGTGAATGCTTTTTTGTTTCTACACAAAATCGAAAATCTAATTGTAACGATAAGATGCTGCATTATTTACTAAGCAGGATACTCCAATGAGCACCGCTGTAAATTTTATGCTTTTCTGAAAAACTGCCCTGGTTTACCGCCAGTGAAAAATTCAGAAGACTATTAAAATAACAAACATCTGTTCCTACAGTAACTTCTCCAAAAGTATTTACCAGCTTCAATTTTCCTTCGTATGCTATTTTTGTTCCGTTAAAAATTTGAATGCTAACGAGATCTCCTGCTTTCAAACCTAAATTAGCGAATGTTTTTTTATCAATATTCGTCCATACATTTCCATACTGAATATCTAAAATCGGAATTCCGCCTTTGATCCTTCCTTTTTCAAAAACCGGTTTTTGATAATCGATTTTTACCACTTCATTTGGTAATTTTGGTCCAACTTCTTCAAAAGTTATGGTTTTAGAAGCCAGACGAGCTCCGGTAAAGGCATATACATCACGACCGTGAAAAGTATAAGACTCGTTTGAATTCTGGCGACGGTTTTTTACCTCATCAATTTCACGAATTTCCTGAATCCCTAATTGTTCAGCGATTAAAGTTAAAGTTCCGTTATCAGGAGTTACAAAATAATGACCTGATTTTGTCAATAAAACAACTGAATGTCTAGAAGTACCAACACCCGGGTCACAAACGGATACAAACACAGTTCCTGCAGGATAATATTGTGCGGTTTGCGACAAACGATAAGCTGCTTCCCAAATATTAAAGGCCGGAATTTCGTGCGTTAAATCAAATATTTTAATATCGGTCGAAACTCCCATTGCAACCCCTTTCATAGCAGATACTGCCCCATCTTTCAAACCAAAATCTGATTGAAAAACTAATACATTATTTTGTGCAAAACCATTAAATGCAATCGCACACAAAAAAAGTAATATTCGTAATTTCATTTTTTCTATTTTTAAATTTTCAGCAAAGATATTTCATTAAACTTAAAAATTGGCACGACTAACTAAGAAATAATAGCATTTTATAAATCAATTTTAGTTTTTTACAATTACATTTGCATTTTATTCATTAGCCTATGTAAATACTAGGCTTTTATGTTTTTTGAATATTTATTACATCCTATACAAACCAAACTTATCCATGAGAAAAAAACTAAAAATCGCCATAACTGCAATTCTTACTTTATCGGGTACTTTGTCTTTTGCACAAAGCCGCGAGATAAAAGGAACAATTACAGGTGAAAACGGAAACCCAATAGAATTTGCTACTATTCTGGTTAAAGGAACTCAAATTAATGCTTCAAGTGATGCTTTAGGGAAATTTACAATAAACTCATCTATAGATAACCCAACACTTATTGTTTCATTATTTGGTTATCAAAAGAAAGAAGTGGTTGCAAAAGATCACTTTGTAGACATTCAGCTTATTGCGGAGAACAACAGTCTGGATGAAATTGTAGTTGTAGGGAGCAGAAATCCCAACAAAAGCAAATTAGAAACTGCTGTTCCTGTTGATGTTGTAAATCTGGCAAAAATCAGAAATACTACTCCGCAGACTACTACAAACGACATCTTAACGTATTTGATTCCGTCTTTTAATTCAAACCGTCAATCTTCTGCAGATGGTACAGAGCATATCGACCCGGCTTCATTGAGAGGTTTGGGACCTGATCAGGTTTTGGTCCTGATTAATGGAAAAAGAAGGCACACTTCTTCATTAGTAAATTATCAAAATACCGTTGGAAACGGTTCTGTGGGTACAGATTTAAGTGCTATTCCGGCTTCGGCAATTAAACGAATTGAAGTTTTGCGTGATGGGGCAGCCGCTCAATACGGTTCTGATGCGATTGCGGGTGTAATCAATTTGGTTTTAAAAGACAACGCAGGTTTAGAAGTAAATGCAACGTATGGTTCAACGTCAAGAAATGATGGGCAAACTACAAACGTGAACTTAAATTATGGAGCAAAAATTGGCAACAAAGGCGGTTTTATCAATCTTTCGGCTGAATTTAATAACCGTGAAAAAACAAATCGTTCTCAAAACAATAACCTGATTATTTTTGATCAGTCGGCTGAAGGTAATTTCTTTGCCTATGATTTTGCTGATAATCCTGCTCAATCCCGTCAGATTGATGATAATTTATTGGCTCAAAACGGATTAAAACGTGATGATTTTAATTTTCAGATTGGTGATGCCCGGATTCAAAATCTTCAGGGATTCTTTAATGCATCGATTCCGCTAAACGACCAGATCGAGTTTTATGCCTCTGGCGGAGTAAGTCACAGAGAAGGAACTGGTTATGGTTTCAGACGTTTACCAAGCGAAACTGAGAATGTCGTCGCCTCTATTTTTCCTTTCGGATTTCAGCCTGAATTAAATTCTGTCGTAACAGATCTTTCTTCTTCGGTTGGTTTTAAATTTAAATTTGGAGACTGGAAACTGGACCTGAGCAATACGATTGGAGAGAATAAATTTGTTTACGAGGTTTCGAATACCAATAACGTTTCATTAGGCGATAATAGCCCCACTGATTTTAAGGCAGGAAATCATTCTTTCCTTCAAAATACTGTAAATGCAGATATTACAAGATTGTATAACGATATTTTTAATGGTTTGAATGTTGCTTTTGGAGGTGAATATCGTTTTGAAAAATACAAAATTGTTCCGGGCGAAGAAGCTTCTTATGTCGATGGCGGAGCACAATCGTTTCCTGGATTTTCGCCTTTGAATGCAGTAAACGAAAATAGAAATAGTGTTGGTGTTTATGCCGATGTTGAAGCTGATGTTACAGATAAATTATTGATTGGAATTGCTGGCCGTTACGAGGATTTTACCGATTTTGGAAATACCATTAACGGAAAATTATCTGCTAGATACAAGATTCTGGATAACCTTTTTGTTCGTGGAGCAATTAGTTCCGGGTTTAGGGCACCTTCATTGCACCAACAATACTTCAACAACATTGCAACAGATGTTGTGGACGGACAAATCCTGAATTCGGGAATTTTTAGAAATGACAGTGATGTAGCCAGACAACTTGGCATTCCGAAATTAAAAGAAGAAACGTCCAGAAACTACAGTTTTGGAGTTGTTTTTTCTCCAACAAAAAAATTACACATTACAGCCGATTACTACCATATTAGAATTGACAACAGAATTATCTTAACCGGAAACTTAGGAAATGATGCATACGGAGATCCTGTTCCCGCGCTTCGTGATTTGTTTGCCCAATACGGCGTGCAAACCGGGCGTTTTTTTACAAATGCGATCAACACTACAACCAACGGGCTTGATGTTGTAATTGATTATGATCTAAATGTTGGCCCGGGGAAAATGAATCTTTCATTATTATACAATTACAATGACAACAAGGTTGATGATCAATTGAATACTATTCCTGCTTTATTTGCAGGTCAGGAAGATGTATATTACGGGCCTCAGGAAAGAAGTCTGATCGAAACCAATACTCCCAAACACAAAGGTACTTTTGCTATTAATTATAATTTAACCAAATGGAATTTCTTGTTGAGAAATACCTATTTTGGAGAAGTAATTCGTGATGGATTTCCTTTTGGAGGAATTCAGAAACACAACGGAAAAGTGGTTACAGATTTGACTGTTGCATACAAGATCACTCCAAAAATTCAGGTTGCTTTAGGGGCAAACAACTTATTTGATATTTTTCCGGACAGACAAATTTACGAAAACAGCTACTATGGCGTATTTAAATATGCACCGGTACAAATGGGAACAACCGGAGCTTATTACTTTGGCCGTATGAGTTTTACCTTGTAAGTCATTTAACCGCAAATTTTACTGCTTTTTTAATCCGGCAAAGTCCCACAGTTTTAAATATCATATTAAAAAAATTCTCTTTATGCCTCTGCTGCTTTGCGGGATCATAACTTTAAAAAAACCTCATAAAAAAGCCTCGCAAATTGCGAGGCTTTTCGTTTTACTAATTCAAATGGAGTTTATTTCTTCGCGAATTTCTTAACGATTCTCTTATCGCCTTTATTCAGTTCAATGATATAAATTCCAGTATTTAAAGCGCTTACATTGATAGGATTTCCGGAAAATTCTCCCGTACTTATTTGTTGTCCCAATGTATTTACGATTCTAAAGGTATATCCTGTATTGTTTGCAAAAGAAACATTCAGTTCCTCTGCAACCGGATTTGGATATAAGGCAAAACCTGACGTTTCGGTCGTTTCAACTAATCCTGCGATTTCTTCGTTAGCAATTGCTCCTGAAGCCGTTATGTTAATTGAATAATCTTCAACTTGTCCGTAAGAGAATGCCTCACAGGAAGTTGGAGTTCCGTTGTATTTCATAGAAATCCTAAGTCTTGTGGTACCAAGAGTTGCCGTTGCCGGAATTGTAATTGTTCCTGTTGCAGTAGTTGCGGTTGATGTTGCTTTTGTAAAAACAGTTTCACCGGAATCTGCAAAATCACCATCCTGGTTGTAATCTATAAAAACAGCATATCCTTCACTATAAACAGAAGAAGTCCAACTTGGAGTAATGGTTATCGTATACGCCGTTCCTCTTGTTGCGTTGGTAGAAATAGCAGTATAATTTTCATAGCCCGTTGTTCCGGTTGATGTATTATTGATGGTTCCCAATACCACTTTACCAATTCTTTCGTCTGCGGCGCTATTGCCCTGAGAAGTACAATAAGCCACCGTAGCCGCAGTGGTCGTAACATTTACGGCATTACTGGCAGCTGAAAGGTTTCCGGCAGCATCTTTAGCTTTTACAGTAAAAGTATAAGCTGTCAGAGCTGTTAAACCAGTTACAGTATAACTTGTAGTTGTAGACGAGCCTTTTAATGTTGTGCCCTGATAAATATTATATCCTGTAACGGCCACATTATCTGTCGAAGCTGTCCATGCTAAATTGGTTGTTGTACCTGTAGTTCCCGAAGCAGCAAGAGCAGTTGGTGCCGATGGAGCCACAGTATCAGTCGATCCCACATAAGCCGCTCCGACACCCACTGCATAAAAAGCATTGGTTGTAGCAATAACTTCAGCAGAACCGGCCCCATACAAATCTATTGCAGATTGTATTCCTGAAGTTCTGGCATTGGCATAAGTCGAATTTGCTGTTAAATAGACGCTTTCTAAACGATACGCAATTTTTGCTGCCTTATCAATCGTGATACCCGTTACGTTATATACGCTTCCAATATCATTTGTCCCCGATTTACCAACAGATAAAATATAAAACCAGTGATTCAACACTCCTGAATTGGTATGAACACCACATTGATCATTACTACTGGTTGGCGTACAATTTACGTTTACCCAATATGTTCCTCCGTAAGTATCCGGTTGTCCTTCGGAGTTTGGGTCACTCATAGAGCGTAAAGCCAGATGGCCACTTCTTCTTTCAATATCTTCACCAACCAGCCAGGTCGATTTTGTTGGCGCTGCACGATATTCAATACAAGCTCCCCAAATATCAGAGAAGGCCTCATTCATCGCTCCCGATTCTTTTTGATACGCCAGATTTGCAGTATAGGTACAAACGGCGTGACCTATTTCGTGTCCGGCAACATCCATTGCGGTTAAGATATCAAATCCTCCCGTTCCGGTTCCGTCACCGTAAGTCATAACACTTCCGTTCCAGAATGCGTTATTATTGTTTGGATATCCTGCCGCTACTAAATTATAATGCACATAGCTTTTGATTTTTGCTCCTGCATTATCATAACTGTTTCTTCCGTGTACAGCCGACCAGTAATCATAAGTCATTTCAGCACCCCAATGCGCGTCTAACGCACCATTGTCTTTATTAGTGTTGTTATATTCAGCAGCTGTCCAGTTGTTATCTGCGTCTGTAAAATTGGTTGTTGGATAAGTGGCTGTTCTCGCAGAATTATACGTTTGAATTCCATTTCCACGTGTTACATCAGATAAAATATAGGAAGATCCGCTTAAACTTGTCTGAATCGTCTGGGTGCCGCTATAACGTGTTGCTGCGTTTGCCGCAACGATTGCGATTTTTGAAGTTGTGCTACTCTCTTCATTTTTAGCTGTAGCCGGGATTAATCTTCCGTGGCTATTTTCTCCGACATGTTTTATAGTGGCATTATAAAACAAGGCTTCTCCGGTTTGGGCATCGATATAAAGATCACCTCTGCTCAACGGATTGGTGGCATAAATATCAAATTTATAGGCCAATCGCACTTTATCGGATTTTCTGTTTTCTCCCTGTTCTTGCATATCGGGCAATAAAACCAATTCGCCGTTTGGTTTTTCATAATCCATTGCAGCAGCATCTTCAGGGGTTTCCCATAAATACTGTTTTGCTCCTGTGTAAGCAATTGCTTTAGCAAAAGCAGCCTGACTGGATAGTTTTGGGGCTGTTTTAACATTCTCAAGAGCATAAAATTCTCCGTTCATAGAAACTAATTTTCCTTGTCTGGAATGTAATGTATAATTGGCAAATTCTACTTTAATGCCCTGTTCATACAATTGAAATTTTTCGTGTGTAAAACCTTCTTTATCAGATTCTGTCCTGATCTTGGCAAAAGACTGATTGTCTTTTAAACCCAATTGTTCTTTAAAAACAATGTTGTAGTCTGTTTCTTTGTAAGTAGACTTATCACTAAAAGTGATTAAACTTGGTTGTCCATTTTCTGATACACTCTTCTGACTTACCCGCTTGTCTGTATTTTGGGCAAATCCTGCAACCGAAAATGTAAGAATAACAACGGCTGACGCCATGCTTTTTGGTAATTTTCTTTCCATAATAATGTGGTATTTAAGTTTGGTTAAAGGATTACAAAACGGAATATTTAATGTAAGTAAATACTCTATTTTGAGATAAAAGTATTTCATTTATGTTAGATAATCGATGAAATATGCCGTTAATCGATGAAATACAACATTTTTTACTTTAAATTCACTTTTATTTAACAAACTGTGAGGATTTTACAAAAAAAGGCCACAAAAATTAATTATAATACTGATAAACAATATATTATACTGCGAAAAACTGCCGAGATGCCAATTTTACTGGGCATAAGCTTTTACCACTACCCTTAAATTATTCTTACAAAAAAAGGCCGGCCTTTTTAAAAGCCGGCCTTTGTAGGTTTTTCAAATAAAGAAAAGTTATTTAGCCAAGGTCCATTTCGGGAATATCGCCTTCTATAATTAAATCAGCTTCTGTTGAAGCAATAATATGCGCGACAGAAACACCTGGCGCTCTTTCTAAGAGCTTAAAACCTCTTTCTGTCACTTCGAGAACTGCTAGTTCAGTTACCACCTTTTTAACACAGCCTACGCCTGTTAACGGTAAAGTACATTTTTTAAGGATTTTTGATTCTCCAGCTTTGTTTACATGCATCATGGCCACAATAATATTTTCGGCGGAAGCCACCAAATCCATTGCGCCTCCCATTCCTTTTACCATTTTACCGGGAATCTTCCAATTGGCAATATCTCCGTTTTCAGAAACTTCCATCGCACCTAAAATTGTCAAATCTACTTTTTGGCTGCGAATCATTCCAAAACTAAAAGCCGAGTCAAAGAAACTCGCTCCGGGTAATGTTGTAATGGTTTGTTTTCCTGCATTGATAATATCAGCATCTTCTTCTCCTGCAAAAGGAAAAGGCCCCATTCCTAAAACTCCGTTTTCACTTTGAAATTCCACCGCAATATCTTCTCTGACGTAATTTGCAACCAAAGTCGGAATTCCAATTCCCAGGTTGACAAAATATCTGTCTTTTACTTCTTTTGCAATTCGTTTTGCAATATCTTCTTTTGTTAACATAAATTCAATGTGTCAATTTGGAAATTAGACAATTCGATAATGCGCTACTTTGGCCATTTCATTATTATCTAATTATCACATTTCTAATTATCTAATTTCTTTGTCTCACTGTTCGCTGCTCGATTCTTTTCTCAAATTTCTCTCCCTGAAAGATGCGTTGCACCATAATTCCCGGAATGTGAATCTGATTGGGATCTAAGCTCCCAACAGGAACAAGTTCTTCTACTTCAGCGATAGTGATTTTTGCACCTCCTGCCATACAGGCATTAAAGTTTCGGGCGGTTCCTTTAAAAATTAAATTTCCGGCTTCATCCCCTTTCCAGGCTTTTACGATGGCAAAATCGGCTTTAAAAGCTTGCTCCATGATGTGCATTTTACCGTTGAATTCCCGAACTTCTTTTCCTTCGGCAACCTCTGTTCCGTAACCTGCAGGTGTAAAGAAAGCCGGAATCCCAGCCTGGGCTGCGCGACAACGTTCTGCTAAAGTACCTTGCGGAGTCAATTCTACTTCAAGCTCTCCTGAAAGCATCTGACGTTCGAATTCGGCATTTTCACCAACATAAGACGAAATCATTTTTTTGATTTGTTTTTTCTGCAAAAGCAAACCTAAACCAAAGTCATCAACTCCTGCATTGTTTGAAATACAGGTTAAGTCAGCAATAGGAGTATTTACTAATGCTGCAATCGTATTTTCGGGAATTCCGCATAACCCAAAACCTCCAAACATAATAGTCATTCCGCCTTCGATTCCTTCGATTGCTTCCTGAACGTTATTTACTTTTTTTGTTATCATAACAAATTGTCTTTATTACTGTATAATTTTGATAAAAATAAGATTTTTAGATTAAATTATATCGATTTCGTAAAAAATAAAATCGCACTTATAATTCACAATCTATTCCAAAACTTGTAGCGTAACAAAAATAGCAGCTACAAGCATTGCTATGGTTTCAACTGTTGGCACCTTCTATGATCACGGTTCAATCTGTTCCAAAAAAAATATCCTTTTGCATCTTCCGGATTCAGAAGGCACAAAAGGATATTTATATTTTAAAAAAGAACCTATTCTACAGTTCGAACTCTTCTGTATTTTGTTCCGTTTGTGTAGTATCTTTTACAACGGCAGGCCTGCTGTAGCAATCTACCTTTATGGAAAGATTAGCCGGTCGTTCAAATTCTGATTTAGAAACCTGAAGCCCCGGATCTGCATAACACAATTTCATAAAATAACCCCAGATTGGTAAGGCAGCTGTAGCACCTTGTCCGTAAGTTAAGCTTTTAAAACGTGCTGAACGGTCTTCACATCCTACCCAAACTCCGGTAACTAAGTTTGGAACCATACCCATAAACCATCCGTCAGACTGGTTTTGAGTTGTTCCTGTTTTTCCTGCAATCGGGTTTCTGAACATGTATGGATATCCTGTCCAGCGGTTATCTCCACTTCCTCCGCCTTGCGTACGTAAACGTGCACCGGAACCGGTTTCAGTAACTCCTTCCAGTAATTTGATTACCGCAAAGGCAATATCTTTATTTAAAACGTCATGAGATTCCGGAATTGGCTCATAAATTACCTCTCCGCTTTTATTCTCGATGCGGCTTAAAAATTGAGGTTTAACATACACTCCCTGATTGGCAAATGTGCTGTAGGCAGCAACCATGTCTTCAACAGTAATATCAACGGCTCCAAGCGCAATAGAGGGCTGTGCAGGAATTTCGGTTTTAACACCCAATTTATGCGTTAATTCTACAACTGCTTCTGGTCCTACACGATCTATTAATTTTGCAGAAACCGTATTGATTGAGTTCGCCAAACCTTGTTTTAACGTCACCATTCCGCGGTATCTGTTATCTGAGTTTCTTGGTTCCCAATCTGCCGTAACATTATGGCGCCCTTTGTGGATCATAAATGGTCCGTCAAGAATAGAATCACAAGGAGACATATTAAGCTGTTCAATAGCTGTTGCGTAAACAAACGGTTTAAAAGTAGAACCTACCTGTCTTGCTCCCTGCCCAACGTGATCATATTGGAAATATTTATAATTGATTCCTCCTACCCATGCTTTAATGTTTCCTGTTTGTGGTTCCATCGCCATTAAGCCTGATTGTAAAAAGTGTTTGAAATAACGAATAGAATCCATTGGAGTCATTGTTGTATCACGTTCTCCTTTCCAGGTAAATATGCGCATTTTTGTTTTTACTTTGAAAGAAGCAATGATATCATCTTCGCTTTTATCCATATCTTTCATGATGGCCCAACGTGTAGAATTTTTCATAGCCTGCATCATGAGTCGCTCCGTTTCTGCCTGTGTAATATTTACAAAAGGCGCATTTTTATTGGTTTTCTGCTCAATAAAAAACTGCTGTTGCAGGTTTTTCATATGTTCAGAAACTGCTTCTTCGGCATGCAATTGCATTCTTGAATCGATCGTGGTATAAATTTTCAAACCATCTTTGTAGATATCGTAATCAGATCCGTCTGGTTTTTTGTTTTCAGACACCCATTTTTTCATGTAATCACGCAGGAATTCTCTGAAATAAGTCGCTGTACCTTCGCGGTGACTTTCTAATTTGAATTTTAATGCAATTGGTAAAGCCTGTAATTTTAATTTCTCTGAAGTCGTAATCATTTTTGCTTTTTCCATTTGGCCAAGCACTACATTACGACGGTTTTTTACACCTTCAGGATTACGAACCGGATTGTACAATCCTGAGTTTTTAAACATTCCGACTAAAATAGCCGATTCATCCATCGTTAAATCTTTGGGATCTTTAGAGAAATAGGTTTGTGCTGCAGAACTTACTCCAACAGAATAATTTCCAAAATCGTACACGTTACAATACATCGCCAGGATTTCATTTTTGGTATATTGTCGCTCCAGACGAATGGCGATAATCCATTCCTTTATTTTTTGTACAATTCTGAAAGGAAGAAACTTAGACCCTTCTCCGTGAAACAATTGTTTTGCTAATTGTTGGGTTAATGTACTCGCTCCACCATTGGTTCCTAAACTAAAAACGGCTCTTAAAGTTCCGCGTCCGTCGATTCCTGAGTGTTCGTAAAAACGGGCATCTTCGGTAGCAACCAAAGCTTCGACTAAACTTTTTGGTAAATCTGAATATTTAAGCTGTGATCTGTTAGTCTTGAAATATTTACCAATAACGACTCCATCAGATGATATAATTTCTGTAGCCAAATTAGAATCCGGATTTTCTAAATCTTCAAACGAAGGCATAGAGCCGAATAATCCCCATGAGGCAAATAAAAAGAACGCTAAAATACCCAGTAAGGTATAAGCAAAAACTCTCCAGAATTTCTTTTTATAATAGTTAATATCTTTATTACTATTAGATTGATTGTTTTTTTTGGTGGCCATATAACTATTTTCTAATCTTTTTGTTCTATTCTAAAACCTACGTCTGTAATACCTTCTAAAGCCTGAACACCAGGAATTTTTCCTGATTCCCTAACGGCTTGTTTGATGTGTACTTTGTATTTTCCTTTAAATTTCACATCTTCTTTATAAAACAATTTACTTTCTTTTATGTCTGTAAAACCGTTTCCTAACAAATTACCGTCCTGGTCTGCCATTTCGTATTGTAAAGTATCGACTTTAGTGAAACCGCTTGGTGTTTCAATCGCCACAATTAAAAACAAATTTTTGAACGGATAATTGTTATTGTCCCTCAAATTTATAAATAAATTGTATTTTTTGGCTGAATCTAAAACGGGCAGGTCAAAAGTTACAATACTATCTTTGTTCCAGGCACTTCCAACAGATTTGTATTCATCAAATACTCTTTTTTTATCACACGAAAAAAGGAGTATAGCTACCAAAAGAAGAATCGCGCTATTTTTTATTCTCATTTTTAGTAATAATTATAGGTTTTCTAGGTTCAGCCGCTTTATTATCATTCGAATTGTTCCCTTTATTCGACGGATTTGGCTTGTTATTATTAGGTTTGTTCCCTTTATTCGGATTATTTCCTTTATTTGGATTTCCTCCTGCAGGCTTGTTTTGATTTGGAGTTGCCTGAGGTTTGTTTGGAGTTGCTACAATCGCTGCTTCTGCATTTGGTTTGCGTTTGCGATTTGGTTTTTTCTTTCTTTTTGGCTGGTCAAAACGTGTCAAACTTTCCTGACCCATTGCGTTATTAAAGTCTTTTTCAGGCTCTGAAATTACTTCAATTGCAAAATCTTCCAGCGAAGACACTTTATTTTTCTGTTTATTTTCGGCAATAATTTCCTTTACCTGATCGATTTTTAAAACGTGCCAGTTTGCAAAGTTATTCGTGTAGGCAAACCACATTAACCCTTTAAAAATATCTTGTTTCTGGCAGATGGCATCTCCTTTTTCTGTTACCAATTTAGTATCGTAATCCGGAAAATCTTTCAACGCATCCATGTAAGTATCTAACTCATAGTTCAGACAGCATTTTAGTTTTCCGCATTGTCCCGCTAATTTTTGCGGATTCAATGAAAGTTGCTGGTAACGTGCTGCTGATGTATTGACACTTCTAAAATCCGTAAGCCAGGTTGAACAACAAAGTTCACGTCCGCAAGAACCAATTCCGCCCAGACGGGCTGCTTCCTGACGAAAACCAACTTGCTTCATTTCGACCCTGGTGCTGAATTCTTTGGCAAAATCCTTAATTAAAAGCCTAAAATCGACTCTGTCATTTGCTGTATAGTAAAAGGTAGCTTTTGATCCGTCTCCCTGGAATTCAATATCAGAAATTTTCATTTCTAATTTATGCTGAATAGCCAATTCACGTGCACGAACCTTCATGGGCTCTTCACGATCACAGGCTACAGACCAGATATCGATATCTTTTTGAGAAGCTTTTCTGTAAATTTTAGGCACTTCGTTACTTTCAGGATTTACCCCTTTTTTCTTCATTTGAATTTTTACCAATTCGCCTGTCAAAGTAACAATCCCGATATCATGTCCCGGTGAAGCAACAGTTGCTACAATATCACCAATACTTAAAGTTAATTTTTCTGAATTTCTAAAAAATTCTTTACGTCCGTTTTTAAAACGAACCTCAACACAATCAAAAATTGCTTCTCCATTAGACGGGCTCATGTTCGCAAGCCAGTCAAAAACCGTCAATTTATTGCAGCTATCGGTGCCGCAAGTCCCATTATTTTTACAACCTTTTGGCGCACCACCATCTGAGGTTGAACAACTTGTACATGCCATAATTATATATGTAGTGTTGCAAAAAAGCAACTTAAGTTCATAAACGTTTGATCGGTAAAGATAGTATTTTTTTTAGTTTGCTTTTTATCGATTAAAACTAAAGGCTTGTTAAATAAAAAAACGCCCTTTGTTTGCTAAAAAACAGGTTTTTAATACGCTGTTTTTAAACTGTATCTCAATAAAACCGACGGAACAGTTCTCTCAAAAAATACCTTATTCTGTTTATTTTATGCCTTATGGAGCCTAATTTATTTTCTTTTTTTAAACTACATTTATAAGTTTTACGTTTTTAAGATTCATAGTAGTTTTTTTATTCAACAAAACTCACATAAATAATAATTAAGTTTTATCTTTCATTTTCATAATTTTTTTTCACATGTCTACACAAAACAAAATAGAAGAGTATATTTTTCAGGGTAACTTCGATGCTGCCAGAGAAGCACTTAAAAATGGAGAATCGTTTAATGAGCCCTATCTTAAAAACAATTTTTCGCAAATAACATCCAAAATTTTTAATGCAAAAGCCATTGACTTAATAGATGCTTTAATAAAAGCCGGTTTTATTGAAACTGATATTTATGAACTGGACAATTTTGACAAATCCATTTTCAGTACTGTTGCCCGGGATTTAAAAGACGACGAAGAATCTGTTTCTTTTTTTAAAGCACTAATGTCAAAAATGGATAATATTAATGATGAAGTCAGCGACCAGACTTTATTAGGATATTGCATCGAGAAAGGAGCTGCCGTACCCATCATTAAAAGTCTGATTGAAGATTTTGGGTGTAACACGCAGTTTAAAAACAATGCGGGAGAAAATTTGATTTACCGCATTATCAACATTTACGGTTTAGATTCTGAAAAAGGGATAGCCTATATTGATTTATTACTGGAAAACGGTCTGGATCTTAATGAAAAAAATATTGTTGGCACCACACCATTGCTTTGTGCGGTAAAAAAGGTCAAAAAAGAATATATTCCGATACTGCTCGAAAATGGTGCAGATGCGAATGAGACAGACAATCTCGAAAACAATGCTTTTTATTACGCCGTTGCCGAACAATCTTCTTATGAAATGTATGATCTTTTAGCTGCTGCTTTTACAGCCAATTTCAACATCATCAACAAAGACGGAAGAACGTTATTAACAGAATACATCCGATCGATGTCGGATTCAGAAAGTAGTTTAAAATTTTTAGAACGATTACTGTCAGATGGTGCCGATCTTAATTATTGTGCCCAATATTACGGAAAACCAAAATCAGGACTGGATTATCTGGCAGAAAAAAAAGCAACCATTCTAAAATCTGTATTGGATACTTCATCGATTGACCTTAACGAACAGGACAATGAAGGCAACACATTATTGCATAAAGTTTGTGCCTACAACGTAAATTATGATACCGAAGCTGCAAAAGAAACCTATAGAAAAGTAAAATTATTACTGGAAAACGGTGCTGATAAAGATATTACGAATGATAAAGACGAAACAGCCCTTATGCTGGCTTCGGGAGATAACCTGAAGATAAAAACGGTTGAACTTTTAATGAAATCCTAACAACAAAATTTATATAAAAAATAGTAATATATGTCCATGTCATTTATAATTGCCTGTGAAAACGGCAACAGAAAAATAGCCGAATTACTGCTTCAGAATAAAGAAGTTGATGTAAAATATACTGATGAAAAAGGGAGAACGGCCCTGCATTATGCCGCCCACAGAGGATATCTGGATATTGTAAAACTGTTATGTGAAGATGGTGCCGATATCAATTATGAAGATCATCAAGGAGAAACGCCTTTGTTCTTTGCCTGTTTGCAAAAGCAAAAACAAACGGCACTCTATCTTTTAGAAAATGGTGCCAAAATTGAAATCAACGACAAAAATGGCAACAGTCTTTTGCATTTAACGGTTCAGACTGCACAAGTTGAGATCGCTTCAAGATTATTAGACGCCGGAATCGATGTCGATCTGTTAAACAACAATGGCGAAACACCTCTTTTAATGGCTTCCGGAAAACAAAACCGCGAAATCATACAATTGCTGTTAGACAAAGGGGCCAACATTAACACTACTGACAAACAGGGAAATACTCCTTTGATTTTTGCCTGTTATACTAAATCTTTACCCATGGTCACGTTGCTGCTGGACAATGGCGCCAATATCAACCACATGAATCATACGGGAGAAAATGCGCTGTTGATTGCCTGCTACGAAACCAACAGAATGCTGGCCAAATTATTAGTCGAAAGAGGCGCCGATGTATTTACGTCAAACAATAGCGGTCATTCGCCAGTTTGGTATGCCTGCAGCAACAATCAAAAAGAAATTGTGAGCTTATTTTTAGACAATGGGGTCGATGTCAACTTTAGCAAACCCGTAAGCGCCGACACCTCATCGATGAACGATTACCTGGACTGGATTGTCAGCGCAACCAATATAGCAACAGACTCTGATTTTACACTCAACAGCAGTTACAGTTACGGAGGTGAAAGCTTATTGCACGTCGCCACTAAAAAAGGAAATCTAAGCATGGTGAAATTATTGATCGAAGCAGGAGCAAATATCAACATACAAGATGAATCCGGAAATACACCTTTGCATTACAGCGCGGCAAGCGGCAAAAAAGATGTGGTTAAATATTTACTTGAAAACAAAGCCGATGCCACAATAGTAAACGTAAAAGAACAAAAAGCCATTGATTATTCGAATGTAAAAGGATTCAATGAAATTACGGAACTGATTCTAAAACATGCCCCGTCCGGAACCGTTGTAACGCCAATCAAAACAGCTGCAACCGAAGAAAACAGCACCACAGCAAATTCTATGGAAGGAAAGAAAAAAGCTTTACTGGATCTTAAGGAATTACTGGATGAGGGGATTTTGACTTCGGAAGAATTTGAGAGTGAAAAAAGTAAAATTTTAAAAGGATAAAAATTCAGGCCTGACAGGTCTTTAAAATCTGTCAGGTTCAAAAACTTATAGCTTTTTTTAAGCATATGCAATAGTATTTGAATGCCTGGAATTTCTTTCAGGCTTTATTCTAAGCGCGAAAAGTAACCGTTATGAAAAATGGCACAACAGCTTTGAAACATGAAAACAAAATTAAGTTTTATTCTTACAGTACTAGCTGTATTAACTTCGTGCAACAAAAGAAATAATCCTGTTGTTGTAACACAGGTACCAACTGACACTACAACGACAGAAAGTTATTTCAGCTCTGATACCACTTTATTTACTAAAGGACATTCATTCTACATTGCAACTATTGACCCGGATTTGGAAAATAGTGATACGCTTTTGGTCTCGGTTAAGAAAGACTCTTTAAAAATTTTCACAACCTACATTGACAAAGAAGGGCTTTCAAATCAAGAATTTATAGATTTTAATAATGATGGTTATTTCGATATCTTGTTTTCCCGTGGAGAACAAAGGGGCGATAATGAACTTTATTTGTATGATTCACTAAATAATACTTTTGTGAAATCTATAGGTTTTGAACGTATCCGTGAGCCTGTTCAACTAAAATCCAATCCTAATTATTGGTATAGCTATTGCCGGGCAGGTTGCGCCGATATGAATTGGACAAGCAAATTGTTTACATTCAAAAATTTTGAAACAGTTGAAATAGGTTATATCTATGGTAAAGGTTGTGATGATGAAGCAGAACCGCAAAGTATTCAAATTTCCAAGGTGCTTAATAATGATGAAAATAATTTAAAACGGATAAAAAAACTTCCATATTCAGTCTTAGATTACGCAGACAAATGGAATTTCATCGAAGAATATTGGAACAAAAACTATCAAAAATTCAAATAGTACTGAACACAAAATATACGCTACCTAACAGGAGGTTGGCATTAGGTGGGGTAGTCGGGAATTGCAAGTTTGTGCAGACCCTCTCTTACTATTTTGACCTGATAACGAAGTAATGGTACTTTCATAAAACTTTACTAATTTCACTTGCAAGATGATTGCGCACGTATAGTGAATAGAAAAACAAAATCAATTAAACGGATTTACAACATCTTAAACAGAAAAAGCTCACACTATTATTGCCTATCGTTGTCGCTACGAAGTCGGGGGACTTCGCATAATATGGGTATTTTAACCTCAGAAGAATTTAAAACATAAAAAATAAGATTTTAAAGAGGAAGCATAACCTGAAAAATTAATAAGAATGTTTGATCTATTAAGCGTATAGTGAAGCATACTTCTTTTTTAGAAAACAATTTTAAAGAGCCTCAATCAACTATAATAGACAAGTCATAAAATTAAAACCATTTAAGACATTATGTTAAACAATTTTTTTCTTTTCCTGCTAACATTATTTAGTTTTGCGGCATTTGCGCAAAACCCAAATCTCCGTAAAGCGATTCTTAAAAGCGATTTTATTTTTGCAAGTGATGAATATCAATATAAGACCATCAAAAAAAATGACTACACTACTGAGAAATATATCTCTATTACTAAAATAGACACTATTCTAAAAAATCGCCTTTCAAAAATACCCGACAAACTTATTGTTCGGAATTATACCGATGGTGAAGATTTTTACTCTTTTCTTTTAACAAATGATGGAGGATGTGTACGCAATACACTAGTTTCTGATGATAGAATAACTTACTATAATCTTTTTTTTGTCTGCAAAGTTGGAAAAGAATATCAAACTCTCGTTTTTTTTAATGGTATAGAATACACGACCTACAAAAACATTCTCAGACAGATACAAACCATAAAAAATATTGAGCAAATAAAAGAGTTAAAGGCAAGGTTTGATAAAAGTCTCGATTGGTTTATTGATAATGGACAAATGCCCGATTTAGATTTCATAGAATATTACAAAGAAAAAGAACTTACAACAGATACTATTCATTATTCTGAAAAACAATATCAAAAAGCACTGGTGCAATTTGAAAAAGGAGAAGAAGAACTTTTGCCCATTGTAAAGGATAAATTCAAAGAAAATGTAAAAAATTATTTTGTCAAAAAATTAGAAACTATTTTAGAAAAGGACAAACTTGATTATACTGATTATTATGAGTTTTACGAATCCGTTGATCATGCAACAAATAATTTTGGAGAAAATGGCTATGATTCTGCAAATTATCTTTTGAATAATAATCTAACCTCGGATAAATTTGACGAATATGACAAGAAAAAAATCATGTATCACTTACTGCAAGTAGTAAAGGACTGGGAATAAAAACATAATTTTAAAGATTCTTGATGAACTTAAATAAATTACCTTTTAAAAATCTTAAATATTGCAAATCTGTAATGAGATATTCATTTTTGCTTTTTCTTTTTATTTATAGCGTAGCTTTTTCACAAAAAACAGCTTATCCAAAGAGACTTACTTTTAAAGTCAATTTCCCTGCAGACTCCTTAAGTATGGGTGATATCGATTTTACTAATTAAAATCTAAAACCCTGAAGAAAAAATAAAACGTCAGTACCAATTTATCTGAAACAGTATAATACATCAAATATGAAACTAAGGATTTATTTTCTAATTTTTCTTTTATCCGGAATGTACGCTGCAAAAGCACAGAAAGCTTATGTGAGTACTGATTTCATAAAGGGCTACACTTTGTACTTTGTCCGCCATACCACAAGTTCAGAAATTAAAGAATATTACAAGCTTACAGACCATCAAAACAAGAAAACAGTACTGGAATATGGCGCAAAGGAACTCTCTTCACCACAAATAAGCAAAACAGCAAAAACAGTAGCGTTCAAAAACATTTCTGATCCTAACATTCGTGCATTGGGTGATGTAAATTTTGATGGCAGGCAGGATATTGTTATTTATGAAACCGAAATAAATGATGATGGCTGTTATACGGCACAAGCAACAGCCCGCGTTTTTATTAATACAAGCAGCGGTTTTGTGCCTGCCCAAAGTATAAGCAATGTATACAACGAGGCGCATTGTGTACGGGGCGGTTCGTTTGAAATTGATGCCAAAAACAAACGGCTTATAACCTGGAGTTCCGGCGGCGCTGCCCTTCATGTAAGTGCCTACTACAGCGTTTCAGGCAAAGAAGCCAAAATGGTCTGCAGCTTTGAAGAAGAAGGATACGATTCGATGCCCTTTTCAAAAATAACAGGCAAGAAATTAGAAAACGAGAAATGGATTTCTTTCACCTCTTTATCACTCTATGAACCGGGTTTAGGTACTGATGAGTTACTTGCATTTGACACTAAAAATGGTAAAGGCCGGGTGATCCTGTTTCAGGCCAAAGACATATTGTATTATGCTTTTCAACAAAATGACGAATACAAATTTATTTCTTTTGCACATCCATCCAGTGCTGAAAAAGCCAATAAAGCCATATTCAAATTCAGGAAACAAAATACAGGTAATGAATTGGAGTTTAACAGCGGCAACATCAAATACCTGATATATGAAACTCCTGAGGGATTTGGCATTAAAATCAATGTAAACGGAAAAATATCCGACTGGCAGGGAGTAGCTAAAAAAGGAACTTTGTCCTCATTTTCCAGTACAAAGTTGGTAAACGTTATTAAAGAATAGTTCGAATTGTATTTACAGCGTATTTCGTTTTTGTCTGTTTTAAAGTTTTGAAATTAGTCCATTTTATTTTTCAAATAAAATTAACCTTATCTTATTACTCTTTTGTCTTATAGAGGCTAAGTAATATTACTGAAAATGTTATTATTGACGTACTAAAATTATTGTCTTTAAAAAAAACCAAACGATAAAACGTAAACACATGGCATACGATCTTAATTTCTGGAAATACAAAAGCAACATCTATTTCGACAATCAGGAAGTATATAAAAGATGTTCCGAAGAAGAAATAGTAGAGGGTTTAGAAGAATTACCTATTGATTCAATCAGAAAAGAAATTGAAAATGAATTTTCAGAGTGGAAAATAGACAACGACAGTTGGCAAAATCCGAGTGGTAAAGGCGCTTTTCAAATTTCAAATACCACACAATTTGTACGGTTTGACTGTTATAACATGACTGGAGATGATATGAATAGAATTATCGAAGTCCTGCTCCAATTTGACTGTCCTTTATACGACCCACAAACTTCTACAAGATACGATCAGCCCTGATTCGTATAATTGTACTACTCTTAAAAAAAACCTGACCAGAAAACATTAGAATGTGCACAAGGCCGGGAAACTTTTCGTTGGCGGCTATTTTTGGCCGTATCTTAAAAATCATCATAGTTTACCTAATTAATATAAAAAACTAAAATGAAAAAACAACCATTTTGTATCTCTTTAGAGGAAGGCATAATTGTGAATATATTCAATAATGAAATTATCGAATTACAAGATTATGCAATAGATTCCGGCGATCCGATCTGGCACATTATGGGTACTGATGCCTGGCTGGAATTACATGAGAAAAAAATATCATGGAGATGACTATCGAGATTAATCGTAAATTTCAGTTATATAAGTAAATCTATAAACAACTTTTACTTTAACAAATCAGAAGCTTTATGTCACCATTAAACAAAAAACATTTCAATGACAGACAAAAACATTTCATTTGATGAATTATTCTCACTAATTTCATCAAAACGCTTTCTTACGAATATTGAAAGTATCCCCGAGAACTTGCAATGGCAAATCGAAACAGATACCATTAAAGCATTAGAATCAATTACGAATTTAGAATCTGGCTCTACTAACTGGATAAAACTTCGTCAAAAATTATCTTTACCAATAGAACAAAACTTTTATGCACAGGATGATCGTGATCCACAGCACCACCTTTTGCAAACTGAGCAACTAGGAAATTTATTAGAAGTAACTCTGAAAGGAAGTGGGTTTGAAATGGCTATTGATGAAATCATGCAGGATTTTATTATTTTCACAATGTTACCAACTAAAAATTTATCTTCTAATTTGTTTTTTTATGATTTATACAATGCCTATAAATCCGGTTACCTGCCATGTGGATGGAAAGGCGATTATCCTGAGGGCGACTTAATAGTCTACCAGAAAAACAGTATCTAAATTTTATTAAAAAATGATCCAGTATTACGAAAAATGGTTTCGTGCAAAAAGGGAGCCAATCAAACCTTTATCTGAAAAATAGGCAGAAAAACGCCACAATACAGGTCTCCCTTATATAGCACTATTGACCTTAGATAACAGCAAATTTATGGTTGATATTGTTAAAGGCTGGGTTGAGTTTTTGCTCTGGATAATAAAGACAGAGAGTACATCAGATACTCTTTTAAATATAAAAACGAGAATAAAATATTCCTGATTTCAGTTGTTTATATAGAATATTCACAAACAAGCGACGAACCAATTTCATCTGTGATTTTTTCATTTAATGAAAATGGAGAGATAATAATAGAGAAAACGGATTATAGATCTGGCAATGTAGAACAAACTATAACCAAAACTAGTTGTGAGGAAAACTGGGATTCTTTTCCAGGTTTTGAAAATTATGAAGCTGTTTGCAGGTAAGGACTTTAAGAAATCAAGGGCATGATTTACTGGGAAATAAAGAAAAAATAATATCATACCAAGCCAATAGTAAGCCGAAGAAAAAAGGCGGTTTTGGCAATTGTTATGCACAAACTAAATAGGATAGAATTGATGAACGACAGATATTTAATGTTTGGAACTATTATCTCGATTGACGGTGATCTTTCATCTCATTGCAATTTTCCCTTGGTAAACAATGGTGTAAAAGATGCTATTCGTGAAATTTTGAGAAAAATTGAATTGCAGAAGTTAGGCGATTGGAGATTAAACCTAATCATTGTATATAAACGGGCTAGGCATATCTATTTCGGGAAAAGAGGTATTTCAGTCCCATCTGACAAAACGAAAGAGTTTTTTTGAGATTGGCTGTCCCTACTTTAGAACAAGCGCCTTACGGGTTTAACAAGAAAAAATTTGAGTACGATGATGAACCTGAAAAAGGTTTCTTTAAGATAGCTCCAAATTTTGAAGACTATGAATCTTTAGAAGCTTATTTTGTAGATAGTGCGCGCAGAGCCATTGAGCAAGTCCTAAAAAGTGGTATTACCGTCAATGGAGAAAAGCTGAAATTGTCCACTAATAAATAACCTGCTCTGCAAAGTCTCCTGACTTCGCCTGATATATGAAACTCCTGAAAGATTTGGCATTAAGATCAATGTAAACGGGAAAATATCTGACTGGCAAGGAGTAGCTAAAAAAGGAACTTTGTCCTCATTGTCCAATACAAAGTTGGTAAACGTTATTAAAGAATAGTTCGAATTGTATTTACAGCGTATTCCGTTTTTATCTGTTTTAAAGTTTTGAGATTAATTTATTTTTCAAATAAAATTAACCTTATTTATTACTCTTTTGTCTTATAGAGGCTAAGTAATATTACTGAAAATGTTATTATTGACGTACTAAAATTATTGTATTAAAAAAATAAAAAAATGTTTGATATTTTAAAAGTACTAGCACAACATACAGCCTTTTTAGAAAAAAACCTTAAATCGCTTGATATAGATCAAAAAAAAATATTGGGATCGCTTTTATCCGATTCTATTTTTTACTGCCAAATGAATCAGAATGTCTGCAACAACATTTAAAAATCGAAATTACAGAAAAACAATTAATCAGTGACATAGCAAATAATAACGTTCAGCATTTCAAAGATGCATTACAAAAATATGATGATGAAACAGATGAATATGCAGATGCAATTAGTTAACCCTGATTATCAAGGGTATCCCCATGTTGGTGGAGCTAATGAGTTTGAAAAACATACCGGGTTTAAATATGGTTCTGATGGGGCAATTGATGCTACTGCGAAGAAAAATAAGGCAGCTGCATGTTAAAGGTTAAAGGAGAGGAATATGCAAGATGTTAATATCTTTGAAAATCATGGTTTGAAATACGGATATTCTTTACACGGTCTAACGCATGAGGAGTTAAATTCAATAATCCCACACTATTTTGTTGAGAAAGAGTTTTTTATAAGCTTATATCTTGCAATGAACGGAGGTTATTTTTTAGAAGGAGCGTTTATATATCGAGATATCTTTTATAAAACACTCTCTTGTGATTATAACTTGCTTGAGGTTGAGAGCTTTTACTACATTCCATGCAAAGCGAATAGCGAATCTGATTACTTGTTATCTATCACAAAAGTATTGGAGTTAAGGAAAAAATACTATCCAGAATTAATTGATTTTTTTAAATCTCATTTTCCATTTGCAGCTGATGCAGGAGGAAATGATTTTTGGATTAACATTAATTCAGGGAGTATTGATTACATAAGATGGGAGTCGGATATTAATAATGTAATTGAAGTTTCTCCAAATTTTTTGGATTTTTGCAATAATCTTTCTCCTAAACGTCGAAAAAGTTAGCCCGCGTAGGGCGCAAAAAGGAAACGCCTTGCGCCGTATGAAATAGAAAATCAAGAACAGGCAAAATCTCACGTGAGAAGGATGTTGAAATTACATATAAATTTCACTAGTGGTTAAAGAAGAATGCCATAGAGAAAATTTCTTTTGGTGTAACAGGGGAAAATGTAGTGCTCGGAGGGAGAAGTTATTATAAAAATATTGGTTTTAGGAAAATGGCAAAACAGGCTATTACTTCAAGCACAATTTGGAAACAGCAGCCAACAGACCGTTCTATATTTACTCTGGGGAATTCTACTGAGTCTGCGTAGCGCGGAAGAGAGGCATTGGTGCGTCACATAGACTCTTCAATGTCTGCCCAACTACAAAACCTGCGTGGGTGAGCCACTCACTGCGCAGCGTCAAACAAGGCACCTCGTGGCGTGTCGGATTCTGCCTATCTGGTTCGCCTGAATAAAAAGCGCGTTCCATCACCATGATCCTATGAACCGGTCAGTTCCTGACTTCGTAGCTATAACAATACGCAAAAAACTATTTTAAAATATTGGAATGTATCCAACAGCAGAAGGAATCTAAGTTAAAAAATGCGCGAAGTCTTTCCTGTTTCAGGAGTATGATTGAGAAAAAAGCCTATTCTGTTCACACAAAATAGGCTTTTTAAAATTTTATTTCAGAGGAAATTTATCCTAAAATCTTATATATTTTATCTGACAATCTGATTCTGAAAGGCACTTCAAAAGTCACTTTATCCCCAATTTTTGCAGTTTTAGTTTCTGCTCCGTTAACAATCATTTTATCTAAAACCAATTCCTCGTTACCAGTCGTTGGTCCGGAGATTAAGATTGTATCACCCACATTTAACTCTTGGTTTTCAACAGTAAAAAGTCCAACTTGTGCTTTTACATAATAATGTTCCGCCTTACCTATAAGCGCTTTTTTTACTTTTATTTTCTGACGGATATCAAGTGGCTTTTCGGCTGCAGCCAAAGCAGTATCTGCTAAATCTCCGGAATGTTTGAATTTTAAGTTCTCCGATTTTCCTTTTCTGAAAACTTTATTTCCAACCTGCTTTCCAGTTCTTAAACGAACCTGATCAACCAAAGGCATGTGTATAACATCAAGACATTCTGTAGAGCAGCAGTTTTCCATTGCAGCCTTACATTCATCACACTGAATAAACAACAAATGGCATCCGTCATTTTCGCAATTCGTATGGTTGTCACAAGGTTTTCCGCATTGATGGCATTGTGAGATAATATCATCGGTGATTCTTTCGCCAAGACGATTATCAAACACAAAGTTTTTTCCGATGAATTTGCTTTCAAGACCTTCTGCTTCAATTTGTTTGGCGTAATTGATGATTCCGCCTTCTAATTGAAACACATTTTTAAAGCCCTGGTGCTTAAAATAAGCGCTCGCTTTTTCGCAACGAATTCCACCGGTGCAATACATCACCAGGTTTTTATCTTCTTTATGGTTCTGAAGCTGCTCGTTGATGATAGGCAAACTTTCTCTAAACGTTTCAACGTCCGGAGTAATCGCTCCTTTAAAATGCCCCACTTCGCTTTCGTAGTGATTTCTAAAATCTACTACAATTGTATTGGGATCATCCAGAATATCATTGAATTCTTTGGCTTTCAGGTGAACGCCAATATCGGTTACATCAAAAGTTTCGTCGTTCAAACCGTCAGCAACGATTTTATCACGGACTTTAATAGTCAATTTTAAAAAGGAGTGGTCATCATGTTCTACCGCTTCATTCAAACGAATGCCTTTCATGAAATCATACACTTCAAGAGTAGCCCTAAAAGCTTCTAAATTTTCTTCAGGAATACTCATCTGAGCATTTATTCCTTCTTTGGCAACATAAATTCGGCCTAAAGCATCGAGCTTGTTCCAGGCTACAAATAAATCATCGCGAAATTTTTTGGGATCTTGAATTTTGGCATACGCATAGAAAGACAACGTTAGTCGTTGTTTACCGGCATCATCGATCATGATGGCTCTTTCTTCTGCGCTTAAAGTGTTATACAGTTGCATGCTATAAACAGTTTTTAAGTTTAGAAATTATTTTTTGAAGGTGCAAAAGTAAGGAAAAAGGTTCAGAGTTGCAAAGGTTTTATTAGGCTCAAAGGTACAGAGCAACAAAGATTCAAAGGTTTTAAAAATAGCTTTCAGTAAAAACAAAAAAGCACCAAATTAATGGTGCTTTTTAAACTTTGTAACTATGTCCCTTTGTTGCTTTGAACCTCTAATTAGCAATACTCGTTAAAAGCATCTTGCAAGTTCTCAGCGATTAATTCAGCCGGACGACCTTCGATGTGGTGACGCTCTAACATGTGAACCAATTCTCCGTTTTTGAACAAAGCCATAGATGGCGATGATGGAGGAAAAGGGAACATATGTTGTCTTGCAGCATCAACAGCTTCTTTGTCTACACCTGCGAAAACCGTGATTAAGTGATCTGGTTTTTTAGCTCCTTCTAAACTCATTTTTGCTCCCGGACGTGCGTTTCTTGCAGCACAACCACAAACAGAGTTTACAACAACTAAAGTGGTACCTTCTGCTTTGATAGCATTATCTACAGCATCAGCACTATGTAAATCTTGAAAACCTGCAGCAGTCAATTCAGCTTGCATTGGTTTTACCATTTCTTCTGGATACATATCTCTTTATTTTTTAAATTTTACTTTTGATCTGCAAAGTTACAAAGTTTACTCGCAAGAACTTAATTTCAGGTATAAAGTTTTGTTATAGTTGGATTGATATTTTATGGTTGGAGAAATAGCGCACAGATTTGACGGATTTAAACTGATGAAAACAAGTTTAAATTCAGATCAAAAGAAATCTGCTATAATCTGAAGAATCTGCGTGAAATAAACTTTTTACCTCAACATTACACGAAACAAAGCTTTGAGAAATGGCAATTTAGGACATTTCAAAATGACTTTAAGATCTTCAATTAAACTCGTTTCTTCATCCAGAAATTTAAAAATCAAAGCTGGATTTCCTTTTTTGAACATCGATAAAAAAACAGCACTTCCCAACTCATTATGACGATACAGAATATCTAAAAGCAACAAATCATAAAACCAGAATCTGTTTTTTTTATGAAATGCAGACATTTTCAAATTTTCATTTTGAAGAAACCCAACCAATTCCGAAGATTTTTTATCTGAATTTTTAAAGGTATAACCCGTGCTTGCTTTTGTCCACCCGCCAGCCGTACCAATATTCAGAACACGATTTGTATTCTTTTTCCAAAAAGGGAAACAGGTCATTGGAATACTCCCCTGCTCCTTTTCTATAATTTGATATTGATCAGTGCCCAGATTTCTTAAATAGATCTGAATCTCATCTTCGTATTCTTCTTTTGGAAGAAGATTTTCAGAAAACAAGGTATATTCAATTAAAGCTTCAGTTTTAGAAATAGGCAAAACATACATAAATCGTGTATTTCCTCTTTGCTCTATCGAAAAATCCATAAAAGTCGCTTGTTCCGGATTGAAGATCTCTTCTTCTGTTTTTACAAACCAACCCACAAAATGCTGCTGCAGCACCGGATATTTGGTTTGGCTTAAAGCAAAAGCTTTGGTATAAATACTATTGAATAAAGAACCGCAGGTATACCTGTTTTCTTCTGTACCCACAAAAACATGGGTTTCGAGTTCGTTGATATCGGTTACTTTTTCATTTAAAAAAGTAATGTTTTGATGTTTAGAAAGCTCGTCAAAAACGAAATTATAAAAATCTAGTCCACGAATTTGATTGTATTGATAAGGCTTCAGGTCTAAATCACGACTGAAATTTTCATTGGCAAACAAAGCCGAATTCCATTTTTTTGAGATAACAGAATTCCAAACCGTTTCTTCTTTTGCCCAAAAACACCATGTTCTATCATTGGTTTTCTTAGTATCTTCATCCAACAACAAAATTGATTTATCATCGAATTTTCCGGACAACACCATTTTATAAACGGTCATCAAAGCAGATAAACCTGTTCCTGTAAAGATATAATTGAAGTGTGGGATTTGTGAAGAAGCCATTTTCAAAAATAAGAAATTTTATTCTTTCAATTTTTCTAAAAGCAGTTTAAAATCCTTTGGGTTAAGATAGTTGCTGTATTGTAAGATAATCTCTCTCTTTTCATTCAAAACACACAAAACCGGATACACGATTTGATTGTGGATCGTTCCTAATTGCAAAGCCAGTTCATGAACGCCAACATTATTTCCGGATGGTTTATATTTAAAAATCTGATTATTAAACGCAATATCCCGTTTTTCTTCGGCATTCAAATCAATAAAATAGAAATCAGCATTCAGTTTTTCGATGATTTCCTGATTTTTAAAAGTCGTATTCTTCATTCTTTGGCAAAACTGGCACCAATCGGTATGAATAAAAACGATTATTTTCTTCTTTTGAATGTACTGCAAACTATCCACTTCCTCAAAAGAATGGCTTTTAAGTTGACCGAATCCTGTTGAAGTTATAGCCGAGAAGAAAATCATTAGAATTAGCTTTTTCATTTGTTGTAAATTATAATTGCGCATAAATTCTAAACACATAGAAACATAGATTGTCTTCCTTTGATTAAGATCAAAATAAATGACACGTCATTTTCACATAGCTATGTGTATTAATATAAAATGAAATGCTTTTTTAAGTTGAACAAGCTATTATTCTATTTGTTACATAAATTCAGCGATTTTATCTCAAAGTATATCTCAACCCGAAAAAACCGCGAATGGTTTGATTTTGTCCGTAAACATACGTCGTATCAAAAGTCAAACCGTACGGATTATCAGGTGTTACCAAAACTTTTCCCGCTGCATCATATTGCACATTTTTATCGAAAGGATCATTGGTTCTCGAAATCAAAAATGGATTATTCCTTTTTGGTGTAAAGTTTAATAAATTCTTTACTCCGCCATACAATTCAAAATTCTTCCATCCCAAATACGTAAACTGAATGTTCTGAATACTATACCACGGCGAATTTGGACTTCTTGGATCTAAATCGCTCAATAAAGGCAGCTTCATTGGGCTGTAAACATTTCCGGTATAATCCAATGATAAATTCCATGGTTCTATTTTATAAGAAATGCTCCAGGTTCCCGTGAATTTTTCGGTTAGAAAAGGGGTTTCTGAAATTCCGTCCTGAACATTTTTATTATCCAGAACTGTAGCTCCAAGAATGAACTTTAATCCGTTTGTGAAATTCAAATCAACATTCGTACTAATTCCCTGACTGATGGCATATCCGTTGATGTTGTCGTAAATAATTTTATTGGGATCTGTTTCATAATCCGATATGATTTTATTACTGAAACGTGTATAAAAAACCGTTGTTTCGATCCCCATAAAAGTTCCGTTGGTAAAGTTTATTTTCTGAATATAATTTAGATTCGCATTTACAGATCGTTCCGGTTTTAAATCACTTTTAATCACCACATCTCTGGAACCTGTAAGCGCTGCATGATCTTCGGTAAATAAATTTACGACACGAAATCCGGTTCCTGCATTCAGACGGAAAATGGTATTTTCATTCGTTTTCCATCGATATGCAACTCTGGGTGTATAAATCGAACCGTGAATCGAGTTATAATCGTAACGCATTCCCAGCAAAACCTGACTTTTTGGAGAAAGTGTAATTTCATCCTGCACAAAAATCCCAGGCAGCCAGGTACTTTCGGCTTCTTTTGTTGCGGTTGTATTGTCGTCATAATATGAATATCGGGTCGCAATTCCGGCAAGGAAATCATTTCGACCTATCTTTTTATCCCACGTCAGTTGCAGAAAACCTATTTTCTGATTGGCGATGTATGATGTTGTTCCGTAACGGCTGTCTTGGTAATGTACATTTCCGGAAAAAGAAAGCATCAGTTTTTCTTCGAATGGCAATTGATAACTTCCTATCAACTCACCTCTTTTGGTATAAATACTTTCACCATAAATTTCATCGCCTCCACGATATTTCTTTTCCCAACGTACATCACCGCCCCAACGGTCTTCGTACATTCCGCGGGCTGCGATCGTAAACAAACGATTATTCTCTCTTTGAAAACTCCATTTATTAAAAACCGAAATTCTTTGCGAAAGCGTCACATCCGTAAATCCGTCTTTGTCTTTATCCACAACCTGATTGTAATCGAAGTAATTGATTCCCAAAAGTGTGGTTGATTTTTTAGTCGGGCTGAATTTCATTCCCACATCGACATTGGTTTCTAAATACGAAGTCGTGAAAACATCTGCAGAAAACAATGGCGCATTAGTTGGATTCTTCGTAATAATGTTGATTAAACCTCCCACGGCTTCACTTCCGTAAAGAGACGATGCAGGGCCTTTTACGATTTCGATACGTTCCACCAAAGAATTCGGAATTCCGGATAATCCATAAACGGTTGAAAGACTGCTCACGATGGGCATTCCGTCAATCAAAACCAAAGTATACGGACCTTCTAATCCGTTAATATGAATATCACCCGTGTTACAAACACCACAATTCAATTGTGGCCGGACACCGTTTATGTTTTGAAGCGCTTCGTAAATACTTGGAGTTGGATTCTTTTTGAAGAAAACCGGCGAATAAACCTCAACCGGAACAGCGCTTTCTAAACGTTTTACTGCTTTTAGGGTTCCGGAAACTACCACTTCATTTAGTTGGTTTTCATTATCGGTCAATTCAAAATCATAAGATTGAATGGAATCTTTAATTACCTCTATTTTCTTCTTTATAGTCTGAAAACCTACCTGAGAAACCTGAATTGTATAATTTCCAACAGCAACATTTTCGAATGTATAATACCCTAAACTATCGGTAATAGTTTTATGCTTTGTTCCTGTTAAATGAACATTTACGAACTGTAATTTATGGCCTTCACCGGAGATAAATCCTGAAACAGAACTCGTTTCCTGGGCGAAGGTAATTTGCAAACCAAACAAAAGCAATATCAAAAAAAGTTTTTTCATTGTTTTAAAATTAAATTTAGACAAAACTAAAAATTAAATTTGACAAATAATGTTTCTAAAGCAAGAAACTTTTAAAAGTGTTTTATTTCAATTCTTTGGAGTTATTTTTAACACATAGAAACATAGATTTTATAGTTCTTTTTTTAGGACGTAAAAAGAAAGCCCGCTTTCTAAAACATAGCCAGACTATGTAAATTGAGAAAAACAAAAAAAGACTTTAACCAAACCTATACAATTTGGCTAAAGCCTTTTTCAATTCAAATCTTTATTCCCCTGGCTTCAGCCAGGGGCTATGCAAAGAGAATTTTACGGGTCCCATTATAAAACATAACCAAATGGTGTAAACCAATAAAAAATGGAACATTTTTTTTGTGCCGTTAGGCACTAAACATTGGTAGAAAATATGAATTGGAATATAATTGACGCGTGCCATAGGTACGCAACAAAATAATAGCTGTTGCGTACCTACGGCACGCTAAACTAATGTTGAATTAATAAATACCAATATTTAGTGTCTAAAGGCACATTTAATCGCTTGATAATGTAACTATATTATCTCGTAAGTTTAAAAATTAAATAAATTCACAGCCCGATAATTTCTTTATTAAACAAAAGAAAAGCTTTCTAAAACATAGCCAGTCTATGTGAATGAATGTAAAAGTGAAATGCCTTTTTAAGCGATTACAATAACTATGTTTCTATGTGTTTAAATAAATAAGCTTAAACAAATTCTTCGTCGATAATTTCTTTATTGATCATCGCTCCTGCAAAAGATCCGGAAGAAACCGCCAATGTAACAGACCTTGCCTGAACATGACAATCGCCACTTGCAAAAACTCCCGAAATTGTCGTTTTCTGAAAAGCATCTGCTTTTAGCAAACCTTGTTCAGTCAATTCGCAGCCTAAAGTTTCCGGTAAAGGGCAATGCTGCTCAAAAGGTGCTTTGAAATAAATGGCTTTGACATCAATTTTAGGTGCATCTTTAAAAATAACATACTGAATATTTCCGTTTTCCTGCTCTATCATAACAATTTCATCCTCAATAATTTCAATTTTATGTTGCTTCAAAATTCGAGATTGTTCTGAAGTAAAAGTTCCTTTTCCATTGGTTAATATTCTTAAATCTTTCGTCCAGTTCGAGATTAGTTTCGCATATTCAAAACCCATATCACCATTGGCAATAATTGCCGTTTTTTCTTTTTTAACTTCATAACCGTGACAATACGGACAATGCAAAATCGAAATGCCCCAACATGCGGCAAAACCATCAATTTTAGGAAGAAGGTCTTTTATTCCAGTCGCAAACAATAGTTTTTTAGAAGTGAATGCTTTTCCGGATTCCGTTTTGATCTCAAATCCGGATTCCGTTTTATTGGCACTAATTGCCAATCCTTTATAAAACTGAACAGTATCATAAAAATCGACCTGTATTTTGGCTTTCGCCGAAATAACTGCAGGTTTTTCACCATCATGTGTAATAAAATTATGCGAATGTGGCGTTTGTCTGTTACACGGCAAACCACTATCGATAACCAAAACGTGTCGTAAAGAACGGCCTAAACTCATTGCAGCCGAAAGTCCGCTATAACTACCTCCGATAATGATAACGTCATACGTATTATTTTCTATCATATTTGATTGATTTAATGATTATTATTTTTATGCATTTTGTAATTTAAGAGATGCCCGATAATCATTCCAATACCTCCAATAAAAATCAGGTAAAGATGAATGTCCAGAAAAAGTTCCGTTAAAACACTGATCCAGATTAGTGCCATCGAAATGATCAGTACTGTAGATATTAAAAGACTGGATTTATTTATAATTTTGAGAATTGCAAATAATCCCATCGTGGCAAAAATCAAATCGATAAAAGGATTATGACTTATGCCTAAAGGCAGAATCGTTAAGAGCGGAAAGACCAGACAATGAACCAGGCAAATGGTTGCACTTGAAATTCCTAAAATATCGTAAAAAGGTGTGGTGGATTTCTTCATTTTCAGTACATTTGCTTAATGCAATTTAGTTGCAAATATATCAATTTATTTTAATTGCAACTATGTTGCGTTAATATTTTTAATTGCTTTAAAAATGAAAACAACGAGAAACACAGCAGCAAAGACAGCCGTTCTGGAGATTTTTGGGAAATCTAAAACCGCATTGTCCCATACCGAAATTCACAAACAAATCGATGATTTATGTGATCGCGTTACAATTTACAGAATCTTGGACCGACTCGTCAATGATGACATTATTCATAAAATCGTTAACTTAGACGGAACGGTAAAATATGCCAAATGCCATCATCATGCACAACGTGTACACATTCACAACCACGCCCATTTTAGCTGCGAGAAATGTCTGGAGGTAACTTGTCTGGAAAATGTAAAACCGAGTTACATCATTCCGCACAATTATAAAGTAAATGACATAAACTTTACGTTGTCAGGATTATGCCCGAATTGTTTAAATTCTAACATTTAAGTTTTAGACTCGCCTAAAAATTTTGTTTTACGAATGTAATTTTTCTATATATTTGTTCAAACAACATTTTTACAATGACTAGATCTTTAGATGAGGTAAACCAATCGGTTGCTACAGAACATAAAAAAACAGGATTCAGAAAAATATTGGCCTTTTTGGGCCCTGCCTATTTAGTAAGCGTAGGTTATATGGACCCCGGGAACTGGGCAACAGATATTGCCGGCGGTAGTCAGTTTGGATATTCGCTGCTTTGGGTTTTGTTAATGAGTAACTTAATGGCTTTGCTTCTTCAGAGCTTAAGTGCAAGGCTGGGCATTGTAACACAACGCGATTTAGCGCAAGCTTCAAGAGAAACGTATTCGAAGTTTATCAACTACATTTTATATTTTCTGGCTGAAATTGCTATTGCAGCATGTGATCTTGCCGAAGTATTAGGAATGGCAATCGGGATTAACCTTCTTTTTGACATTCCGCTAATTGAGGGTGTTTTGATTACCGTTTTAGATACTTTTTTATTACTTTTCTTAATCAATAAAGGAATCCGTAAAATGGAAGCCTTTATTATTGTTCTGGTGGCCATTATTGGGTTCTCGTTTATTTTTGAAATGATTTTTGCCGAGCCGGAACTGGATAAAGTTCTTTATGGGTTGATTCCATCCGTTCCAAGTTCTGCAGCTTTGTATATCGCTATCGGAATTATTGGTGCAACCGTAATGCCTCACAATTTATACCTGCATTCTTCATTGGTACAAACCCGTAAATTCGATCGTACTCCGGCAGGAATCAAACAAGCTCTGAAATATAATTTTATAGATTCGACTATCGCTTTAAACCTTGCTTTTTTTGTCAACGCCGCCATTTTAATTTTGGCTGCAGCCACATTTTACAGAAACGGAATGTTTGAAGTTGCCGAAATTCAGGATGCCCATCAGTTTTTAGAGCCTTTGTTAGGAACCAAATGGGCACCTATTTTATTTGCTGTTGCTTTAATTGCCGCAGGACAAAGCTCAACCGTAACCGGAACCTTAGCCGGACAAATTGTAATGGAGGGCTATTTAAATTTAAGAATTCAGCCTTGGGTCCGACGCATTATAACACGTTTAATTGCGATTGTTCCGGCTGTTGTCGTGATTTTAATTTATGGAGAAAGCGTAACCGGAAAGCTTTTGATCCTAAGCCAGGTTATTTTGAGTTTGCAATTGGGATTTGCGATTATTCCCCTGATACATTTTGTGAGTGATAAAACCAAAATGAAGGGTTTTCATATTTCAAGAACCACACAAATTGCTGCCTGGATTATTGCTTTGATTATTGTTTCGCTGAATGCAAAATTGGTTTATGATGAAATCAGTTCATGGCTTGCCGATTCAAGTCATCCGGTGATTCTTTGGTTCACGGTTGTTCCGCTTGCCTTTGGTTTTCTGGCTTTGTTGTTATACATCATTGCGAAGCCTTTTATAGCAAGGGCAAAATTAAACATAGAAAACCATTCTCCGCATCATTTAAAACTGGTTTACACTCCTAAAGAATCTTACGGAAAGAAAAACATAGCCATTTCAGTAGACTTTTCTAAAGCCGATGAAGCTGCACTTAACAATGCCTTTGAATTGGGCGGAATCGACGCGCAATACACTTTAATTCATATTGTAGAAACCGTTGGGGCTTTAATGTATGGCGGGCATGTTGACGATCATGAAACAACTGTCGACGAAAGGTTATTATTAGAATATAAAGAGATGCTTTCGCAGAAGGGATTCAGGATCGAAACTGAACTTGGTTTCGGAAAACCTAATGCCGTGATTCCAAAGATTATTAATGCCGGTAACTTTGATGTTCTGGTTATGGGAACCCACGGCCACACTGGATTAAAAGATATTTTATTTGGTACAACCGTAGACAAATTGAGACATAAAATTTCAATACCTTTGTTGATTGTTAAAAAATAGTTCTTTTCAAAGGGACAAAGGTTCAGAGGTACAAAGCGACAAAGGTTGTAAAAACTCTGGACCTTTGTCGCTTTGCAGCTTTGAACCTCAAAAATAAAAAAAATGACTTTTTCAGAAGAAAATTATCTAAAATCGATATATCACCTTACTACTTCTAACGATTCAGAAGTAAGTACGAACGCTATTGCGGAAATGATGGAAACTAAAGCTTCATCGGTTACGGATATGCTTAAAAAGTTATCTGAGAAAGATTTAGTAAATTATAAAAAATACCAGGGGGTTTCTTTAACCGAAAATGGAAAGTTAGCAGCAAAAATGATTGTTCGAAAACATCGATTATGGGAAGTTTTTTTGGTTGAAAAACTGAATTTTTCCTGGGATGAGGTTCATGATATTGCCGAACAACTGGAACACATCAAATCGGAACAATTGATTAATCGTCTGGATGATTTTCTGGGAAATCCTACCGAAGATCCGCACGGAGACCCAATCCCGGATGCGAACGGAAGAATTGTTAAAATCGAGAAACACTTACTTTCTGAATTAACCGAGAATCAAACCGGAGTTTGTGTGGGTGTGAAAGATACTTCATCAGAATTTTTGAAATATCTGGACAAACAGGAAATTGCTTTGGGTTCTCAGATTGAACTTTTATCTAAAGAATCGTTCGACTTATCTGTTAGGATTAAAATTGATGGTCGCGAATTGTCTATATCTAATAAAATTGCTTCTAATCTGTTTGTGAAGCTGGTATAGGTTATTTCACGGAGATTCGTGGAGAAAATTCACAGACGGTCGCGAACGTTTTTTTTATTTAGACAAATCCATTTTTGTAGCAACGGATTTTAATCCGTTTACCACAAAGTTTTATATTTTAAACAATTCCTTTCTCGATCATTTCTAACATTACCGGCGACGCATTTTTGAATGTTGGTTCTTGTTCGATAATACTTCCTGCATTCTTTTTGTTTACTTTAAACGTCACATCATTGTCTGTGCTAAACAACAAAGCGGTCAAAAACGGATTTTTGATATAAGTCCCCAACACTAATAACGCTTCATCTAAAGTATGGGTGCTTTCGATTTCTTCGGTTTTGTAACGGGTAGTTAATGCGATTGAATAGGTATTGTCTTCATTTATCGCCAAACGGAAATAGATGTTTTTGATCTCGGTATCACCAATGGTTTTTGCCAGAGTTAATTTGGCAAAAGTACCGGCTTGGATGCTTTCTTTGACGCGCTCGCAAAAAAGAGCGAATATAGGTTCGTAGGACATGATTGTTTGTGTTATTATTTTAACCGCAAGGTTCGCTAAGTTTTATAATTTCCTTGTGTACTTTGCGTAAACTTTTGCGAACTTTGCGGTTAAGAAGAAAATTATTTTCCTGTAAATTCGGCTTTACGTTTTTCTAAGAATGCGGTTGTTCCTTCTTTGAAATCCTGCGTTCCAAAGCATTTTCCGAACGATTTAATTTCAGTATCGAATCCGTTTTTACCATCTGTATAGTTGGCATTAATCGCTTTTATCGCTTTGCTGATGGCAAATGGGGCATTTTTAATGATTTTTTGAGCAATTCCTTTAGTAAAATCCAATAATTCGGCTTGTGGTACTACGTGATTTACTAAACCGTATTGTTTGGCTTCGTCTGCAGAAACCATCGCTGCGGTCATGATCATTTCCATCGCACGGCCTTTACCTACTAATTGAGGCAAACGTTGTGTTCCTCCATAACCGGGGATCAATCCTAAAGTTACTTCCGGTAATCCCATTTTAGCATTGTCTGATGCTACTCTAAAATGACACGCCATAGCTAATTCTAATCCGCCGCCCAGAGCAAAACCGTTAACGGCAGCAATTACTGGTTTTTTCAGGTTTTCTATAAAATCGAATAATGATTCCTGCCCTTCAGCTGCTAGTTGTGCACCTTCGACAATGGTATAGTTGGCAAATTCCGAAATATCGGCTCCTGCAACGAATGCTTTTTCGCCACTTCCGGTAATTATGATTACCCGAACATCATCATTTTTGCCTAATAATTTTACCGCTTTACTCAAGTCGCTGATAGTAGCTTTGTTTAAAGCGTTTAGTTTTGTAGGTCGGTTAATGGTTACGGTTGCTATTTTTTCTTCAATCGAGATTAAAAGATTTTCGTAGTTCATGACGCTGAATTTATGAGTTTGTGATGGGTAAAGAAACTGTAAATGTGGTTCCTTTTCCGTATGTTGATTCAAAGGTAATTGTTCCTTTGTAATTTTCGATAATGTTTTTTATAATTCCGAGTCCTAGTCCCATTCCGCTGGTTTTTGTGGTAAACTTGGGTTCAAAAATCCGGCCAATATCCAGCTTCTGAATTCCGATTCCGTTATCTTTTACCGCAATTTGAACGTTATTGTCCTGTCGTTTTACAGTAACTAAAATAGATTTGTGAAATTGACTTTCCGGAATGGCCTGTGTTGCATTTTTAACCAAATTGGTAATGACACGGATTAATTGCGTACGATCCATTTTTGAGATGATTTCTTCTTCTTCACTTTCAAAAACAATATAATCTTCGTTGAAAATATCCAAAGAAAGCTCGACAACCTCAACCACGTTTAAGGTTTCGTTTTGTTGTGCCGGCATCGATGCAAAATTCGAAAATGCCGAAGCTACTGCCGTCATGGTATCTATTTGCTGAATTAATGTTTCGGAATAGTCATTTAATTTTTGCTTTACATCTGGTGCGGTCGGATCAAATTTGCGTTGAAAACTCTGTACCGTCAGGCGCATTGGCGTAAGCGGATTTTTAATTTCGTGCGCTACTTGTTTTGCCATTTCGCGCCAGGCTTCTTCACGTTCGCTTTGTGCTAATTTTATGGCACTGGTTTCGAGTTTGTCCACCATTCCGTTATACGCCTTGATTAAGAAGTTTACTTCTTTGCTATTGGCTTCTAATACGATTTTCTCGTTTTTCTGATCCAGATTGGTTTCTTCTAAACGATCTGAAATGGTTTTCAGTGACTTTGTAATATAAGTGGAAAGGAAATACGCCAATGCAAATGCCACAACCAGCATAAACGAATACACCTGGCTTAAACGAATCAGGAAAGTATTTAATTCGTTATCATAATAACCGTCGTCTTCTAAATACGGAAGATTTAAAATTCCGAGTGGTTTGAATTTTTCATCTTTGATCAAACTATACGATGATCGGTTTTTGACTCCATCTATGGTTTTAATATCTACAAAACGCTTTTCGATAGAAGAACGTACTAATTTCAGGATATATTCCGGAATTGGCGGCGCTACTTTATCTACCGCAAAAGATTCTTTGGAGGATTTGAGTAATTTCCCGTCAAGGCTGTAAATATTAATTTCGATTTTGTGAATCTGGGCTAATTCGTGGATTTTATCTTTAAAAATCAGATCCAGATTTCCGGTTTTCAGCGGATAGGTTGTAGTCGATAACACATAGTTAATGTGTTCTTTTACCGCATTTTCTTTTCGCTCGAGACGTTCCTGATGGTATTCTTTGGCTTCGGTTTTAAACTGAATAATCGAAATGGAAGCCAATAAAAAAGATGCCACAACAATCAATACAATCATCGACAGGAAAATCCTGGTACGCAGTGAAAGCATCGACATTTTGAAGTTGTTCAGCATATTTTTGTTTTGTTTGTTTCAGGTTTCAGGTTTCAGGTTTTGTTGGGGTAACAGCCTGAAACCTGAAACTAAAAAAACTATTTTCTTTCTCTTATTCTTTTGTAAAATTTAAATCCAAGCATAAGAAGAGCCGAAAATAAAATGATTCCGACTACTCCGAAAATCCAGTTAAAAGCACTCTTTAAAACTACTAAAAAAACAACTGCAAACAATATAATTGTTGCGCCTTCATTCCATAAACGCATATAGTTGCTTGAATATTTGACTTCATCATTTTGCAATTGCTTAAAAATTTGATGGCATTTTAAATGGTACAAATACAATAGAAAAACGAAACCTAATTTAATATGCATCCATGGCATTTTCAGCCAGGCATTTCCTAAATCAGTAAAAAACAACATCCAAAAAGCAAAAACACTCGCTAAAATTGCAGATGGCCATGTAATAATGTACCACAAACGATAGCTCATTATTTTAAATTGTGCCTGCAAAATTTCTTTTTCAGGAGATGATTTATCGTTGGCTTCAATTTGATATACAAATAAACGTACTATATTAAACAATCCTACAAACCAAGTTAGTACGAAAATAATATGTAGCGATTTTAAGTAGTTATAATATTCCATTATAAAGTCTTTTTTCTTTACTCTTTGTTCTATTTTCTATTTAGCCCAGTCGTTAATCCAATTTCCAACCGTTTCACACCATTCATCATCATCATTCAAACATGGAATTGCTAAGAATTCTTCTCCTCCGTTTTTCTCGAAATCTTCTTTGGCACGCATGGCAATTTCCTCAAGAGTTTCTAAACAATCAGAGACGAAAGCAGGTGTTACAACCGCCAGATTCTTGATCCCTTTTCCTGGCATTTTATCAATTTCAACATCGGTATAAGGTTCTAACCATTTGTCTCCCGCTAAACGCGACTGAAAAGTCAGACTATATTTATCTGCCGGAAGTCCTAATAATTTTACCACTTGTCTTGTCGTTTCATAACATTGGTGACGGTAACAGAAATCGTGTGCCGGCGAAGGCGTGTTACAGCAGGAACCATCGATTTTACAATGCGATTTGGTTACATCGGTTTTGCGGATATGACGTTCCGGGATTCCATGATAAGAGAACAACAAATGATCATAATCAAAACCTACTAAATGTTTCTGAATAGAATCGGCTAAATTCTTGATGTAATCCGGCTTGTTGTAAAACGCGGGAACATCAGTAAAAGTCATTTGTGGAAATTTCTTTTTACGGATTTCTTCTGCTTTTACTAAAATCGTCAAAGTAGAAGCCATGGCGTATTGCGGATATAAAGGGAAAAGCAACACTTCGGTAACGCCTTTATCGTGCAGTTCCTGAAGTCCTTTTTCGATAGTCATACTTCCGTAACGCATAGCTAATGCGACAGGAACATTTACTAAAGGCTGCACTTTTTTCTGCATTCTTTCAGAAAGCACTACTAAAGGAGAGCCTTCTTCCCACCAGATTTTAGCGTAAGCATGTGCTGATTCTTCCGGTCTTTTTCTTAAAATAATACCTCTAACTAAAAAGGCCCTTAACAAATACGGAACATCGATTACGTATTTGTCCATTAAAAATTCGTCTAAATACGGTTTTACATCTTTTGCAGTTGGACTTTCTGGAGATCCTAAGTTTACTAATAATACGCCTTTCATTATAATTTTCTTGCTTTAGGCTTTAAGCTTTAGGCTTTAAGCATTTGTTTAAATTTTCGTCAAAAGTAGCACTAGCCACTTCTTAGAAATATGATAATTATTATTTTTTATTTATGTCCTTATTTATAAAATTGATGCTTAGAAACATCTTTAGTTTTTATTCTTTTTATATGTTTCAAATAGTTTTTCTAACGATTTGTAATCTTCCTCTGTTCCGAAGTTCTCTGTCTGAATTTCTTTTTTAGAACTAATCAGATAAAACTGGCGACAGGAAAGACATATTTTCGCTATCCCTGAAATTTTTTTATTCTTTTTAAAAATCAAAATATCTCTATACTGCGGTGCACAGGCATAAACATTTTCAAACATCTTTACAGAAGATTTCTCTAAAAAAATATCATCTCTTATATACTCAATGTCTTTCTGCGATAACTCAAATTTAGAAAACCCATGAGAATTAATTGTTTTGTAAAAAATAGCATTATTTACCTTCTCAGGATAATTATCAAAAAAGATTTTATCAAAAATACCATTGTCAATGCTTTTACTATTGTTCTCTCCCATTTCTTCTTCTTTACTTTTATTCAATGAATAATATTCAACGCTGTCAAAATCAAAAAACTTTTTTTCTTCTTTTGATTTGCAAGACAGGAATAAGAAAAGTAACAATACTATTGAATATTTATTGACCATTATACATTCGTATTAATCGACATCAAATACTTTTTAGGAGTTGTGGCAAACTTTTTCTTGAACGCCGCTATAAAATGACTTCCGGTGCTGTAGCCAATTTTCAATCCTACTTCGTTTACATTATAAGATCCGCTGTCGAGCAGTTTTCGGGCGAAATCCATTTTGTAATCAAACAGAAAACCGTAAACCGTATCACCGTAGATCTGTTTGAAACCCATTTTGAGTTTCTTTAAATTCAAACCAATTTCATCTGCTAATTCCTGTAATCCGGGCGGTTCAGCCATATTGGCGATAATGATTTCTTTTGCTTTTCGGATTTTCAGAACATTATCTTCATCAATCAAAAACGGACATTGCTCTGCGTTTGGATCTTCGGTTCTGTTAAAATACAAACTCAATAATTCGTATCCTTTTCCTTTATAATAAAGGTTTTTTATCGATGGATGAAGGTTGTAATGAAACAGCTGACTCAACACAATAGCCATAGAAGGACTGATATTTCCTTCGTTATAATACTTTTTGTCCTTATTATCAGGGCTTAAAAAAGTAATATAATCTGCTTCGGCAGAAAACAACGCGTGAAATTTCTTAATTGATACTATTACGGAGATCACCCAGGAATTTGGAGCTAATTCTAAATTCAGCGGCAATTCCTTCTGCGGATTATACAAAAGCAGCGATTTTTCTTCTTTCAGATCTAAGGCGTATGTGCCCTGATTGAACAAGAATTTAGCATTCCCTTTTATCCCGAAATGAAACTGTATCAGGCCACTACCAACTTCGTGCTGTCCGAAAAAGGGCTCTGAACTGTCATTTTGAAAACGAATAAGCGTAAAGTCGTCTTCAATTTTAATAATTTCCTGAGAACTCATAGCGATGTTTTTTAAGAATAAAAATCAAGATAATCATCTGACCTTATTTAGAATCACTCTAAACAAAACGTTTCTAACCAATTGATTTTGCTACAAAAATACTTCTTTTTGCATAAAAACAGCTCTTTAGAAACAAAAAAACATGCAGCGATACAAAAAGTACTTTGAGCGTTACTTTTATAAACACTATAATCATAATTTTGTTGACACTTTTATGAAAGTGAATTTATGGAAAACAATAACGTACCGAAACATCTTTATTTTTATTCAGTTGGTCTGAGTTATAAAAAAGCCGATGCTGAGGTAAGAGGTAAATTTAGTTTGGATGCAATTGCAAAAACGCGTTTGCTGGAACAGGCTAAAGAAGAAGGAATAGAAAGTTTGATTGTCACTTCGACCTGCAACAGAACCGAGATTTATGGTTTTGCAGAACATCCATTTCAATTAATAAAACTAATTTGCGATAACAGCAACGGTTCAGTTGATGCTTTTCAGAAAGTTGGTTTCGTTTATAAAAATCAGGAAGCTATTAGTCATATGTTTCGCGTAGGAACTGGTTTAGACAGTCAGATCTTAGGCGATTTTGAGATAATTTCCCAAATCAAGACCAGTTTTGCCCATTCAAAATCTATGGGATTGGCCAATGCTTTCTTAGAAAGACTGGTAAACGCGGTGATCCAGGCCAGTAAAAAGATCAAAAACGAAACTGAAATCAGCTCAGGCGCAACATCGGTTTCTTTTGCATCGGTACAATACATTATTAAAAATGTAGAAGATATTGGCAATAAAAACATTTTACTTTTCGGAACAGGAAAAATCGGAAGAAATACTTGCGAGAATCTTGTCAAACATACCAAAAACGAACACATTACTTTAATTAACCGAACTAAGGACAAAGCTGAGAAATTGGCCGGAAAACTCAATTTGATTGTTAAAGATTATTCAGAGTTACACTTAGAACTTCAAAAAGCGGATGTTGTGGTTGTCGCTACAGGTGCTCAAAACCCAACGGTAGACAAAGCCATTTTAAATCTAAAAAAACCTTTATTGATTTTAGACTTATCGATTCCTAAAAACGTTCATGAAAACGTAGAGGAATTAGAAGGCGTGACTTTAATTCATATGGATTATTTGTCACAATTGACAGATGAAACTCTAGAAAACAGAAAACTACACATTCCTGCTGCCGAAGCAATTATCGAAGAAGTAAAAGAGGAATTTGTAACTTGGACTAAAGGCCGCAAATTTGCACCAACAATCAATGCTTTAAAAGAAAAACTGAATGCTATTAAAGTTTCAGAATTGGATTTTCAAAGCCGTAAAATTGCAGATTTTAATGAAGCCCAAGCCGAAATCATCAGCAACAGAATCATCCAGAAAATCACTACTCATTTTGCCAATCACTTAAAAGACGACGATACGATGGTCGATGAAAGCATCGAATGGATCGAGAAAGTCTTCAAAATAAAAGCATCTTAAATAAAATTTAAACCATATAAGTTATATAAGTCCATTTAATAGCAAACGGTCAATTATTTTTTTCCGACCCCAACAGCTTAAATTATCTTATATAACTTATATGGTGAAATTCAACAAAATGGCTGAAAAAACAATCAGAATTGGAACTCGCGATAGCGAATTGGCACTTTGGCAGGCACATACTGTCGAAAAAAAACTAAACGATTTAGGGTATAAAACTTCGATTGTTGCGGTAAAATCTACAGGCGACATTATTCTTGACAAACCTCTTTATGAACTCGGAATCACCGGAATCTTTACTAAAACTTTAGATATTGCCATGATCAATGGTGATATTGACATTGCAGTTCATTCGATGAAAGATGTTCCAACAGCCTTACCAAAGGGTATTGTTCAGGCAGCCGTTTTAGAAAGAGCCAATGTTCTGGATATTTTAGTTCACAAAGGCAATCCTGATTTTGCGAATCCAAGTACTATTGCAACCGGAAGTTTACGTCGTCAGGCGCAATGGTTTAACAAATACCCAAACCATACGGTAGTTGATTTACGCGGAAACGTAAATACGCGCATGCAAAAACTAGAAGACAACAACTGGGACGGAGCCGTTTTTGCCGCTGCAGGTTTGGAGCGCATTAACCTGAAACCAGGAAATTTTATCAATTTAGACTGGATGGTTCCGGCACCGGCACAAGGCGCAATGCTGGTTGTCGCAATGGAAAATGACAATTACACACTTGACGCCCTTTCGCAATTAAACCATATCGAAACTGAAATCTGTACACATATCGAACGTCAGTTTTTAAGAACGTTAGAAGGGGGCTGTACTGCGCCAATTGGAGCTTTAGTTACTTATAACGAAGACGAAGATACTTTACATTTTCAAGGTGTTTTACTTTCTGTTGACGGAAAACAAAAACTTGAAATCGACAAAACTGTTGATATTGCAGAATGGAAAAAACTAGGATTCTTCGCTGCGCAGGAAATTTTAAATAATGGCGGAGCAGAATTGATGGCATCTATTAAAGAATCCCTTAAAAAATAATTTTAAAATTCATGGAAATTAACGATCAGATCATAGCTATTCAATATGAATCCTTTTTAGTTGAAGTAACTAATTTGGTACAAAATCATAGGATTAAGGCTGTCCAATCTGTTCAAACTATTTCTAACACCTTATACTGGAGTATAGGAGAACTTATAATTAAAAAACAAGAAGAGTTTGGCTGGGGGAAATCAATTGTTGAACTATTAAGTAATGACTTAAGCAAAACAATTGGAGAAGGAATCAGCTGGTCGCCAAGAAATCTATGGTTTATGCGCCAATTGGTTAACGAGTATTCAAATCTGAATCAAGTTGATTCAGATTTAAGAAACATTAAAAATCTTGTCACAAATGTACCTTGGCAACACAATATCTTAATTATTCAGAAGGTAAAAGATCCAAAAGCAAGAATATTTTATTTAGAAAGTACTATAAAAAACAAATACAGCCGATCAGTATTATTGCATCAAATTAAGGCCGACTCATATAATAAATACCTGCAAAATCCATCACAAAATAATTTTCAAAAAGTATTAGCAGAACAGTTTTTAGAACAAGCACAAGAAAGTATTAAAAGCACTTATAGCTTAGATTTTCTTGATATAAATAAACCTATTTCCGAAAGAGATTTAGAAAATTCTATGGTAGAGAAGGTAAAAAGACTTATGTTAGAACTAGGATACGGTTTTTGCTTTATTGGAAATCAATATCGCCTTTCATTAGGCAATAAAGATTATTATATAGACTTACTATTTTATCATCGTATATTAAAATGTTTAGTCGCTGTAGAATTAAAAGTAGTTGAATTTGAGCCCGAATTTATAGGTAAACTTGATTTCTATCTTCAATTAATAGACGATCAGCTAAAACAAGATGATGACAAACCAAGTATTGGAATATTATTAGTTCCGGAAAAGGATCATTTAGAAGTAGAATATGCGTTACGAAGCGTGAATAAACCAATTGGTGTCTCAGAATATATTTTGAGTAAAAAATTACCTAAAGAGTTAGAAGGTAAATTACCTACTACTGAGCAATTCAAAAATATATTAAATGAGTAATAGAATCAACATATTATCTACAAAAAAGCTATCAGGCGAACAAAAACAAGCATTGGTAAAAGCCAATATTGAAGTAATCGAATCTGATTTCATTCAAACTCAAAACAAACCTTTTGAACTGAAAGACCTCAACGAAAATCTGATTTTTACGAGTCAAAATGCCGTTTACAGTGTTTTATCCGATCCGAAATCAGAACAACTGAAAAGCAAAAACGTGTTTTGTGTGGGCTTAAAAACAAAAATCCTTTTATCTGAAAACGGATTTAATGTAGTGGCTTATACCGGTTATGCTTCAGATTTAGCCGAAATTATTACTTTGATTTACCGTAATGAAAGCTATACTTTTTTTAGCGGAAATCTTCGTAGAGATACTTTACCACAAGCTCTAAAAGATGCTGATGTGAAATTCAATGAAATTCAGGTTTATGATACTTCGTTGACTCCACAAAAAATAAAAAATATCGTTGACGGAATCTTATTTTTTAGTCCTTCCGGCGTTGAAAGTTATTTGAAAGACAACACGATTAAGAAAGAAAAGTGCTTTTGCATAGGAGAAACCACTGCAGAAGCTTTACATAAAATAACCAAAAACATCATCATTGCAGATCAGCCTACGGTTGAAGACGTAATCGAAGATGTAATTGAAGAATATAAATAATAACAACAAACCTAACAGGTTTTAAAAAACTGTTAGGTTTAAAATATAAAAACAATGTTAAAAAACGACCTATTTTTAAAAGCATTAAAAGGAGAAACTGTTCAACGTCCGCCAGTATGGATGATGCGTCAAGCCGGAAGATATTTACCGGAATTTATCGCTTTACGTGATAAATATGATTTTTTTACCCGTTGTCAGACTCCGGAATTAGCTGCCGAAATCACGGTTCAGCCTATTCGCAGAATTGCACCGGATGCAGCAATTTTATTCTCGGATATCCTGGTTGTACCGCAAGCAATGGGAATCGAAGTTTTAATGAAAGAGAATTTTGGTCCGTTTTTGCCAAACCCAATTCGTTCTTTGGCTGATGTTCACCGTGTTTATGTTCCGGACATTCAGGAAAGTTTAGGCTATGTAATGGATGCCATTAAATTGACTAAAGAAATGCTGAACGACGAAGTGCCTTTAATTGGTTTCGCCGGTTCACCGTGGACCATTTTCTGTTACGCTGTTGAAGGAAAAGGTTCTAAAAGTTTTGATACTGCAAAAGGATTTTGTTTCTCAAACCCTGCCGCAGCACACACATTATTACAAAAAATTACAGATACTACCATTTTATACTTAAAAGAAAAAGTAAAAGCAGGAGTTGATGCTGTTCAGATTTTTGATTCCTGGGGAGGAATGCTTTCGCCGGTTGATTATCAGGAATTTTCATGGAAATACATCAACCAGATCGTTGAAGCTTTGGCGGATCACGCGCCGGTTATTGTTTTCGGAAAAGGATGTTGGTTTGCTCTGGGCGAAATGGGTAAAAGCAGAGCTTCGGCTTTGGGGGTAGACTGGACGTGCTCGGCTAGAAATGCGCGCTATTTGTCTGGTGGAAATATTACTTTACAAGGAAACTTTGATCCGTCAAGATTGCTTTCTCCAATTCCAACCATCAAAAAAATGGTTCACGAAATGATCGACGAGTTCGGAAAAGATAAATATATTGTAAATTTAGGTCACGGAATTTTACCAAATATACCTGTAGACCACGCAAAAGCGTTTATTGACGCGGTTAAGGAATACGGGAACTAAAATATAGTATTCGGTATCCGGTCGCAGTTTTCAGACTTGAAAATTGCGACTGGGACTGATAGCTTCAAAAAACCATGCCTGATGTTTGCCAATATAAACTTCCATAAAAATTCTCCGTTTTCTTTCATAGAATATGGGTTTCAGGCGTATTATGCGACTGTTTTTTTAATGGTTTGGATGCATCCGGAAGAACATGATGTTAGTCTGATAAATGACCTGGCTGTTTTAATGGCCTTCGAATTTATAATGGTCCATTCGGGCGTTTTTATGGCGGTTATGCCTAAAAAATTATCACTCTTGGTGTTTTTTCCCATGTATGGACTGTTTGCTTACGGTTTTAATCATTCTGTAGTTAATACAAATATTTTTTATATCTATTTGCTAACCGTTTTAAACCGGATGCGATTTGCTTTTTCAGATGTAAGTCCGGAAATTAGGGCAATACAAATAGGGAAATCTGTTGCTAAAGCAATGTTTTATTTCTTTTTAATTTTTGCTGTAGCATTTGGGAACGCCTTGATTCCGAAATTTGGATTAACAGAAGATTTTTTAGAAAAATCACACTATTTTGACACTGTAAAATCAAGCGGATTGTTTATAGAAAAACCCTATGTACCAATATGTATGGGTTTTATATATTACTCTTTACCCGTTTTGTATTTCATCTACCGCACAATTAAAAATTTTGGCAGACATAATAATGATTCTTTTCCGGATGGAAAATTGATATTTAGTCGTACAACAACAACTTACAATCAGAAATCTAAATCCAGTTAAAACAGTAAACCATGCTCAACAAAGGCTTAAGAGACGAAGAAAGTATTAGAATAGAAAACACGCTGCGAACTTTGCATGCGCTCATTTTTGTTCCCAAGTTTTGGAATGCTGAAGATACAAGTCTTATAGACGAGCAACTTAAAAGTTTTGGTTTAAGCTTAGAAAGAACAATTGAAATACCCGAAGAAGAATTAATCATTCTATTACAACAATGTCACTTAGATTGGAACCAGCAAGAACAATTTGCAGATATTTTAGTTGGCTTATCCCAGGAAAAACAATTTGATTTTTTAGGAAAAGCACTTGCCATTTACCAATATATTCAAAAGGAAAGCAAGGTTTTTTCGTTTGGTATAAATACTAAAATTGCTTCGGCTAAAAACAAATAGGACATGAGTTTTACAGATTGGAAAACAGAGACAATTGACCATATTCTTCCGGAAGAGTTTTACAGCCTCACCGAAAAGAACAAAAGTCATATAGGCAAAACTTTCCCTGTTACATTAGCTAACTCTGATTCTCTAAAAAAAGCAGCGCATTTTTTAAAAGTAAGTCTTGACAAAGAGAAAAACAAAGAAGGTTATCATTTTTATGCCAGAGATATAAAAACCAATGCTTTAATTGGTTATTTGTGTGTTAAAACCATAGATTACCGCATTTCTAAAAGTGAGTTGGGTTATTTTACAGATCAGGAGTATCAGGGAAAAGGAATTACCTCAAAAATGGTTGCTGATGCACTGGATTTTTGTTTCAATACATTAATGCTGAACAAGGTTTTTATATGCACCTCTGAAATCAATTTGGCAAGCCAGAGAATTGCATTAAAGCATAATTTTAAACAAGAAGGAATTTTGCGGGATGAATTTAGAAATGGTGATGGTGAATTGCAAAACACTGTTTATTTCGGACTGCTTAAATCAGAATATAATAACGATGAAAGATAAATTTTAGCTAAAAATAAAGATGCCTTCTTTTGAAAAAATTTTAACCGCAACATTAGATTTTGATTTCAAAAAATTGAATCCGATATATCAGGGCTTTTTTGTGATGCTTTTTTTTGCAATATATTTTTGCACCTGCTCTTATTATTCCAACGATGCTAAAATTAGTAAAGACGGGTACAGAAATATGTTTAATGAAAAATATTCAGGATTAATTGTAAAAAAATATTTAGATAAAGATAACAGAATGTCTCCCACTTTTAAACTAAAGGACTCCAGTGAAGTATATGGTTATTCTGTTCTTTGGGAAAAAGCTGAAATAGGAGATTTATTAGTAAAAAAAACAAACTCAAGATTTGTAAAAATTTTAAAAAAAGATACTACGATAGTATGTGATATGAATGTAGCATTCAAATATCATGATACTTTCCCAGAAAAATAAAATCATGAAAGATAAATTTTACGCATACATACAAAAGTTACAAGACCAGATCTGCGCCGGATTAGAAGCTGTTGACGGAACTACAAAATTCCGTGAAGATCTTTGGAAACGACCTGAAGGCGGTGGCGGAAGAACACGCGTTATTGAAAACGGAGCTGTTTTCGAAAAAGGCGGTGTCAACATTTCAGCCGTTCACGGCAAATTACCGGAAGCCATGCAAAAGATGTTTGGCGTTGGCGAAGCTGATTTTTTTGCCTGCGGATTGAGTTTGGTTTTGCATCCTAAAAACCCAATGACCCCAACGGTTCATGCCAACTGGCGTTATTTCGAAATGTACGATGAAGCCGGAAAAGTGATCGAACAATGGTTTGGTGGCGGACAGGATTTAACGCCTTATTATTTGTTTGAAGAAGATGCCAGACACTTTCATCAAACCTGCAAAACGGCTTGCGACAAACACAATCCGGAGTTTTATCCAAAATATAAAAAACAATGCGATGCTTATTTCTGGAACGCACATAGAAATGAAGCGCGTGGAATTGGCGGTTTGTTTTTTGACTATTGCAAGGCAAACGAGCAAATGTCAATGGAAGACTGGTACAATTTCGTCACCGAAGTTGGTGATAGTTTCTTAGAAGCCTATGTTCCGATTGTTGAAAGAAGAAAAAATCTCGAATATACTCCTGAAAACAGAAACTGGCAGGAAATCCGTCGTGGCCGTTATGTCGAGTTTAATCTGGTTCATGACAAAGGCACTTTATTCGGTTTAAAAACGAATGGAAGAATCGAAAGTATTTTAATGAGTTTGCCTCCGCATGTGCAATGGGTTTACGATCATCATCCAGAAGCCGGAAGTGAGGAAGAGAAATTGGTCGATGTTTTAGAAAATCCGATTGATTGGGTTTAATATTAATACACGAATTTATATTGTTATAAATATGTCGCTCCTCTGGAGCTTTTCGCGACGTCCATAATTTTTGCTATAAATATTCTGTCCCTCTGGGACTGGCTGTAGAATACATTTTTACAAAAGCTCCAGAGGAGCTAAATATTTATAAAACAATATATTACCATTTAAATAAAGCTCCAGCGGAGCGACATATTTATAACTATCAACAGGATTAAACATTAATCTTTTTACAATAAAAAGAAATATTTATCTTACAAATTAAATTTATTAACTAGTTTTACTATCAATAAATTTAATTTAAATATGGCAAACACTTACTCTCAGCTATATATCCAAATTGTTTTTGCAGTTAAAGGAAGACAAAACTTAATTTCAAAAAATAATAAAGACGAGATTTATAAATATATCACAGGAATCATTACCAATCACAAACAAAAACTGATTGTCATTAACGGAATGCCAGATCATATTCATATCTTAGTTGGAATTAAACCGGATATCTCATTATCTGATTTAGTAAGAGACATTAAATCAAGTTCATCTAAATTCATAAATGAACAAAAATGGATAAATGGAAAATTTGAATGGCAAACTGGTTTTGGTGCTTTTTCATACGGACATTCACAATTGACCAATGTTATAAAATACATTGAAAACCAAGAAGAACATCATAAAACAAAAACATTCGGAGAAGAATATATCGCATTTTTAAAATTATTCAATATTGATTTTAAAAATGAATATCTTTTTGAAGACGTTTAAATTAATATATCGCTCCTATGGAGCTTTAAAACTTTTCGGCAATTCTATTGCTATAAATATTTTGCTCCGCTGGAGCACGATATAATTATTATTATAAAAATGAACTCCAAACTGATTTACATAGCATTTTTTACCAGCATTTTTGGGTGTTTTGCCCAAAATGATTCGCTGCAAAATCCTTATTTTAAATCGTATAATGATAAAATTACCACCAGTGTTTATTATTTAGACACTTCTAATAGTTTTCAGATTGCTTCAGGCACTCAGAATTCAGAAACATTTCTTAATCTTATTCCGAATAGAAGAGAACAGATTGGTTTTAATTTAAACTATAAAATCATTGATGTTTCTCTTGGTTTCGCACCAAAATTTCTTGGCGGCAATAAAGGCGATTCAAATTCTAAACATTTTAATTTCAATACCCGTTTTTATTATAAAAAATGGATGCAGTCTTTTACTTTCATCAATCAAAAAGGATTTTATATCAGTGATGATAATATAACGGCACAATTACCCAATATGCGTACTACGAAAATTGGCGGATCAACGTCTTATGTTTTCAATAATAAATTTTCTTTTAAAACATTGGTTAGCCAAAACGAATGGCAAACTAAGAGTTCTGGAAGTTTTATTCCAACTTTCTCATTTTACTACACCAATATAGACTTAAACACTCCCGATACAACACCTGGAGATATTTATGTATTTACTTTAGCTCCTTCCTATTTTTATAATTTTGTAATTAGTAATAGGGTTTTAATTGGTGCCGGAGTTGGTTTAGGCGTTGGAATTAATGATATCAGCGGTGATACATCTGCCTTATATCAGGCTGATTTCAATTTAAAATTAGCGTATAATAACGACCGTTTCTTTGCTTTTGCAAGTATGAATGCTACAAGTTTTGCTCAGGACGATAAGGTCAGTCCTCGATTGAATGATAATATTGTAACTTTAAAACTTTCTGCAGGTTACCGATTTGATCCACCAAAAAAAGTAAAGGATATTTATGATAAAGTAAATCAGAAAATAGGTTTGTGATAGTCATTAAATTTAAAACCTTCATTCTATAATCTAAAATAAAATATTATGAAAAATAGAGAGAGATACATAGCGCAATTAAACCGTATGCATTCCGGTAAAGGATTTATTGCCGCACTGGATCAAAGTGGCGGAAGTACCCCAAAAGCACTGGCTCAATACGGCGTACAAGAAAGCAGTTTCTCGAATGACGAAGAAATGTATACACTTGTACATGAAATGAGAACCCGAATTATTAAAAGTCCGGCATTTGACCGCGAATATATTCTGGGAGCAATTTTGTTTGAAAACACAATGGATCGTAAAATCGATGAACAATGGACAGCCGATTATTTGTGGGAGAAAAAAAATATAGTTCCTTTTCTAAAAGTCGACAAAGGACTTGCTGACCTTGCCAATGGTGTACAATTGATGAAGCCTATTGCTAATCTGAATGAATTGCTGACTCATGCTGTAGAAAAAAATGTTTTTGGGACAAAGATGCGTTCCGTAATTAAGGAAGCTAATGCTACAGGAATCCGTGAAGTAGTCGAACAGCAATTTGCGGTAGGTTTACAAATTTTCGAAAAAGGACTTATCCCAATTATTGAACCTGAGGTTGATATTTATAGTGCTGATAAGGAAAAATCAGAAGAAATCCTGAAAGAAGAAATCCTGAAACAGCTAAATTCATTGGACAAAGAGGTAAAAGTAGTGCTGAAACTATCCATTCCAACTGTTAATGATTTTTACAAAGAACTCATGTCAGATCCGCATGTGGTGCGTGTTGTGGCATTGTCCGGCGGATACGACCAGGACGAAGCCAATGATAAACTTTCGCAAAACCACGGATTGATTGCCAGTTTCTCGCGAGCATTATCCGAAGGCCTGGCAGCTGATCAGTCTGATGCTGATTTTAATACTAAATTGGGCAAGACCATAAAAGAAATTTATGCCGCTTCGATCACATAATCAAATGCTCTTTTAATACATAAAAAAATCCCCGAAAGTTTCAATTTTCGGGGATTTGCTTTTTATAATTTTAAAACTATTTAGAGGTTAATTCCTGAGCTAAATCTAACGTTTGCAAAATAATATTTTTATCCGATTTCAACGAGTTCAATTTAAATCCGAAAACCAATTTATTGTTGATTAACTTTTTAGGAGATTCAAATGTGATGTCTGAAAATTGCTCCGAAAACCTGCTAAATTTTCCTAAATCCGCAGGGTTAGCTTTGCCCGATTTACCAAATGCATTTATTAGCTCAGCCATATTCAGTTTTCCAAACATATAATTTTTCTTCAAATCCTTTTTGGCTTCACCGGAAAATGTACCGTTACCGGCATTAAAATAGTCCAGTGTATTGGCTATTACAATAACATCTTTGTCTTTTTTGATGATGATGTCTCCGTATTCTTTGGTTCCGCTAATAACATAGTAATTGTCTTTTTGCACCAGTACTTTTTTGCGAACCCCTAACTGCATCAATTTATCAGCAAAAGTAGGATGCGTCGAAGTAAAAATCACAGAAAATAACGGAACTGATTTCTTAGTCTTTTTATCGATTATTTTCTCTTCATAGTTTTCATCGTATTCGTATGATTTGGTCATCACTTCAATTTCCTTGAAACCGTACAAAAACGCGCTTAAATCACCGTCAAAAAGTGTTGCAGTGGCCTCTTCATCAACAATTGTCGAAATTAAATCGGTAACAACGGCAATATCTTCTTTTACCAGTTTTGGACTTTGAAATATATCTGCCATTAGAGACGGGAAATTTTCCAGCGCCGCTTTTGTATTTACATGATAAGACATATAACCCAAAGGCTTTTTCGCAGGGAAATAATTAAAAACATTCTTGTTTATTTTTCTATTCGTGATTTTACTCACCACTTCGGCAAGCTCCGGAGAATATTCGACAACTTCTTCTACCCGCGCATTATTGTTGTCAAAATAAAAATCAAGATTAATACCTTTTATAAAATTCCCGAAGTTTTTCTGCATAGGCAAAAACTTATCATAACCTCCAAAAATGGCCATTGGATAATTGGACATAGAATATAAACTTGTCATTGCAGCGCTATAATTTATCCAGGACGAAATATCGGCATTGGCGTTTATCTTTTCTGAACCTGGTGCTGTAAATCCATTTTCGAATAACGTTTTTATAATCTGACTTAGCTTTTCTGTTTGTTCCAGATTAAAAGTAGCTTCCTGAATCGTGTACGGTGCGTTTGGGGTATACTCTTGTTCTCCATTGTACGGAACCGGAGCTTCTTCAACCGCAATTGGAGCCTCATTTACGGGAGTATCGATTATGATAGAAGGTTCCTCTGTTTTTGTTTCTTCGTAAACCTCAGCAACAGCAACAGAATCTTGTAAAACGGTTTGATTTTCGGTTGTATAAAACCTCGAAGGAAGTCTTTGGGTCAATTCCAGAATAACCAGATAATTATCGTTCCATGCCAAAGTTTTGTTTTTGCCTTTTGTATTAAAAACAGCATATTTGCCCAAATCCTGAATCTGAACGTTTCCAGCTTCACCATTCCCAAATTCCTTTATTATAAATTGCTTCACTGCTTCTCTGCTTTTTACAGGAATTGTAACCTGATAGTACGGAATACTGTCTGAGAATTTTCCGTGAATGGTTATTTTTTGATCTAACTGAATAAGCGAGGTGTACTTAGTAAAATCTAAATCAGGTTTTTTAGTGCTGTACCTGGTTACGATAGGATGATTCAGGATTTCGGCAACGCTAACTTTTTTAGAAAGCTGGTTTCCGTTAAACTGAACAAAATAATCGTATTCGTTATTCTTGATTTGTCCAAAAGTTAAATACGTGGCGAATAATAAAAATAAAGTATAAAAGTGCTTCATAAATCAGGGAGTTAATTGGATTGTATTGTTCATTAGGGCCGATTTTTTAAGCACGCTGTACATACTCTGTTTTAAAAATACGGTCTTTTTGTTTTGTGAAATTTTGCTGTTTGGGTTCTGCACAGCCTGAACATCTTTATCGAATGTATAAATGGCAATAATACTGGCGGCTTCCAGATCTTTCTTTTTCTTCGGGTCTTTCACCACTTTTTCCGGAACCGGATAAGAGGCAATTCTTTCGAAATTTTTTTCGCTTCCGCTAAAATGAATCTGATCGCGCTGATTGTTTATGGTATTGACAACCGCATTCAATGCTTTTAAATTAGCATAATTGAGTTTGATAATGAAAACATAATTTTCAAAATCAGTCTTAGTGGTAACGTTTGTAATTCCGTCGATTTTCGAAGCTTTTATTTTAAAATCCTCCAGTTTTTTAGTGATTTCCTGTTCGTTAGGAATTTTTACGCCATCGACTTCTTCGAGCCAAATTGCTGATTTTGTTTTAAACCATGATTTCGAGAAATCGACCATCAGTGTATACTCGCCACTTTGATCGTCGTGGTGTTTGATTCTTTCTGTTATTTCAAAACAACTTGTCAAAAGTAAACAACAGCATAAAGCGAGAAATTTCTTCATTAGACAAATTTAATGGGAATTATTTTAAAAAACCATAAGATTACAGAATTCTTAAAACCAGATTACATTCATGAAATAAAAAAAGCAAAAATGAAAAACTTGCCAGAATTAATTTATCTACTTTATTTGATTTCCATCCATATCAAAAAAAGGAGCATCATCTTTAAGATCAAAATATAAAGAACTTTCTTCTTCGCTTGCACGCCAATCATCACCTCTTACCTCCCACATCGATATAAGTGCGAATAATTCATATATTGTTGTGGCACTAAAAGAATGATGTCCTTTTTTTGCTTCTATCAGATACATACAATCACTTCCTTCTCGGTTGGTTAAAATACAATCAACTATTTCAACCTCATAACCTTTTTCTATAAGTGCCCAATAGCAAGGAGCTTCTGTATTACCGGCAATTCTAATTTTAAAATGACACATTATATTTTGTTTAAATTTATTTATTTTCTAATTCAGGAACAATAAAAAAATAAGATTTTTCTTTACTTTACAAAGTTACTTCGAAATTTAATACTACCAAACTTTTAGATAACATTAACGGATTCTGCTACTGGCTAATTACCTTATTCTGTTCATTTTTCTTTAACTTTGCGACACTTATTAAAAAGCAACATAATCTTCAAAAAAACAAAAAAACAACTGCATTTTTTAGAACAGGAATTAATCCGTTTGTTTTCAAAGAAAAAAGATTAAAATCTGAAATCTAAAATCTAAAAATCTAAAATTATATGTTCCCACTACAAAGAAACCGCCGTTTAAGAACCAATGAATCGATTCGTTCTTTAGTTCGTGAAACCAGTTTGAGTCCACAGGATTTTATGCTTCCCATGTTTGTTGCCGAAGGAAAAGACGTAAAAGTTGCCATTCCGTCAATGCCCGGAATCTACCGTCATTCGCTGGACAACACCATCAAAGAAGTAAAAGAAGCCTGGGATTTAGGAATCAAAGCGGTGAACATTTACGTAAAAGTTAGTGACAGTCTAAAAGATAACAAAGGTGTCGAAGCCTGGAATAAGGATGGTTTGATGCAACAAACGATTCGTGCCATTAAAGATGCCGTTCCGGAAATGATTGTGATGCCGGACGTAGCTTTAGATCCATACTCAATTTATGGTCATGACGGAATTATAGAAAATGGTCAATTGATCAATGATGCAACAGTTGACGCTTTAACCCGAATGAGCTTAAGCCATGCTGAAGCCGGAGCTGATTTTGTGGCACCAAGTGATATGATGGACGGACGTGTTCTGGCCATCAGAAAAGCTTTAGAAGAAAACGGACATCACAATGTGGGAATCATGAGTTATAGTGCCAAATATGCTTCGGCATTTTACGGGCCATTTCGTGATGCTTTGGATTCTGCTCCGGTAGATTCTCAAAATATCCCTAAAGATAAGAAGACATACCAAATGGATTATGCGAACCGAATTGAAGGAATTCGCGAAGCCTTATTAGATGTTGAAGAGGGTGCAGATATCGTTATGGTAAAACCGGGAATTGCTTATTTAGACATTGTCCGTGAGGTAAAAAATGCCGTTCACGTACCGGTTGCCGTATATCAGGTATCTGGTGAGTACGCTATGGTAAAGGCCGCAGCCGAAAGAGGCTGGTTAGATCATGACAAAATTATGATAGAGCAACTGTATTGCATTAAGCGTGCAGGTGCCAGTATTATCTCTACTTATTTTGCTAAAGAAGCAGCTTTACTATTAAATAAATAATGATGAAAAAAGTACTATTCTTATCCGCCGTTTTAGCGTTGGCATCTTGTAAAAAAGAAACTCAGGAGCCTTTTGAAAAATCAACTGAAAACACAACTGAATCTTATTCTGAAGGAGAAACAGCAAAAGCTACCACTCCGGAAGCTTTAGGAAAACAAATTTTTGAAGGTCAGGGAAATTGTGTTTCCTGTCATCAACCGGATCAAAAAGTAATTGGGCCAAGTCTTCAGGAAATTGCCAAAACCTACAAAGACAAAAAAGGTGACATTGTTACGTTCTTAAAAGGAAATGCAGACCCTATTGTTGACCCGAGTCAGTTTGCAGTTATGAAAACGAACTTCCCAATTACACAGGCAATGTCTGATGAGGAACTAAAAGCACTTGAAACTTATATTTACAGTCATTTGAAATAATGCAGGGAAGTTTTGTCCTGTTACTGACATACTGCTGTCACTACTGCGGTTTATATTTGTGACAGAACAAATAAATCTTTTAAATAATGAGCATTCAAAATTTTAATGTAATTGGGATTTCGGTAAGAACCACAAACGAAAACGGACAATCAGGACAGGACATTCCGGTACTTTGGAACAAGTTTATGTCTGAAGGAATTCTGCAGCAAATCCCGAATAAAACAAGCGATGCTGTCTATTGTATCTACACAGATTATGAAAAAGACCATACGCGCCCTTATACAACGATTTTAGGCTGTGTTGTAGAGAATTTAAATGTTATCCCCGAAGGAATGGTTGCTAAAACAATTTCAGGAGTTCATTACAAAAAATTCACAGCCAAAGGCAATCTTGCAGAAGGAGCTGTTTTTAACGAATGGGTAAAAATCTGGAATTCAGACTTAAACAGAATTTATACCGAAGATTTTGAGATTTACGGAGATCGTGCCCAAAACCCTGAAGATGGGGAAGTCGATATTTACATCGCCATTACATAAACCTTTATAAACAAAAACGGCGCTAAAATTAGCGCCGTTTTTTATGGTTTTATATTACCAGATTTTAACTCTCTTTGCAGGATCAAGATACATCTTATCTCCTTTTTTAATATCGAAAGCCTGATAAAAAGCATCTACGTTCTGAATTGGCACAACTGCTCTGTACATTCCAGGAGAGTGCGGGTCTGTTTTGACCTGACTCTTAATTGCTTCATCTCTTGATTTTGTTCTCCATACGGTAGCCCATGAAATAAAGAAACGTTGCTCTGGTGTAAATCCGTCAATTAGACCAGGATTTCCATTTGCTTTTAAATACAACTGTAATCCGTCGTAAGCAGCGTTGATTCCGCCTAAATCCCCAATGTTTTCCCCTAAAGTAAATTTACCGTCTACGTGAATTCCAGGTAAGGGCTCTAAAGCGCTGTATTGATCTGCCAAAGCAGTTCCAAGTGCTGTAAATTGTTTTAAATCTTCCGGTGTCCACCAGTCAACAAGATTTCCATCTGCGTTGTAACGTGCTCCTGAATCATCAAAACCATGAGAAATTTCATGTCCGATTACAGCACCAATACCACCATAATTAACTGCTTCGTCAGCCTGATAATTATAGAAAGGAGGTTGTAAGATTGCTGCAGGGAAAACAATTTCGTTATAAGATGGGTTAAAATAAGCATTAACTGTTTGTGGCGACATTCCCCACTCTGTTTTATCAACTGGTTTACCCAGTTTAGCTACATTTTCTGCATAAGCCCATTTTGATAAATTTTTCATGTTATCAAAATAAGTTCCGCCTTCGTTAACATTTTTAAGTTCTAACTTAGAATAGTCTTTCCATTTATCAGGGTATCCAATTTTAATGGTTAGTTTCTTCAGTTTTTCGATTGCTTTTGTTTTAGTAGCTGCAGACATCCAAGGCAATGCATTGATTCTGTTTTCGTAAGCCAGCATTACATTCGCAATCATTTTCTTGGCTTTATCTTTTGCTTCTGCAGGGAACAATTTCTCTACATACAATTTTCCTAAAGCTTCTCCGGTTGCCCCGTTAATTACCTGTAATGCTACTTCTTCACGAGGACGTTGTTTTAATGCACCCGTTAATGTTTTTCCGTAGAAATCAAAATTAGCATTTTCAATATCAGTCGTTAAAGTTGAAGCTGTTTTGTTTAATAAAGACCATTTTAAATACTCTTTCCAGGCTTCTACTTTCTTTTCACTTAACGTTTTTTCCAAAGCAATCATGTAACGCGGTTGTGCCACATTTACAGTATCTAACTTCGTCATTCCAATTCCGGTGAAATATTTATCCCATTGAATGGAAGGTGTATTCTTTTTTAGATCCGCAATAGCTGTTGGGTTGTATTGTTTTCTGCGATCTCTGCGCTCAACACGGTCCAGTCTTGGAGCAGACAATTCTACCTCTAACGCTACGATTTGTCTGGCACTTTCTTTTGCTTTTGCAGGAGACTCTCCAATAAACTGTAACATTCTGGCAAGGTGCACTTCGTATTTTTCACGTTTTTCTTTTGAATCTTTATCATCAGAGTTGTAGTAATCTTTATCAGATAATCCTAAACCTCCCGGGCTTAAGTTAACAGAGTTTTTATTACTGTTTTTGGCATCAGCCCCAACATAAACGCCAAAGAAACCAATACCGCCCTGAGGTTGCATTTCAATAAAGAAATTTTGCAGATCCGTTACGTTTTTAATGGCATCGATTTTCTTTAAATAAGGCTGAAGTTGTGTAATACCTCTTTTATTACGTCCAACAGTATCCATGATCGTATTAAACAAAGCAATTGCCTTACCCTGATCCGTGTTGGATTTATACTTAGGATCTTTTGAAGCTTCTTTTAAGATAGCAAGGGCATCGTTATCAGTCTTCTGACGCAATTCATTGAAACTTCCCCATGAATTTCTGTCACTTGGAATTTCCGTTTTTTCTAACCAGGTTCCATTTACATAACGGAAAAAGTCCTCTTTTGGACTAACTTTAGTATCCATGTTTGAAACATTGATACCTGGCTCTTTCTTTTTTGCATCTTGCGCCTGAACTGCAGTAACGGTAATCATTGCAGAAACAACACAAAACATAGGTTTTCGTAGCTGTTTAATCATTTTTATTTATAGTTTTTAGTATATCTACAAACATATTGCAATTATTTCAAACTCCATGTTAAATTTATCAAATAATTAGTTGAAGTAATCTCATCCGGTCTAACGTTTATTTGGATCAAAAAGCTTTAGGACAGGAACAAATCAACAGGCTTATTTAGCACAAAATTCAGAAACAAAAAACGGCGCTAATAAAGCGCCGTTTTTTTTATGGTTGTACCGATTACCAGATTTTAACTCTTTTATCCGGATCAACATACATTTTATCTCCTTTTTTAATTCCAAAAGCCTGATAAAAAGCATCAACATTCTGGATTGGCACAACGGCTCTGTACATTCCAGGAGAATGCGGATCTGTTTTTACCTGATTTTTAAGGGCTTCATCTCTTGTTTTAGTTCTCCACACCGTTGCCCATGAAATAAAGAAACGTTGTTCGGGTGTAAATCCGTCAATTAATCCAGGGTTCCCATGTGCTTTTAAGTACAATTGCAAACCATCGTAAGCAGCATTGATTCCGCCTAAATCGCCAATATTTTCACCTAAAGTAAATTTACCGTCTACATGAATTCCCGGTAAAGGCTCTAAAGCGCTGTATTGATCTGCCAAAGCAGTCCCAAGTGCTGTAAATTGTTTTAAATCATCTGCAGTCCACCAGTCCACCAGGTTTCCATCTGCATTATAACGTGCTCCTGAATCATCGAAACCATGTGAAATTTCATGACCAATTACAGCTCCAATTCCACCATAATTTACCGCTTCATCTGCCTGGTAATTGTAAAAAGGAGGTTGTAAAATTGCCGCCGGAAACACAATCTCGTTGTATGACGGGTTGTAATAGGCATTTACCGTTTGCGGTGACATTCCCCATTCTGTTTTATCAACCGGTTTGTGTAATTTTTCGATTCCTTTTTTGAAATTCCATTTGTTCAGGTTACGGGCGTTTTCGAAATAACTTCCACCCTCGGCTACACTTTTAATGGTAAGTGCCGAGTAATCTTTCCATTTATCCGGATAACCCACCTTTATGGTGATCTTATTTAATTTTTCAATTGCTTTTACCTTTGTGGCCGCAGACATCCATGTTAAATTATTGATACGGTTTTGGTAAGCCAAAATAACATTATGAATCATATCGACTGCTTTGGCTTTTGCTTCTGCAGGAAATACTTTTTCTACATATAATTTACCAAGGGCTTCACCAATCGTTGTATTTACAACCTGCAAAGCTTTTTCTTCACGCGGTAATTGTTTTATGGCGCCTCTTAGCGTTTTACTGTAAAAATCAAAACTGGCCGTTTCGATATCTGTTGACAATTTTGTCGAAACTGTATTTAGCAGGTCCCATTTCAAATATTCTTTCCACTGTGCTACTTTGTTTTGAGTAAAAACAGTTTGCAGGGCTTTCATATATTTAGGTTCCATAACCACTACTGTATCTAACTTTGCCAGACCAATACCGGTAAAATAAGCCTCCCATTTAATCGCCGGAGTTAACTTTTGAAGCTGGGCGATTGTCATTGGGTTATATTGCAAACGACTGTCTCTGCTCTCCACACGATTTAATCTTGGTTTTGACAATTCTGTTTCTAAAGCTAGAATTCCCGCTGCATTTTGTTTTGCTTTCTCAGGAGATTCACCAATAAACTGCATCATCTTCGCCACATGAAGCTGGTATTTTGCCCGTTTTTCTTTAGAATCTTTATCGTCAGATGTGTAATAATCTTTATCCGGTAATCCCAAACGGCTTACGCCAAGGCTTACTGAATTCTTTGAGCTGTTTTTTTCATCGGCTCCAATATAGATCCCAAAAAACCCGGAACCACCTTCCGGCTCCATTTCAACCAGATACTTTTGAAGATCAGCTACGTTTTTAATGGCGTCAATTTTTTGCAGGTATGGTTTTAAAGGTGCTATTCCAACTTTATTTCTACCCACTGTATCCAATATAGTAGAGAATAAATTAACTGCTTTACCCTGATCTGTATCTGATTTATATTTTGGATTTTTCGATGCTTCTTTCAGGATAGACATTGCATCTTTATCTGTTTTCTTAATCAATTCATTAAAACTTCCCCATGTCGTACGATCACTTGGAATTTCAGTTTGACTAAGCCATGTTCCGTTTACATACTGAAAGAAATCCTGACTTGGACTAATTTTAGTGTTCATGTATGAAACGTTAATACCAGGTTCTTTTGAAGTTGCATTTTGTGCTTTCACAGCTGTAAATGAAACTGTTAGAAAAAGGGCGCAGAATAAGGGTCTGCCAAGTTGTTTTTTCATTTATATATAAGTTTTTGGTCCTTATACAAACGTATTCCTAATATTTGAAACGCTATGTTAAAATTTTTGAAATAATTGTAAAAAAATAAATTATCAGAACATTTTAATAGATACTATCGAATATTTTCATGTATTTAGCCCTTACTTTTTAGGGATTATTAAAATAGTTTTCGGAATATTTGCGAATCGAATACAGTCAAAATGAGAGCAAGAATTCAGAATGCCGTTTCAGGAAAAATTGATGCCATCGGATTACCGATATTGGCTTTATGTTGGGTGAGTTTTTTTTGGGGCACAACCTGGCTGGCCTCTAAAGAAGGTGTCAGATATATGCCAGCTTTGCAATTGGTAACCATTCGTCAGTTTTTAGGCGGAATTTTGTATGTAAGTTATTTTTTTATAAAGAAAGAACCCTGGCCAAAAGGAAAAGAATGGCGAACAATATTCGTTTTAGCCATTTTAAATTTTATGTTTAGTAATGGCTTAAGTACCTGGGGCGTTAAATATATGAGTAGCGGATTGGGTGCCATAATTACTGCGCTTTTCCCCATCTTTATCATTATCATTAATTTTTTTAACGGTTATAGAATTGCACGAATGGCTTTGCTTGGAATTCTGATAAGTTTTGGAGGTATTTGTATTCTTTTCGTCGATTATATTGCTGATATATTAAAACCAGAATTTCAATTCGGGATTATTTTAATGACTGTATCTACTATCACCTGGGCTTTTGGCATTTTACAAACAAAGAAAAAAGCAGCAAGTTTTAACCCTTATTTTAGTTTAGGATTACAGATGCTGATCTCAAGCGTGTTTTTATTTGGAATTACCGAAGCTGCAGGAATTAATATTCCATTTGCTGAAATCCCACTGCCTTCATGGTGGGCCATTGCTTATTTAGTTATTATGGGTTCGGTTTTAACTTTTATCGCTTTTATCTATTCATTGAAGAATCTTCCAACAGAAATTAGCAGTATTTATGTTTACATCAATCCTATTGTGGCTATGGTTTTAGGATCTTTTATTTTTGGAGAAATACTTACAAAGGCCGTTGCGATTGGCGCAGTTGTAACATTAACAGGAGTTTATTTGGTGAATAAATCTATCAGAAAAGTTAAGAAGTAAATCAAATACGCTTTTCTGCCATGAATTCACGAATTAAAAATAAAAAAATAATTCGTGAATTCGTGGCGATTTACTTCCACTATCCTGTTAAAAACAACACATTATTCGGTTTTTAAAACGTGCTTTTTGTATTTTTGCGGCAAATTATTTTTATGAAATCGTTTCTTTATAAATACCGAAAATTTTTTATTGTTCTAATGGTATTTTCGGCTGTCACTATATCTTTATTTTATTCGGCTTTAAAGCCACAAAAAACATTGCCAATTTATAACCCTGCCGATGTAAACCCTGAACTGGTTGACAGTACCATACAATATAAAAGTAAATACCACACTATTGCTGATTTTAAGTTTGTAAATCAAAACGGAGATACGATTACCCAAAAGAATTACGAAGGAAAAATTTATGTGGCTGATTTTTTCTTCACTACTTGCGGTTCTATCTGTCCAAAAATGACAACAAATCTCGAAGAAGTTCAAAAAGCGGTTTTGAACAATCCGAAGGTAATGCTGCTTTCGCACACCGTTTTTCCTGAGGTTGACAGTATTCCGGTCTTAAAGGAATATGCCATAAAACATCATGTTGCTGACAGCAAATGGAATCTGGTTACCGGAGATAAAAAAGAAATCTACACTATGGCCAGAAAATCGTACCTCGCGGTAAAATTAGGTCGTCCTGATCAATTGTATGATATGGTACATACTGAGAATTTTGTTTTGGTCGATCAAAAAAGACGCGTTCGTGGTTTTTATGACGGGACAAATAAAGAAGAAATCAAACGCCTTTTAGAAGACATTAATTTCTTGTGTCAGGAGTAAAATGCCTTATTTTTAGAAACATTTAGCATTTACAAAAGTGTTAAATGCCTTGAAATAAAGAATAATTGTCTACTTTTGCAATCTAAATTCAATCTAAATAAGCTTTGCAAAATACTATCCATACTCTGAAAAAAGGCGAAAAAGCCATTATCAAAGATTTTGATATCGATTTGATTCCTTTAAAATTATTAGAAATGGGTTGTTTGCCGGGCAACGTAGTAGAATTGCTTCAAATTGCTCCTTTTGGAGATCCATTATATTTAGATATCAATGGTTCACACGTAGCCATTCGTGTTGAAACTGCTCGTGAAATTGAAGTTGAACTTATCAAAACCAATTTGTAATGAGCATTCAAAATATCAATGTTGCCCTTATCGGGAATCCAAATACAGGAAAAACCTCTGTTTTTAATCAGCTTACAGGTCTAAACCAGCAAGTGGGGAATTACCCCGGAATTACGGTTGAGAAAAAAATCGGGTTTTGCAAACTGCCTCATAATATCAAAGCCAACATTCTGGATTTACCGGGAACCTATAGTCTGAACGCCAGTTCGATGGACGAAAGTGTGGTAATTGAACTTTTGCTCAACAAAAATGATAAATTATATCCGGATGTTGCAGTCGTGGTAACAGATGTTGAAAACCTGAAACGAAATTTACTGATTTACACTCAGATAAAAGACCTTGAAATCCCGACAATTTTAGTGATCAACATGTCTGATCGTATGGAAAGCAAAGGAATTACTTTGGATATTCCGTATTTAGAGGAAAAATTAAAAACTAAAATTGCTTTAGTAAGCTCGCGTAAAGGTTTAGGAATTGATGCATTAAAAGAATTAATCGTTTCGTACAGAAGCATTCCGCATGAACCTTGCTTAAACGCATCAGTTATGGATCCTGAATATTTTGAAAATTTAAAGCAGGCATTCCCGAATCAATTGTTGTATAAATTATGGCTGGTGATTACGCAGGATGTGAATTTTTCAAATTTGGACCGAAATGAAATCAGAAGCACTTTTACCAAATCACATTCTGAATTAAAACGTTTACAGCAAAAAGAAACCATAAAACGTTATCAATTTATAAACGATGTTTTAAAACAAGGTTTACAGGTCGATGCGTCAATGGCAAAAGATATCAGGGCCAAACTGGATCGTATTCTAACACACAAAGTTTGGGGTTATGTTATTTTCCTGGCAATCTTATTTTTGATTTTCCAGTCGATTTTTAGCTGGTCGACGATTCCAATGGATTTTATTGACAGTACTTTTGCTTCTTTAAGCAGTTGGGTTGCAGCAGAATTACCAAGTGGCATTTTAACCGATTTACTCTCACAGGGCATTGTACCCGGAATTGGCGGTGTTATTATCTTCATTCCTCAAATTGCCTTTCTGTTTTTATTTATTTCGATTTTGGAGGAAAGCGGTTATATGAGCCGTGTGGTCTTCCTGATGGATAAAATCATGCGTAAGTTTGGTCTCTCCGGAAAAAGCGTTGTACCTTTAATTTCAGGAACTGCCTGTGCCATTCCGGCGATTATGGCAACCCGAAATATCGAAAACTGGAAAGAACGTTTGATTACTATTTTGGTAACACCCTTTACAACCTGTTCTGCAAGATTGCCTGTTTATACGATTATTATTTCCCTGGTAATTCCAAATGAACGCTTGTTTGGATTTCTAAACATGCAGGGACTGGCTTTGATGTTATTGTATTTACTAGGTTTTGGAACTGCTATTCTTTCGGCTTATATCTTAAATAAAATATTGAAATTCAGTGCAAAAACCTATTTTGTTGTTGAAATGCCAAGTTACAAATTGCCGTTATTCAAAAACGTTGCGATCAATGTAGTGGAGAAAACTAAAGCTTTTGTTGTTGGGGCAGGTAAAATTATCCTGGCAATATCTGTTGTTTTATGGTTTTTAGCTTCCTATGGCCCCGGAAAAGATTTTAATGAAGCAGAAAGCATCGTAAAAGAAAGATTTGCCGACACGCCGCTGGATGAAACAACATTCGAAAACGAAGTTGCTTCTCAGAAATTAGAGAACTCGTATATCGGGATTATGGGTAAAGCAATTGAACCTGCAATCTCTCCATTGGGTTACGATTGGAAAATTGGAATTGCGATTATCAGTTCGTTTGCAGCACGTGAGGTTTTCGTGGGAACTTTAGCCACTATTTACAGTGTGGGAAGCAGCGATAACGAAGCGACCATAAAAAGTAAAATGCAGGAAGAAATAAATCCTGAAACCGGACACAAGATCTTTAATTTTGCCTCCGGAATTTCTTTATTGTTATTCTATGCTTTCGCGATGCAATGTGCCAGTACATTGGCCATCACCAAAAAAGAAACCAACTCATGGAAATGGCCGGCAATGCAACTGGTCTTAATGAGTGGCCTTGCCTATTTTGTAGCGCTTTTTGCGTATCAACTTTTAAAATAAACGATCATGGTACAAGAAATTATTGCCTTTGTCATCTTATTTATCGCCATAGGTTTTCTGATCAAAAAGTTCTTTTGGAAATCTAAAAAGAAAAAAGACTGTGGCGACGGAAATTGTGGTTGTAGCTAAATTATAAACTCTTGCGGTTTTGCAGTGCAAATTTACGCGAAGGTTTTACAGCTTTTAGTTTATTCGCTACAAAAGGAATCGTTACTCCGGAAGTCTGCACTAAATATTTGATCTTATTTTAATACAAAAAAACCTTTTATAGCCTTTCTTCAAAATTTGACCAACTTAAATTTGCTTAATTTAAATGGATCAAAAAATGACAGACTTCGATAAAACAGAAATAGTCCGAGACAACAGAGTGGCCAGATTATTATGGTTTACTTTAGGTTTTCTGTGTGCAACGGTAATTGTTTATTTTATTTTAAAGTCTAAATTGTAATTTTCAAGGCTCAAAATACCAATACAAGAAACTATCCTAAAAAGAACGTGATGATTTATTCGCATTCATCCATTCTCTTTAAAAACAAAACGGCTTCAGATCATGAAGCCGTTTTTATTTTGTTATCGGGAAAAGGCAATTAAAACCTTTATTAATCAGTTTTATTAGTAGTAATGTTATTGTACAACGTATCAATTTCTTCTTTTTTATGCATTAAGAAATCAATGAAATCCTTAACGGAACGTTTTTCAATTATATTTATAAAATATACATTTACCTGTTTTTCTAAATCTTCGTTAATCAGATAATAATCCATACCTTCTTTTAAATATACACCCAACGCCGGCATAATAGCCTTGAAAACCATACTTAATTACTTCAAAAAAAAGTCAGGGGTAAAGATTTTATCCTGGTTTAATTTCTCACATAACATCAATAAAGATGCGATTCCTGTTCTTTCTTCAGATGAGATTAAGCTATCAATGTATTCTACTTCTATAATCTGATTGTATCGCATAGTATAGTTTTATTGAAAACGAAGACTCAAACTTACTTCACTCCTTCCCACTCCGCATAAAACTGAGCCAGAAAGGTTTCCATAAAACGATGTCTTTCGGCTGCGATTTGTTTTCCGGTTTCGGTATTCATTTTATCTTTAAGCAATAAAAGCTTTTCGTAAAAGTGATTTATTGTTGGGGCATTATTCTTTTTGTACTCTTCTTTGGTCATATTGGTAATGGGGGCAATTTCGGGATTATACAAAGCTCTGTTTTTAAATCCGCCATAATTGAACGCTCTTGCCACTCCAATTGCTCCAATTGCATCTAAACGATCTGCATCCTGAACGATATCCAATTCTATAGAGGAAAACTTCTTTTCGAAATTTCCGCCTTTATAAGAGATGTTTTCGATGATATTCACCACATGTTGAATAATGGCTGAAGAAACACTTTCGGATTCTAAAAACAAACGGGCTGTTTTAGGGCCTATGGTTTCATCTCCGTTATGAAATTTACTATCGGCAATATCGTGAAGCAAAGCTCCTAACTGAACCACTACCAGATCACAGTCTGTTCCTTTTGCAATCAAAAGGGCGTTTTTATATACACGTTCGATGTGAAACCAATCGTGCCCGCCTTCGGCATCATTTAATTTTTCTTTTACAAAAGCGATTGTTTTGTTTATTAATTCAGCATTATTCATAGTTCTATTTTTTGCTTATCCGGGATAATTCATGGTACTGCAATGGCACACAGATTGGTCGGATTAAGCGGATTTACACAAATTGTGTTTAATTTTTTCCTTCTAAAATTATTATTGAATAAAAAATGTTGATTGTCAAAGTTTGAAAACTCTGACAATCAACAATATGTTTTAAATGTCAATATCAAATATCAATTGCAAAAATCAATTTTAAATCTAAAATCTGCAATCTAAAATTTTTACAATCTCGCTGGTTCAACCCATTTAAAGATGTGTGATTCCTGCGGAATTACCAATCTTTCTGAGATTCTCGCCATACGGGCCGGTAATTTCATTAAGTAATCACGTGCTTTTTCAGCTTCATCTGTTAAACCGGACATTTTATCAATTTCCCACTTATCCATTAATTTCTGCATGATATCTACATAATCGCTTGCGGTATAAACCCCAATACGCTGAGCAGAATCAGAAAATTGTTCGAAAGCAGAGCTGATCTTTTGACCTGATTCTCTTAAGAAATGTGCCGGCATAACGATTTTTTGTTTCATCATGTATTGAAACGCCAACATCATTTCGCTAGGATCTACTGCAAAAATACGGGTCACAAACTCGCTATACGCATGGTGATGACGCATTTCGTCACCAGCAATCATTTTACACATTTTAGACAACTTGTTATCACCAAACTTTTTAGCCATCTGAGCTACTCTGTTATGTGATACATACGTTGCTAATTCCTGGAAACTGGTGTATACAAAATTTTTGTATGGATCAGATCCGGTTCCAATATCAAAACCATCGTTGATCAAGTGCTGTGTTGTCATTTCGATTTCACGCATGTTCACACGGCCGGACAAATACAAGTATTTATTAAGCAAATCACCATGACGGTTTTCTTCTCCGGTCCATTGTCTGATCCATTTTGACCAGCCATTTCCACCATTTTCTATCTGATTTATTCCTTCTACATCCATTAACCACGACTCATAAGTAGGCAAAGCTTCCTCGGTGATGGTGTCACCAACAAGCGTTACCCAGAAATCGTATGGTAATTCTTTAGCAATTTCACGTAACTCTTTAACCTCCTCAAAGAAATTTTCTCCTTCAGAATTAGGTAAAAAGTCTGACGGCTGCCAAATTTTCTCCACTGGAATTAAATACTGTTCAACGAAGCTATCCACGTTTTTTTCCAAAAACTGCATTACTTCTAATCTAATGTTTTTTATAGACATTACTTATTTTAAATTTGGGGTTTAAATTTTAGCTTTTACTATTCATTTAAACCTGTTTATACTCGTTTACTCCTTCAACAACTGCCTTTTCGGTCATTGCCATTAACTCGGCAAAATCATAATCTTTTACAGCAAGGGCTTTGTGCGCTGTAAAGGTAAGACGATTTCCTAAACCAACCGGGAAAAAGCCATATTTTACCATTTTCCATGAATTGTTGATACTCACTGGGACTATATACGCAGAAGGTGCATACTTACATAGAATTTTTACACCATTTTGAGCAAATTCTTTAGGTTTTCCTGTTTTACTACGTGTTCCTTCAGGAAAAATAACTGCAGATCTTTTGTATTTTTCAATATATTCAGATAATCCTTTGATCGCCGGAATAGCTTGTTTTGGGTCTTTACGGTCAATTAGCACTGATCCTCCATGTTTCAAATTATAGGATACACTCGGAATTCCGCTACCTAACTCTTTCTTACTTACAAATTTACAATGAAAACGTCTAAAATACCAAATCATTGCGATGATATCGTACATACTTTGGTGATTACAAACAAAAATAATCGGAACTCCTGTTGGAATAGTTTCCCTGTTTTCGATTTTATAGGTTGTTCCCAACAGATTGGTACATCTTAAAAGGGAAAAATTTAAATAATCAACACTTTTTTTATGAGCCTGATAGCCAAAAACATTTAGGCAAATCCACTGTATTGGATGAAATACAAGCAAACACAAACTAAAAATTAGGTAGTATATAGCTGATATAGGATAGGAAATTATTTTTTGCATGCTTAAAAAATTAATGCCCAAAAGTAATAAATAAATTTTTAGCCGTATAAAAATTGAAAACAATAACTGTTTTTATGGTTTAATTGTACCTTTGCCCATAAAATTGCAAATTTTTTCTGAATTAAATGAACTTCACTTACCCCAAAAATGAACGCTTAAAGAGCAAAACGACAATAGGTTTACTGTTTTCTGAAGGGAAATCGGTTTCTAAATATCCGTTGCGTTTGGTTTACCGTCAGGCGGAAGTTGATGCTGAAGAAAAAATAAAAATTGGCGTTTCGGTCTCTAAGAAATACTTCAAAAAAGCCGTTGACCGCAATTACTTCAAACGTGTTTTAAGAGAAACGTACCGACTGAACAAACATTTACTATTAGATCATATTGAGCAACCGTACTCTTTGATGTTTTTTTATCAGACGAAAGACCGGTTATCCTATGAAGAAATTAACACCAAAACGATTCAGTTGTTTGAGAAATTCCTTCAACAGGTAAACAAAACTCCGGATGCTGAAAATAAAACAGAAGCATAATTCTAATGCTGATCGCTATTGGCACAACTTTATTTATCAAATTAGACAAAAAAATATAAAAAAATTGTAGTTTTAACTCTAATTTGAAATTTTATGAGATACATTTTCTTTTTATCTTTAATTTTTTTCAGCCTTATAAGTTGCAGTAATTCTGAACCTGTCAGCAATAATTTAGCGGTTAGTACTGTAAAGCTGGCACCTAAATTCAAATCTGAATCTAATACAGATGATGACAAGGCAGCACCTGCTTCACCTGAGATACCACAGAAAATTATCAAAGAAGCTTCGCTCAGATTTGAAACCAATGATTTAGAAGAAACTTTTCGTCAAATTCAAACTGCTATTGCTACGAATAAAGCAACCGTTCAAAATGATTCTGAAGGAAAAGATTACAGCAGTATTTACAGAAACTTATCCATTCGCGTTCCCAGCCAGAATTTTGATGCTTTTATAAACGCTGTTTCAAAAGGAGTTTCTTATTTTGAACGAAAAGATATTTCATCTCAAGATGTAACGGAACAGTATATTGATCTTGATTCGAGATTAAAAACAAAACGAAAACTTGAAGAACGATATCTTCAAATTCTCCAAAAAGCAACTAAAATAAGTGAGATTCTAGAAATAGAAAAACAAATATCAGCCATTCGTGAAGAAATTGAAGCTAAAGAAGGACAACTAAAGTATTTAGAAAGTCGTGTTTCTGAAAGCACTGTTACAATTGAATTTTACAAAACTATTGCTCAAAAAGAAGGTGTTAAGACCTCTTACGGAACAAAAATATGGATCGCAATCAAATCGGGCTTTTTTAGCCTGTCTGAATTTTTGATCTCCATCCTTAGTGTGTGGCCGTTTATTATCGTATTTTGTGTACTCGCCTATTTTATTAGAAAAAGATTTAAAAGAAAAAAATTATAATCATGTATCCTTATTTCAAAAAGAAATTCATCATACCAACTGTTGCGGCAGGGTTTTTATTTATTGGAACCAGTTTCAAAGACGACTTTTTTGAGATCGCCAAACAAATCGAAATCTTCACCACATTGTTCAAAGCGGTTAATACCAATTATGTAGATGAAACAAATCCCGGTGATTTGATGGACAAAGCCATTAAAAGCATGTTGGGAAGTTTAGATCCGTATACCGTTTACTTTAACGAACAGGATGTAGTCAACTTTAAAATCAACAATACCGGAGAATATACGGGAATTGGCGCTTTAATTTCAAGAAAAAAAGACCGCTTAATTGTTCGTGAACCTTATAAAAATTATCCTGCTGATAAAGCCGGGCTAAAAGCGGGCGACGAAATTATTCAGATTGGGGATGTTTTGATCGCTGATTTTAAAGATGATGCTTCACAATTATTGAAAGGAACAAAAAACACTAAAATAACAATCAAATACATTCGTCAGGGAAAAACGTTTACTACCGAACTGGTTCTGGATGAAGTTGATATTAAATCGGTTCCCTTCTTTGGAAAAATCGATGATAAAACGGGCTATATTGTTTTGGCGCATTTTAGCCGTAAAGCATCCAATGAAGTAAAAGAGGCGTTGGAAAAACTTAAAGCTGACGGTGCAAAACAGATTATACTTGATTTGAGAGGAAATCCCGGTGGTCTACTAAACGAAGCCATTGATATTTGCAATTTATTTGTTCCCAAGAATGAAGTAATTGTAACTACAAAATCAAGAATAGAAAAACACAACAATACCTATAAAACCACTAAAGATCCTGTTGACACAGAAATTCCCTTGGCTATTTTGGTAAACGGAAGAAGTGCATCAGCATCTGAAATTGTATCGGGCGCTTTGCAGGATTTAGACCGTGCTGTGATTTTGGGAAGCCGCAGTTTTGGAAAAGGTTTGGTGCAACGTTCTGTTGATCTGACTTACGGAACTCAGCTTAAAGTGACTATTTCCCGTTATTACACACCGTCCGGTCGTTGTATTCAGGCTTTAGATTATGCACATAAAGATAAAAATGGTGTGGCTCAAAGAACGGATGCCAAAAACTTTAATGCTTTTAAAACCCGAAAAGGAAGAACGGTCTATGATGGTGGAGGTGTTTTGCCGGATATCGAATTAGACGAAGCCAAAATGAGCCCAATTACCACTGCTTTATTAAAAAATGACGGTATTTTTGATTATGCTACGACTTATTACTACAAGAATCCGGGTTTAGGCGATAAAATCCCAACGATCTCTGATGCTGATTATACAAGTTTCAAACAGTACTTAAAAACCAATAAAATTAATTTTGATACTGAAACGGAAGTAGCCCTGAAAAATACGCTGGCTGCAGCCAAAAACGAAAAAATCGATGAAACAATTGCACCGGAATATCAACAACTACTGGCTGCCCTTGAAAAAAGTGAAACTACGTTACTGGATAAAAACCAAAAAGAAATCCGAAACCTGATTCAGGAAGAACTGATTAAAAGATATCAGTATCAGGAAGGTTTATATCAGTATTACATTAAAAACAATTCAGAAATTAAGAAAGCGGTAAGCGTTTTAAATAATCAAACTGAGTATAAAACGATTTTAAAAATGTAAACAAAATGAAACTTTGTAGGGCCTTATTTCTGTTTATTATTTACAATATATCGGCACAGCAAAAAAGCATTGAAACTATTTATTTCGAATTTGACAAATTCGATCTTACACCAAAACAAACCGAAATTGTAACTCATTTTATTAAGTGTATTGACAGCTCTAAAGTAGAGTCTGTACAAATTTATGGTTACTGCGATGATCGCGGAACTGACGACTACAACTTTCGTTTGTCTAATAATCGTGCCAATACGATTCAGGATTTATTGGTTTCGGCAGGGTTTAACCAGAGTAAAATTGTCATTTTAGAAGGTAAAGGCCGTGTTATAGTTCGAACTGACACGGTTGAAAATTTACCTGAAACACGTTCTAAAAATCGGCGGGTCGATTTAATTGCGGTTAAGAAAAATAGTTTCGGAAACGGAATCCACAATTCGTTTACCAACAAAGTAAAAGTAGGCGATAAGATATTCTTGGACAACATTCTTTTTGATATTGGAAGTGCCAGACTTACCTGGGCTTCTAAAAAAGAATTAGATAAAATCGCCGCTATTTTACAGCATCAAAAAAATGTAACGTTTGAGATAAGGGGCCACGTTTGCTGTACCCCTGAAATATACAGCGACGGAATTGACAAAGACACCAAAGAAAGAAGGCTTTCCTGGAACCGCGCCAAAACCGTTTTTTATTATCTGAATTCTAAAAAAATCTCGAAAAACCGAATGTCCTATCAGGGTTGCGGCAATAAATATCCCCTCGGAAAAGGTGATAATCTTGATCGTCGTGTCGAGTTTTTGATTACTAAACTATAATCCTACTTAAAAGTGGGGGCAGAAGGCCTGTTTGAAGGCGTATTATCCGATTCTGCAATTTCCTTCCCTTCCAGAAATTTATTTACTACTCCATCATTTAACAACCAAGGCTGACCAATCCATCGTAAAATTCCCTGATTGTCAATTAAAAAAGTTTTTGGTATTGAATAATCTCCATTTTCATTATCAACAACAAAATCATTCAATGCTTTTTTTGTCTGATCGCTCACTACAATGGAGTTAAACTTGACTTTTTCCAGCGTTTTTTTAGTTTTCTCAGGCGATTCATCGGTAATCGAAATAAAAAGAAAGTCTTTTTTGTCTTTAAATCTTTCCTGCATTTTATTTAAATTAGGAACTTCTTCCAGGCATGTAGTACACCAGGTCGCCCAAAATTCAAGTAAAATGTATTTATTTTCTAGATTTTTATCCTTTGGAACATTTTTCAGATAATCGGTTATATTTAAAGCGGGAACCTTATCTCCCACTTTCAATTTTAATTGGCTGAAACTTTGAAACGATGACATTAGAGCAAAAGAGAATAAAAGAAATTTTTTCATACGTTGTTTTTTATTCTAAAATTAGACAAAAATGTAATTCAAAACGGCATTAAACAAAAAAACCTCCAGATGCCGTAAATAGCAAATAAAGGTTTAAACTCTTTAAAAATCAAATTTCAACAACTATAGAATTAGGAATGTTGATGTGTTTTTGTATTGTTACTTAACTACGAATCATCTCGATATGCGGAATATCGTCTTCCAAATACATTTCGCTGGTTTGAACAAATCCGTGGCTTTCGTAGAATTTCTTTAAGTACAGCTGTGCACCAATAGTGATTTTATCTTTATTGAAATTAGATTTTATTGCAGCAATAGCTTCGCGCATTAAATCGTGCCCCCATTTTCTATCGCGATAATTAGCGTCAACAACCACTCTGCCTATTGAAGCATTATCAAAACTAATTCCGGCATCAAACAAACGTACATAAGCAACTGTTTTACCATCATATTCCCCAATGAGGTGCAATGCTTTCTTATCTTTTCCATCAAGATCTAAATAAACGCAATTTTGCTCGACTACAAAGATCTCACTTCTTAGTTTGAGTAAATCATATAACTCATGAACCGTTAGTGTCTCAAACGGCTTTATTTTCCATTTTAATCCCATTGTGTTTTATTCTCTGTTTTTTTGCTAATTTATATTGAAAAAGATTATCGTTTATCAATTTTAACTGATTTTATGATGGCTTCTAAATCGAACATTAAATCTCTTTCCTGATTGGAGGGTGAATAACAAAATCCTTCAATAACCAGTATTCTGTTGTACATTTTGTCTACAATGGCGTAGTTGATAAATGGTCCTGCCATAAAATCATTTTTTAGTTCCCATGTTCCTTTGGTTTCATAGGCTTTTTTTCCGTCTAAAGTAATCGTCGAAAAATAAGGCGCGTACGCTTCGCCTGTAATCATTTTGGTATTGGGTTCACGCCCTTTTATATAACTACCAACAGAATCTCGCATTTTAATAATATTGCCTATAATGTTAGCACTCTTTTTAAAACTGCGTATGGGAATTTGATAAATTAATAAGCTGGTGTTGCCGCTTATGATATCTTTTTTAAGCCAGATAAAATTCTTTTTGTGCAACATGTATTCATATCCTGTCGGAATCTGTAAATCGATATGAAATTTGTTTTTTATAACGGTGGGATTCAATAAGGATTTGCTGTTGTCTTCCTGAACTTTTTCAATTTCGGCATCACGGATAATCTTAATAATCTGTGCTGAATTTAGTTCGATACTGCAAATAATATCATCTACTGATTTTCCGTAAATACGAAAGGTGTTGTGTGGTAATGATTTGCTGTGGGTAATTTCGAATTTATCTGTAGCCGCTTTTTTTACGACAATAATGCTTCGGCTATCTGTAACAAAGCCTTCAAGCAAACGTGCGGGATATTGATTTATGGTAAAGAGCGGCTCTTCCTGGGTAAGGCCTAAAACGGGTGAGGCAAATTTATTCCGGATGCTGTCCCCTACTTCGCCATACCACAACTGATCGTCTATAATAATCGAAATAGAGTTTGTCTTACCGGATACGGGTTGCTGTTGCTTTTCGTTTTTTAAACACGAAATGAGCAAGAACGGAATTAACAGCAATAAAAAATGGGTTTTATTCATTCTCTTAAGTTATGAAATAAAACCCAAATTTAAATAAGATTTTTTATTATCCGTTTATTTTAAGCTTCATTCCGGGTTTAATTTCTCCGTCTTTAATGTTATTCCATTTTTTAATATCTGAAATGGTTACTCCCGGATATTTTTTAGAAATACTATACAACGAATCTCCTTTTTTAACGTAATAATCTTCTCCAAGGTCTTTTGTAGATGTCGCTTTTTTCCTGAATGAATCAATCGAAGAGTTTGAAGCTATTGCTGTTGTTACAGCATTTTCATCCACAATTTCAGGAACTGCTTTAGCTACTACTAAAGTTTTTCCTAAACCAATATTATTTGAAGTTAGGTTATTAAGTTCTTTCAGGTCAGCAATAGTCGTACCGAATTTTTTTGCAATACTTCCTAAATTATCTCCGGCTGCCACCACATATTCTTGTGATTGTGTATTGTTTTTATCTTTATCATCAACAGCTGCAATTGCTTCTTCTGATTTTTTCTCTACCGCGATAGTTGTTTTACTATCTTTTGTGCTTTTAGCAAGCGGATCAAAATCTGATTTAATTTTCAGGCTTCTACCCAGTGCTACAGCATTTGTTTTAAGGTTATTCCATTTTTTCAAATCGATAACATTTACATTGTACTTTGCAGCAATGGCTCCCAGGTTATCTCCTTTTTGAACTTTATACCACTTCAGATCGGTATCGATTGTTTTCTCCAGTTTTGCTTTTGCCCTTGGTGTAACTTTCAAGGCCAGTTTTGCAGGCAGCGTTTTAATTTGCGATTGATACGCTACGTAGTTATAAATTTTATCTTCGTTTGAAACAAAAGTGGCAATTTTATCTTTTGGTAAACGCAGGAAGTGAGGTTCTCCTTTATAAACCGGTACCACATTTAATTTATACGAAGGATTTAAAAGTTGTATCTGAGATTGTGGCATGTCCAGCAAGTCTGCAAGCTGTTTGAATGACATTTCGTTTTTTATCTGAACGGTATCTGTTTCAAAGTTTTTAACTACGGCTCTTTCCGGATTGATTCCGTGTTCTTTATGATATTCAAAAAGATACATGGTGGCTAAAAAAGCAGGAACATAACCTTGTGTTTCTTTTGGTAAATGGTTACGAATGTCCCAGTAACTGGTTTTTCCGCCAGAACGACGAATGGCTTTGGTCACGTTTCCGGGTCCTGAATTGTATGAAGCTAAAACAAGCTCCCAGTCACCAAAAACACTGAACATTTTTGTCATGTATTCTGATGCTGCTGCTGTAGCTTTTAGAGGATCGCTACGCTCATCTATATACGAGTCTATTTTTAATGCGTATTGTTTACCGGTACCATACATGAATTGCCAAAGTCCGGTGGCGCCCATTTTAGAAACTGCTTTAGGATTTAAAGCAGATTCTACAACGGCTAAATATTTAATTTCTAACGGAACGTTTTGTTTGGCAAAGGCGTCCTCAAAAATTGGAAAGTAATATTCTGATAATGCCATTAGTCTTGAGAACGATTTTTTACGATTCTTAAGAAATGACTTTATTATATTTTCTAAACCCTGATTGTATTCAATATTAAAAGGCGATTTCTCATTCATGGCCTGAAGACGCTGTTTTAGCAAGTCTGTTGGCAGTTCTTGATCAACTGTAACATCTGTGTTGATGGTTTGAATGTCTTTGGTCAGGTCATCGTAAATATCCAGACTGGTTAATTCGTTCATCCAAAGGCTATCGACGCGGGTAGCGACAACATCTTTCTTAAAAGAATTTTTAACAGAATCTAAATACGATATCTTTACAAGTGGCTTAATTTCAACATCTGCTTTTGCAACATCCTGTGCAAACATTGATATGGAAAAAAAAGCTGAAACGACTATTGATATTTTTTTTACAATCATATAACATTTTTTTAAAATTCTATAATTCAAACAATTACAGAAACCTTACTTTTGCAAACTTAAGCAGATTACCCAGTAAAAATATGTAAAAAAATGTTAATTGTGATATTTTAGTCTAAAATCGCAGCGATTCCAGGCAAAACTTTTCCTTCTAACATTTCAAGCATTGCCCCGCCACCAGTAGAAACATAGCTCATTTTGTCTTCGAATCCGAATTGTTTTACAGCAGCAACAGAATCTCCTCCGCCAACTAGTGAAAATGCACCATTTTCTGTAGCTTCGGCAATATAATCACCTAAAGCGATCGTACCTTTTGCAAAAGATTCCATTTCAAAAACACCTAATGGACCGTTCCATAAAATAGTTTTGGACTCTAAAATTACTTTTTTGAAGTTTTCTAAAGATTTAGGACCTGCATCAAGACCTTGCCATCCGTCTGGAATTTCTCTTACGTCTACCACTTGCGTATTGGCTGTATTGGAGAAATCATCTGCAGCAATTACATCAACCGGAATATGAATCTGAACTCCTTTTTCTTTGGCTAACCTTAAAATTTCAAGTGCTAATTCCTGTTTGTCATCTTCACAAATAGATTCTCCAATTTTACCACCTTGTGCTTTAATGAATGTAAAAGTCATCCCGCCGCCAATGATCATGTGATCTACTTTGTCTAAGATATTTTCGATAACCGTGATTTTAGAGGAAACTTTAGATCCTCCAAGAACTGCTGTTACGGGTTTTTCGCTGTTTTTAAGTACTTTATTTAAACTTTCAATTTCTTTGGCCAACAAAGTTCCAAAACATTTTTCTGTTGGGAAAAATTGCGCAATAATAGTTGTTGAAGCATGCGCTCTGTGAGCTGTACCAAATGCATCATTTACATAGATGTCTCCTAATGAAGCCAATTCTTTTGCAAAAGCCACATCTCCGGCTTCTTCTTCAGCATGAAAACGTAAATTTTCAAGCAATAAAACTTCTCCCGGCTGTAGGTTTTTAGCAGCTGTCTGAGCCACTTCTCCCACACAATTTTCAGCAAATTTTACCTCAACGCCTAAAATTTCAGAAGCTGTTTTTAAAATATGCTTTAATGAATATTTTTCTTCAACTCCTTTTGGTCTTCCTAAGTGCGACATTAAAATTACACTTCCGCCTTGTGCTAAAATAGCATCAATAGTTGGTTTTGCAGCTTCGATACGGGTAGCATCAGTTACATTAAAATTCTCATCTAATGGCACATTGAAGTCCACACGGATAATTGCTTTTTTATTTTTAAAATCGAAATCTTTTAAAGTCTTCATCTTGATATTTTTTTAATTTTTCGGATAGAAAAACAAATATAGAACTTTTAAGGTTGTTATAAATTTGAATAAACTAAAAAATCGATAATTAAAACAACGAAAACGTTATAATTTCACAAATAAAATGGTTTATTAAATATTAAACACAATTTTAGATCTTAATTTAACAGTCTGTTCATTATAAAAAAACCTTTTCTGCCAACACAAAGACAGAAAAGGTACAAATGAAATGTCTAATTTTTGTTTTTGGAGAGACTGCTTACTATTCTTTTTGAAGGTAACAAACAGACAAGTTTTTCCGGACAGGAAACATTATCGTTTCGTATTCATTTACGGACTCGGTATTTTTCGAAACCAAATAATTTCCTTCGACAATTCCAAAATAGGTTAGTAATGGTGAATAAAACGTAATTCCAATTTTGTGTTTTGTAATATCTGTTATATCTGTATTTAAAATATCCAGCTGATAATTGAGAAACGGAAAATAATTATTACCCAAAACATCCGAAACCCGGTGAAAATTACCTTTTAACTGGTCAACGTAACCGCTTGCGGCAATTCCGGTTAAAAAGTGCAGCTGTTCTGCCTTTTCATTTTCAGCCAGAAGTTCCCTGAATGTGTTTTTAGGATTTTGACCTGAATTAAACTGCTGACTTTGCATCTGATATTCTTTGAAGGTATCTTCAAAAACATATTTGTCCCATAAAAAAGTGGAAGAACTATCAATAATTACGCGATAGGCTAATTTAATTTTTGAAATTTCCATGGTTTAAGTATTAGGTTTTAACGGAACTTCCATAACCAGTAAAACAGCATTTTCTGACAAGGCTTCCCATTCGATAGTGCCGGTTTTTTTTAAACTTAAACCATCTTTAGCTTCTAAAAGTCTGTTTTCGACTTCGAAGGCACCATGAACTACGAAAACAAAAATGCCATTATTTTGGTTTTTCAAAGAATAAATACCTTCCTTTCTTCCTTCGTAAATTCCGACAAATCCAATTGCCTGCTCAATTTCGAATAATGGGCTGAGTTTATTTTTAATCCCTAAATCAATAACATATTGCTGAAAATAGTTTTTAAAATACTGTTTTCCCATTTGAAAATTAATTTCGAGATAACTTACATTTTCATTTTCGTATGGATTAAAAACTTCTATTGACAAATCATCGTCTGCGGCCAGAACCCGAATTTGTTCTACGCGCAAAAACTCTTCGTTGCCTATATTGTCCTTATAATCAATACCGCCAAATAAAGGCAGAATGATTACATTAGTTTTGGAATTTATAATTCGGGTTATACTTTGTTGGGGGGCAAGTATTATTTCATTTAAAACCTGCAGGGATCCAAATGCGTTTCTGGACAAATCCTGGTAATTTTCAAAATTAAAAGTAGCAAAACAATTATGCTTTTTTGAATTGAAAAACCCTCTTGAATCTGATTTATAAATCTGAGCCGGAATTTGAGCTATCATGATCTTTTATTTTTAAAACCTAACCTGCCACGTTTATGGTATGTGTTAAAACATAACCTTCGCTGACACTGCCTGAAAGGGACGCCAGTTCATTTGCAACTGAATCTGAAAATACATTATCAGAAGCATTATAAGTATATCCGGACAAACCTTTAGTATAGCCGTTTGCGGTCGATGCATTTACTAAGGCAACAGCACTGTTTGAACCTTCGGGAAAGGCAATTTGTGTTACCAGTAATGAAGTTCCGCTTGCATTGTAAATATGAACATGGATATGTGTTGCCCTTCCGGAATACCATCCCGGGAATATCGAGGTAAAAGTCACTAAACCATTATCATCTGTAGTTTGTCTTCCGCGTAAAAAATGAACAGAGGTATAATTTACAGACTGCATCGAAGTTCCGCCGTATTCAGAATAATAACCATCTTTATCGCAGTGCCAGATGTCGACAATAGCACCTTTTAAAGCGGCACAGCTTGCTTTTGTGTTTTTGATGGTAATTTTAATGGTAAACCCAACTCCGGTCCTGTCCATAACAATGTTTGATTTTACCAAAGAAGACGGTGTAATAGTCGGAAACGGACCAGCTGTTTCTGATGGTGTAACGCTGCAGTCTCCGGAAGAACCTGAACCGGAATCTGTATCGGTTGAAGTATCTGAGGAATCATTGTCTTTACTACAGGAGTTCATAATTGGAATTGCCAAAGAAGTAATTCCCATTAAACCCAAACCTCTTAAAAACTCTTTTCTTTTCATCGCTTTATAATTTAAATGTTATTTCAATTAAATGATTAATAGCTATTTTTGAGTAAAATTATTGGATATTACAGCGATGGAAAAAGTTTGAGGTAAACGATAAAAATAATGAGGTGAACGAGGACAAAAATAATATTTGTAGTAAAAATACTAAATAACTATTTTTGGTCTAAAAGAGCAAAAAAAGCTTCTTCATAACTAACACTAATGGGGATTTCGGCTTGTTCGATATGAATGATTTTGTTTTTAATTCTCTCTATCCTGGAGATTGGGATTATAAAGGAGCGATGAACCCGAACGAATTCTGTTTCGGGTAATTTTTGAAGAATCGATTTGAGTGTCATTCTGGCAACGACGGTTTTTTGATTTTGGATATGAATTTTCAGATAATCATCTAAACCTTCAATATATAAAATATCTGAAAACAGAATCCTGATCAAACTATAATCGGCGCGAATAAAAAGATGCTGTTGTTCAATGTTTTGATTTTGCAATTTCCATTGCGAATGTGCTTTTTCGACTGCCTGCTGAAAACGGGTTAGTGAAATAGGTTTTAAAAGATAATCTGTTGCACTTAGGGTAAAACCCTCAACAGCAAATTCAGAATAAGCCGTTGTAAAAATAACCATTGTTTTATGAGGCAATTTTTTATAAAAATCCAAGCCGGAAATAGACGGCATATTGATGTCTAAAAACAGTAAATCGACCGGATATTTCTTTAAATATTTAAAAGCCTCTTCTGATTTCGTGAAGGTTTTATTTAGTTCGACGTATTCAATTGTATCACACAAACTCTGAAGAATCTCCAGTGCCAATGGCTCATCATCTAATGCAATTGCTTTAATCATGCTATTTTTATGGCTAGGTTAACGATGTACTTTTCTTCTGAATCTTCAATTTTAAGCTGATGTCTGTTTGGATATACTAACGATAATCTTTCAATTGTATTTTGCAATCCTATACCACTATCAGACTGCACTGAAAATGTTTTTTTATTAGAAACGAATAAAGTTAGCATTTCCTGATCAATATCTATATAAACGCAAATTTCAGAGGTCTGATCCGGATTTACACCATATTTAAAAGCATTTTCGATAAACGAAATTAAAATAAGAGGTGTAATTGCTTTTCCGAAAGCATTTCCGCTTACTTTATAATCGACTTTTACAGTGTTCCCTAAACGTGTTTTTTGAAGCGAAATAAAATTACTGATATAATTGATTTCTTTATTTAAATCGATCACATCATCATTAGAATTGGTCATTATATAGCGCATCAATTCTGAAAGCTGAACGACTGCATCCGGCGTTTTATCGTCTTTTTTTAAGGCGAGAGCATAAATGCTGTTCAGGGTATTAAATAAAAAATGTGGATTAATTTGTGCTTTTAGAAAAGCTAATTCCGATTTTACTTTTTCTTTCTCTACACTTTGCAACCTGCCTGAAATAGCAAAGAGTAAACTCGAAATAACGCCCACTAAATAAACCAGAGCCGTGTGTCCGTATTGTGTTGGCGGACCACCATTAAACTCAAAAGGCATCCTTTCATTCCCTGGCGGAGGCCTAAACCCCCCCGGCAAATGTTTAGGATGATCTAAAAAAGGCTGAGCATGATTTCTAAAATCCAGAAAATTATTATTGGGGTGATCCAAAACAGTGGATATCCAGAGAAAAAACAGGAGAAAACCAATGATGATGATGTAATACAAAAGCTTTCTGTCTTTAAAATAGAACTTAGCTATCAGGTAATAATAGTTAAAATAGAAAAAACAAAGGAGTGTAAAGTAGATGAAAAAGTAGATGCGATCATGTGCATTGGTATACAAATGAGGCAATGAAAAAGCATTATTTGTCGATGTAAAGGCATACGGCAAAAATAAAAAAGCGAGACACAGCACTATATGTTTCGCGTAGAGTGAAAATTTTTCTTTCATAAAAAAAAATTGGCTAATGTTATTTTGCCGAAACAAAATGACATTAGCCAAATTTACTCTTATTGTGTCTTTATTTCAAATTATTGCGGTAAAAACACCTAATCCTGCGACGTGTTTATAATAATGGCTTATTTACCTTTAAAAACACCTATAATTTATTTCCTGATTAGTCGTGAACCGGACTTTGCGTACAAGGACAGTTACTGATAGATTGTAAGAAATCGAAACCAATAGTTATGGAGTGTGTTCCTGTATTATAACTTCCAAGCTGGTTAAACATGACCTGATAGGAATATCCGAAATAGAATTTAGATTTCATGAAACCAACCATTGGCCCAACCGATAATGGTTTTGGAAACTGGTCGTTTAAGAAACGGTATGAAACTCCTATCCAATAGTAATCTTCGTAACGGTTGTAACGTCTGTATTTGAAGTTAAAGTCGGTTGTGGAACGTTTATCACTGGCAAAATACTGGTAGTAAACAGATGGTTCATATTCGATACGGCTGTTTTCTCCGTCTTTAAAAACAAAACCTGAATAGATCTGATAGTTTGAAAGTAATGAAGGCTCAACTCCTCTGTATTTATCGGTATTTTTCTTTAATACGTTATTAGCATTAAAACTTACATAAAAACCTTTATTACGGTACAATGCACTAACATCAAAATTGCTGTTTGCTGTATAACGATTGTCTGTAACGGCAGGATCTAAAATAGGATGTTCGATCGTATTGTTGAACTCGTCAATATCAATACGAAAACTATTGAAGTTATAGGAAAGTCCGAATGATAAATATTGCTTCGAATAATAATCTAAAATGATGTGGTGTGCAAACGAAACTTTGGCTCCGGTCTGACGTGTATAACCATTTTTGTCATTATAAACATTGATACCTACTCCGGATCGGTCTAAAACCCTAAAATCGGCATAAAGCGATTGGTTATCGGGAGCATCTTTAATTCCAACCCATTGTGTAAGTCCGTTGGCTCTAATTCTAAGGTTATCACCAATACCGGCAAAAGCAGGTGAAATAACAAAAGGATTGTCCGCTAAATATTGCGTAAAAACCGGTAGGTTTAACTCTTGGCTGTAACTTGTTGTTACAGCCATGAGTACTAAAGATAAAATAAACTTTTTCATTGTAATAATTTTTTTAGATAACATCATTAGGGGCTTTATTTTGTTATCTGTATAAAGTGAAATGTCCTACAAACTCACGTGCATCTTTCTCGTCATTCAATTTAAGAACATACCAGTAATCTCCTGAAGGTAATTCGGCACCATTATATCTACCATCCCATTTTTGACCGTAGTGGTATTTGGCAATTACACGACCGTATCTGTCGAAGATTGAGAATTCAAGGTTGTTGTAAATATTGGTACAACCAGGACCCCATGTATCGTAAACACCGTCTCCGTTAGGAGTAAAGTAATTATCAAGACAAACATCTATGTAAACGGCAGGTACTGTGATAGTAGCTGTACATCCGTTTTTATCTCTTACTACTACTACGTAATCTCCAGATTTGTAGATTTTGTATTTGTTAGAAGATGTAAATGGCTCTCCGTTGAAACTGTACTCGTAAGCTGGCGATCCGCCTGAACCTGTAACCGAAATTACGTTCATTTCCGGCTGACCTGCTGACAATGCAAGCGTTAAAGGATCGTAAGCTTTGATATTAAAACTAGCTGTTGGAACCTCACATCCGTTAGTATGTCTTACCGTTACAGTGTGTGTACCTGGTGCAACATTTGTAAAGATGTTACCTGGCTGATACGTACCGCTTCCGTCAAGTGAATAATCAATTTGTGTAAGATCAATATTGCTCTTATCAACTGTAATCGTTACCATGTTAGATTGTGCATTGTTCACACAGTCGTAATTGATTTCGAAAGTTGGATTAAGAAGAACTGCAGCATCCATATTCACCTCAAGTTTAGTCAGACAGCTTGCGTCTTTAATAAACACATTGTGTGTACCTCCTTTAAGATTAGTGAAATCATGTCGTGTACCAGTCACCGGAATATAAGTTCCGTTCTCATTGTCAAGACTTACACTATATGGTGGTCTTCCTCCTGTAATATCTATAGTAAATGCTCCATCTTTATCTCCATCACAAATTTCCTGTAAAATAGGTCCAAACACTTTACCTTCTAAAACATTTGGTTCCTTAATCTCACGTTCTATTATCTGGAAACATGAATTTTCATCCTGAACTATTATCTGGTAAATTCCAGGAACTAAACGATCGAATACAAATTTATCGTCAAACTGACCTAAGTTTGGAGAAATCGCATATTTAATTACTCCTGTACCTCCGGTAGCTGCAATGACAATTTTACCGTCATTCGATCCAAAACAAGATACGTCAGTTACCGTTGGAATAACAGATAAGGCTTCGTTTGGCTCATTAATAGTAATAGGTGCAGAATCAAACTGACAGTCTCCGCTATCTACTTTAACAACATAAGTTCCTTTTGGAAGTAAATCGAAATATCCTTCTGGCTGAGCCGGTCTTACTACAACACCATTACCATCCAATAAAGTATATATATAATTTTGTAATCCTCCAACAGCTGTTGCGTCTATAGATGCCGTTGCATCTCCTTTACAATAAACCAAAGCTCCTGTTAAATCTAATTTTAGATCTAGTGGTGTTAAAGCATTTATTTTAACATTATTAGAAATATTTCCAACACATCCTTTAGAATCTCTAACGTAGTATTGGTGATCTCCTAATCCCACAGGGAACGTTGTTGATGATACGAATGTACCCGCAACCGTAGTGAAAGCCTGGTCAGTACTATACTCGTAAGGCCCTGTTCCTCCCACTGCACTTAATGTTAGTGTAGCATCCGTTTTACAAGTAATTCCGGTTGCCAGAACTAGTGTAGACTCTACTTTTGATGGCTCGTTGATTTCGATCTCAGCACTTGCCGGTGAACTACAATTAATTCCATCAATAACTGTTACCGAATATTTTCCTGCCGGTAAACCTGAGAAAACAGGATTAGATTGAGGCGCAGAAGACATAAGCGGATTAGTAGAAAGGTAATTTAAGATATAAGAATAATTACTTTCCTGACCTCCTTTTGGAAGACTAACTGTAATTTCTCCGCTAGTATCTCCGTTACAAACTAATAAACCTACAGTTGCAGTAGCTGTAAATGTTATTGGAGCCGGTATTTTTAACGTAACTTTTAATGTTTCAATACAACCATTCAGGTCTCTGACATTTATGGTGTAAACTCCGTCAGTTAGGTTTTCAAAATAAGACTGATCTGAATAAGCCACGTTTACAGGGCCTGTCAATTCATATTCATAAGTACCCCAACCGCCGTTAGCAGATACATCAATTGTTCCATCATTACCCGGATCACAAGTAATAGGTGTATGTATTTCAGAAATTTCTAATTTAGAAACCGGCTGCTCAATTACGAAGTCTGTTTCAACCTCACAAGTTGGTGTGCCAACCAATTTAGCCGTAACATGATATACACCTACAAGTAAATTTGGAATATTTATTACTGCTCCCGGCGCATTTCCTGAAAGATTAACAGGCCCTGTAATAACGTAATCAAAACTTCCTGCATCATCAGTTGGAATTACTTTATTATCAACAAAAGTTAAATCAACACTTCCTGTAGCCGTTCCAAAACAAGATACATTTTTAATATTTTTCGCTAAGATGTCAAATGTGTTTGGCTCATCGACATAATGAATTGTTTTTAAGATACATCCTGTAACAGTGTTCTTAACGGTAATGGTGTAAGTTCCAACTGTTAAATCGGTAAATAAACCAGAACCATTACTTACTGAAGCATAAGGTGCCGGGTTAGTCGCTGTCGCTACAATTGTGTAAACTAAAGGAACAGCCGGACCACCTGTAAATGTTACATTAACCTGAATATCTTCTTTGTTAATACAAGTAATTGGCTTCGTAACAGTTATTGCAGGATTAGCAAAATCAATTCCAATGTACGGATTGATTGTTGCAGTACTTGTTCCTACACATCCTTTGCTGTCATATACATTAATGACATAACTTCCACCTAATAAATCAGTTTCTGTGTAAACAGGATTATCTCCTCTCTGAACAGGAACAGGGTCCCCGTTTCTTAAGAATTCATAAACGGTATACTCATTAGAACCACCAGTTGGTAAAGGCACTGTAATTGTTGCATAATTAGATTTATTTCCTTCTGTACAGCCATAGTCTGATACAATTGGAGCCGCAACTACAATAGGCTGTGGTTCACTTACCGTTACTTTATCATCAACCGGACAACCTTTTCCTGAAGTTACCGTAACTGTATAAAGACCAGCAGGAAGATTTGTGAATACATTACCAACTAAAACCATTCCAACAGGACTTGGGCTAATAGCGTACGTATAAACAGGATTATTGTTTACTGTTGTTGTTGGAGTTGCCAACGTTACAGTAATACTACCTGTACTTCCTCCGTTACAAATTGCTGCAGTTGGCGTTAATGTAAAATTAATAGCAGTATTTGGCGTTTCAATAACAACTTTTACGTCTTTTGTACAGTTCGTTCCTGTATCTCTAACAGTAAACGTATAAGTACCCGGAACTAAACCGGTAAATATATTAGAAGGAACAAAATTGATTCCGTCTTTACTATACTCATAACTTGGTGTTAGTGTACCACCAGAAGCAGTCAATGTAACTACACCTTGATTTCCGTTACAAACTGGAGAATCAGTAAGTTCATAAATCAATTGTAATGGTGTTAAAATATTTACAGTAGTACTTACAACACATTTATTTTCATCACGAACATATACGATATGATCACCCGGAGTCTGAACTGTCAGAATGTTGTTATTAAGTTTCCAGCTGTTACCATCTAAACTGTATTCAAGATTCGCAGTAAATCCAATAGCTGTTACCGTAATATCATATCCAGTTGAACTAGGACATTGTGCAGGTATTGCAGAAACAATAACTGGTAACGGGTCTTGCGCTATGTGAACTGTAACATAATCTGAACATCCAAGTGCATCTTTTACATACACATCATAAGAATCAAACGCCGGTGCAATCTTACCTGTAGCAATTTCTATAGAAGTAAATCCATTATAATCGCCATTTGCAGGTACTGTTGGTGGCACTGTTGTTGGCACAACTGCATATGTATATCCGCCTGTACCTCCTGTTATTGTTGTAGGATCGATGGTAATAACTGCTGCCAGATTACCACAGTTTTGGTTTTTAACACTTGGTTTAAATCCAATTAAGCTTAATACTGCTGGTTCTGTAATTTTAACATCCCCAGAAGTTATAGTACATTTTGGATATGCCGTTTCTTTAACTACTACTCTATAATTTGTAGCTGCGGTAAATCCAAAAGGAATTACAAACGGGTTCGCAGTAGTATTACCAGAACCTGAAAATACAGCCACTGGATTTGTACCATTATAAACAGCATAATCATATGGTCCTGTATAGTCTGCAATGTTAATTTCAATTGCTCCGGAAGCATTTCCATTACAATCTACATTAGATGCAGTAGACGCATTTACTATCGCTTTATCGAATAACGGAACATCGTAAACATTTGATAAAATGCTACAACCCGTTACATTATCGGTTATTTTAAATCTATAATTACTTCCGGCAGTTATAGCTGAATAAGTAAATGGAGTACCTGATGAAGCAGAAAGAAGAGTGTAACCAAGACCATCTATCGAAACTTCGTATTTGAAGTTACTTGGCGTTGATCCGCCTACCACAACTATTTCTATTTCTTCTTTACCATTCTCACAATCAATTTGAGAACCTGGAACAGCTGATCTTGTTGCAGTCGCTGAAATTAACTGAGGCAACGGATTTAATACTGTAGCCAATTTGGTTGTTTGAAGACAACCATTCGCATCTTTTACATAGAATGTCGGATCCTGAACTAATGAGGTATCTGCCAACTCAAATGTATATTTATTGTCTGCCGGTGTACTATTACTTTCGAAGTAATTGGTACCATCTATACTGAAACTATATTTTCCTGTACCACCACCAGCTGTAACAACCGCAGTTGTTTTAGTTGGGTCAACAGCACAACTAAATGCTGTAGCTGTAGCCGAAGCGGTTACAACAACCGGATCTGCTATAGTAACCGATACAGTAGCAGGACAACCTCTTCCTGAAGTAACCGTTACATCATATTGTCCCGGAGTTAATCCTGTAAACACATTATTATTAGGCTGTGTTATCGCAGTACCTGCTGGTAGAACCGGTGTTAATACATAAGTATAATCAGGGTTGTTATTTACTGCTCTTAAATTTACAGTAATGGTTCCGTTATTATTTGTTCCCTGTGGAGCATTACAATCTACCGGTGTTATATCAATATCAGATACTAACAAATCTACCGGAGTTGGAGGAACCATAACAATTGCATTTGTAATGGTATAAGAACAATTTCTGGCATCATACACTACAAACTTGTAACTTCCTGAACCAGCTGCAGCAGGAACAGTATAATAAGCTGTATCTAATCCCGCCGGGAATGCGATTGGAGCAGAAGTAACACCTGCATCTTTAGTAACAGTATAGGTATAAGAACCATAACCGCCTGCAGCAGAAATTTTAATTGTTCCATCAACAACACCTGAACAGAAAATATCTTTGTTATTTTCAGCTGAAGCAAGAAGCTGAGGTTTAATTTCGTTGCTTGATACCACTACCTGACAACCATAAGCATCTTTTACAGTAATATCGTAAGTCCCTGGAGTCAGTTTATCAAATGTATTGCTCAATTGCCAGTTTTGGCCGTTATCAATACTGTATTCATATCCGCCTGCCCCGCCTGTAGGAGAGACAACCAAAGTAGCAAAATCAGTGTCATCATAACAATAATCAGATGTCGTTGCAATAGTAGCTGTTGGAGGCGTTGGAGTCACTAAATTAAATGAATCCGTAAGTGTACAGCCATTACCGTCTTTTACAGATACGCCGTAAAGACCAGCTAATCTAAGCCCTCCAAAAATACCATCATTGTTCGTTACTGCCGGACCTGTCGGAGGTGTAAGTGTATATACATTATTACCCCATCCACCCTGAGTTGTAATGGTAACCGCACCATCTGTAGTACAGCCTAGTGGTGTAACGTTTAATGGGTCTAAAGTTAAAAGAGCTGCTGGTTCTTTAATCGTCACAACATTAGAAGTCGCAGGACAGCTAGGGTAAGCTGTTTCTACAATTCTTACTGTATAATTTGTTCCTTCACCTAATCCGAATGGAATTGTAAATGGATTAGAAGTAGCGGTATCATGAGATCCGGATGCTCCGGCTCCGCCTAGAGCAACAGCACCATCATAAATTGCATAAGTATATGGTCCTGAGTAACCTGCGACATTAATCTGAATACTTCCATTTTTCTCAAATTTACATTGTGCATCAGCAATGGTAGTTGCTGTTACCTTGATCGCATTGAATAATGGAACATTATATAAGTTTGTTAGAATATCGCAACCTGTTACATTGTCCGTTATTTTAAACTGATAAGTAGCACCCGCTGTTAGCGCATCATAAGTAATAGAAGTTGTAGTTGCTGCCGCTGCAATAACTGTATAAGGATTACCATCTATTGATACTTCATATTTTAAATTAGTTGGTATTGAACCGCCTACAACATTTATTTGAATTACCTCTTTGCCGTTAACGCAATCAATTTGAGAACCTGGCGCAGCTGATCTTGCAGCAGTTGCAGCAGTTAATTTAGGCAATGGCTCTAAAGCTGTAGTCAAAGTTGATGTATCAATACAACCATTAGCATCTTTAACCCAATACGTTGGATTTTGAGTAGTTAAATTATCACCGATATCAAATGTATATTGGTTGTCCGGTGGTATGCTATTACTTGTGAAATAGTTAATTCCGTCTTTACTGAACGTATAACTTCCGGTACCGCCCAAACCTTTAACAACAACTGTTGTTACAGTAGGATCTACCGCACAACTAAATGGTACTGCATCTGCACTTGCAACAACTGCAGGTGGTGCTGGTACATTTGCCAGTACTGTTTTCTCACAACCTCTGGCTGAAGTTACACTTACCGTATAATCTCCCGCACTTAATCCTGTAAATACATTATTATTAAGTTGCGTTTTAGAAGGGCCTGCCGGTAAAACCGGTGTTAATATATATTTATAATCAGGATTGTTATTAACTGCTCTTAAATTAACGGTTAGTGTTCCGTTGTTGCTTGTTCCTTGTGGAGCACTACAATCTACCGGAGTAGTTGAAATATCCGTAGCTAACAAATCAATAACTGTTGGAAGTATTAAATCTACAGTTGCTGATCTAGAACAATTTGTATTTATATCTTTAACGGTTACTGTATAATTTCCAGCAGCCTGACCCACAAATTTAGGATCATTAAGTTGCACCACATTTGGATTTGCAGGCACTGTATTATTTATTAAAGTATACTCAAAATTATTTGGAGTAAATCCTCCTGTTACAACAGCAGTAATAACACCATCAGTATCTTCACATACAGGCATTGTTGTAAAACTTGCCTTAATGGTAAGAGGTTCAGAAATAAGAGGTAATGTTACTTTATTACCACATCCGTTAAAATCTTTAACTTCAACAGTATGATTACCTGAAGAAAGATTTGGAATAGAGAATGTTGCTGAAGGCATTGAAATAAAACCAGCACCATCTAAACTATAATAATGAGGCGCAATACCAGATGTCGTTAAATTAACATCGATGACAAAGGAGCCTTCCGTAGCACATAAACTATTTGCTACAGCCGTAATAACCGGAGCAGGATCTAATAATACTTTAACAAAAGCTACCTGAACACAACCATTTGCATCTCTTGTATAAACGATATAGTCACCATTGTCTTTATTAAAAGTACTGGCCGTATGACTTGCTACATTAAATGTTGCAGGAAAACCTGGCTCTACTAAAGGGTTTGGATTATGATCAGTACCATCAATTACTCCTACGGTTCCGGTATCAGGGAAAATTTGATACAAGTAAGGTAAGGCTGTGATTCCGTTTGCAATATCTGCATCTCTAACAGTTCCTCCTTTTGCAAAAGCTTCAATAATACCTTTTGCTGATCCGCAATTATCATTTTTAACAGAATTAGCTGTTAATGATAAAGGAATAACCGATTGAGTTATAGTAAATGTTTTTGATGAATTCAAACAAACTGTAGTTCCGGACCCATCCTGTTCTGTAAATAAGATATAATAAGTACCTGGTTTAAGAGGTCCTACATTATTGGCAGAAGTAGTTGGTAACGTTACTGTTCCTGCAACTAAAGGTGAAACCAGTGTATTCGATTGCGAATTATAAATTTCATATTTAACCTGAGTTGTAGTGGGTTGTGGGTTTGCAAAAGTAAATGAAACCTTTCCATCACCCGCTCCTGTACAAGTTACATTTGCTTCTGTAACCGTACTGGTTAAAGTAGAGGATGTTTTAGTAGGAGCATCTGCTTGCTTGAAATAGTAACATTGTGTTGTTTCATCATACACAATAAATGAATATGTCACTCCTGGCAGTAAACTATTAAAAGTCGATTGCAATAAAAGCGGATCCCCAGGTAACGCCGGTGGAGAAACTGCATCTGCATTTTGATAAGAAGCAGAATAAGTCGCATAATCGTAATTAGTTGGATTAGCCGGATCTATTGGATATTTAGCAAAATGGTACGGCCCACCAGCAATTGTCGGTGTTGCTGTTACAATTAGACTTGCCGTTGTACAAGATGCTGGTCCAGGTGTAACTTTAATATCTAAATCTTCCGGCGGAGATGCCATGTTGATTTTTTTAGTAAGTGAACATCCGTTCTTATCCGAAACAGTTAATTCATAAATACCAAAATTTAAGACATTAAAAATGTGATCTTCATTTCCTGTAGGAATATAAGTTTGTGTAGCAGAAGTATTGCTTGTTAAAGTATAAATATAACCTGATGCTGCAGGAGTTGCATTGATTGAACCACCTGTTAAAGCTGTTACAGCAATAGAACCATAAGTAGTACCTGAACCACCTCCAACACATTTAATTTGAACATCAACTAATTTAAAATCGATTTTAGCAGGTTCTGTAATAACAACTGTTTTTTCTGTAAAACAACCTTTAGCATCTGTAACCCTAACGATATAAGTTCCTGCAGGAAGTCCTGAAGTCTGCGTATTATAATTAACATTAGGTGCCGGTACAGCTAAAACTGAATTGTCTTTTATAACATTGATGACATAAGGACTTACTCCTTTATTTGGATCAATTGTTACCGTTATAGAACCTGTAGCCTGTCCATTACATAAAATAGTTGAATTTGGAGTAGCTGTAAATTCCGGATTTGTTTTAGGAGCTACAATTACTGTTGAAGTAAGGCTACATTTAGTTGTAGAAGTATCACTTAAAGTAAACAAATATGTTGTACTTCCAGTTGCAGTAGTTGCCGTTGGATCTGTATAGATAAATGTTGTAGTTGGTGAATTTCTAACCGTAGGATCTAATACGCCATTTATTGTTACTGTATAAGTGTAAGGTGCTTTTCCTCCTGAAATAGTACCTTTAATTTCAGTATCCTGACCAATACAATTAGCTGACACATTCAATGCAGCATTGAATTTTAGTTCCGTTTCGATAGTTTGCGCTGCTAAAGTTAAAATACAGCCTGTGCTCATATCTTTTACTTTAACAATATAGCTTCCTGGATTTAAATTATTAAAAGTTCCGGTCGCCTGATATGTTCCATCATTGATATTATACATATACGTTGGCGAAGCAACTGTAGGAGTTACAACAATTTTTGCCAGACCAGCTGTATCAAAACACAAATCTGAAGCTGTCAAATCGATGCTGGCACTTGGTTGTACCGGTGCAGCAACATTAAATGTATCTGTGATAGTACATCCATTTCCACTCAAATCAGCAACAGAAATACCATAAGTTCCAGATTGGGTTAAATTGCTAAATGTAGCGTTAGATTGTGGTCCAACTACTGTAGCATCCGGTAACGTAAGTGTGTATCTGTTATTACCCCATCCGCCAACTGTGTTAATCACTACTTTACCATTATTAGGAGAACAAGTTATAGGAGTTATTGTTGGTGCTGTAAATGCAAATGCTATTGCTGGCTCTTTTACTTCAATAGCTTTTGCAGCAGTACACTGTGTTGTTGGGTTCGTAATTGTTATTGTATACGTGTCTGCTTTCAAACCTGTATAATCAATAACATTTCCTGTGCGTACCGATTGACCGATAGGAATAAGTACATTGGCAGCGTTTCTTAACTCATATGAAAAAGTACCCGCATTACCAGAAACAGTAAACGTAATTTTACCATCTGATGATCCTTTACAAATAACATTCGATACTAATGAGCCATTTACAATAACAGGTAAGACCTTATCAATTGTAAAATCGCCAATAGTGGTACATTTATTATCATCTGTCACTTTAAAGTGATAGGTTCCCGGCGCTAAGTTGTTAAATGTATAATCTTGTGTAAGAATACCTGTTGCTACCGTAATTGGTGGAGCTACAACAGCATCTGTACTTGTTATTTCAAATTTAAACGGTGCAACACCGTTATCTACTTTTACAGTTAAATTCGTTTTATCCTGACCCGTTGCACAAGTAATTGCCGCCGGTGTACCAAATGTCATATTTGTTGGCGGATTTAATGTCTTAACAACCGGTGATACAGGAACGGTATAAGAACAGCCGTTTCCATCGTATACCACAACAGAAACCGGTCCTGAAGTAGTGGTCGTGTAAGTATTTGAAGTTACCGCCGGTAATACTCCATTATAACTGTATAAGTATTTATTAGGACCTGTAAATGGTGTTCCCGGTAAATCTACAGTAACCGTAATCGTTGCAGATTGTGCTGCATTTAAAGCCCCACAAGTTATTTGTGTTGTAACATCTGCATGAGCTGTTAATTGAGTTGGATTAGTTAATGTTCTTGATACTACAACCGGACATTTTTTAGAATCTGTAACTCTAAACCAATAGGTCCCCGCACCAACGCCAGTAAGCTTGTTTGAACCCATACCACTAAATCCTGTTGCAGCAGAAGTAGTTGAAACTTCATACGTATAGGGTGCTAAACCTAAACTTGCCGTTACTTCAATTGCACCATTTGTTCCATTGTAACAAGTAGGGTTTGTTGGAATTGTAACTGCTGTCGGGAATACTTTTGCATTAATTACTCTCGAAACAACAGTTGTACAACCGTTCTTATCGGTAATTTCAAAATAATGAGTTCCTGATACTGAGGTGTCATAAGTAAATACACTTGAACCTGCGGCAACGTTAGTATATCCTCCTGTAAATGGAGCACCTGTTGTATTATGTCTGTATTTAAAATCCGGATATCCATTTGAAATCGTTACTTCAATTGTAGCATCCGGAGAAGCTGGTGTTACATCACAATCCAGATCAGCTAATAATTTAGTTGAAGCCGATATTGGCGAAGCTATAGTTTGTTCTGCTAAATCGATATAACATCCCGTCGAAGTATCTGTAACTCTAATTGTATATTTTCCAGGCGTTAATCCTGAGAAAGTTCCATTATTTTGTGTAGTAACTCCTGCGTTAATGCTATAATTATAATTGGTTTGCGTATTTGGAATTACTTTTAAAGTTGCTCCCGCTCCACCTGCACAATACGCAGATGTTGCATCAATACTTGCTGTTGGATATACTTCAGGTTTAATGGTAAAAGTTCCTGATATTTGACAACCTTTTAAATCTGTAACTGTAAATGAATAATCACCTGCCGTTAGATTTGAAAATGTTTTAATACTTTGCGTAGTTGTTGCACCAGCAGGCAATGTTGGTGTTACGGCATAACTGTAAGTTCCCCAACCACCTTTTGCATTAATAACTGCAGAACCTTTAGCATTACAAGTAACATCTTTAATTGTTGTTGGATCTAAAGCTAATACTGCTGCCGGAGCTGCAATAGTTTCAGTATCAGATTGTGAACATTTTGTTATTGTATTGGTTACTGTAATTTTATGTAAACCGGCATTTAAATTTGGCGCAGCAATAGTAAAAGAAGTTCCGGTTGCAGGTGAAGTTTTGGTTTGAACAGCTAAAGCATCGATTTGATAACTATAAACAACACCATTCCCTAAACCTGAAACTGTAAAAGTTACTTCTCCTTTTGAATCTCCCAAACAATTTACATCACTTACTACTGTACTTGAAATAGAGAAAACAGGTAATGGATCGATCTCATCTGTTTGAGAATAAACACAATTATTAGCGTCTCTAACTTCAAAAGTATATTTAACTCCGGGATCCAAATTGTTAAAGATTCCGGTAGTGTTATTTGCTATTGCTGCTGCTGGAGCAATAATAGCATATTTAAACGGACCTGTCAGAATAACTCCTGCAGCATCTTTTACATCTGTAATCGAAAAATCTACTTTATTAGTTGGACAAGTAAGTGCTGATTTATTTATAGTCATTGATTTTGGACCATTCAATGCTACAATAGTCAATGCCGGTGTCGTTGTAAACGTACATAAATTACTGTCACTAATCGTCACTGTGTAATTTCCGGCTGCGGTAATATTTCCAAAAACTTTTGTGTCCTGAGTTACTAATGGAACTCCATTTCTATTTAAAGTGTATTTGTAAATACCATTTCCACCTGTAACTGTTGCACCTACCGTAATTGTTGCAGGATTATCACAGGTATAAGGTGTCGTTATACTCGCAGTACCACTAATTGCGTCTGGTGCTACTAAAGTAACAGTTATACTTTTCGTACATCTATTGGTATCTTTTACATAATAAGTATAGTTTCCTGCACCTAGTCCTGTAAAAAATGAAGTATTGTTGTATGTAATTCCATCTTTACTGTATGTAAATCCGCCTGCTCCTCCACCTGGTTTTAACTGTATTGTTCCATCAGAAGAACCATTACATTTTGGATTAACATTGTCAGATCCTAAAGTAACTGGAACCAAAGCATCTATAGTAGCATCACTTGTAATGACACAACCACTGGCATCTTTAATTTGAAAAGTATAATTACCTGCAACTGCTGTAGTATAGGTAAAGGTATTTCCTGTTGTGATAGGCTGTACCAAAACGCCAGTATTATCTCCTGCAGTACGCGTTACCACAAATGGACCATTACCTCCTGAAATTGTTCCGGTAATTACTGCTCTGTTATTTGGTGCCGGGTCACAATCTAAAGGAGTTGTAACCGGAGTAACTGTCGTTAATTTTGTATTTATGACCTTAGTAATCGGAGCTGATGTACAACCGGTACTAACATCTGTAATTACAAAAGTATAACTTCCTTCTGCAGGTGCAGTAAAGGTAACAGTTGGCCCTGCAAAACTAGCACTAGGGCTACTTTCCGGACCACCATTAAATTTCGTTGTATAGGTATAAGGTCCAACTCCATTAGCTACTCTAATAATAATTTCTGCACTATTGACAAAACACAACGCCGAAGGGTCAAATGTTGCTGTTGGATGTATTGCATCAACAACTTCTACAGAAGCTAAAACAGCCGTTTGACAGGAGTTTAAATCTTTCGCTACAACTTTATAAGTTCCGGTTTTTTTAATATCAGGAAATACGCCTGAATCTTGAAAAGCAGTTATGGCTGTTACACCATCAGCTTCTCTTAATTGATATTGATAACCCGGAGTTCCATCAGTCGCCACAGCGGTTATCGTTGCACCTTCAATACATGTTAGCAATTTGGTAACCGTAGCATTAACTTTTAAAGCTTTTGGTATTTTGATTTCCTGCGCTAATGGAAAAGTACAGCTGTTAGCTGAACTATCGTAGCGAATTTTTATATTATAAATTTTTCCCGATAATCCTGTTAACGTTTTACTGCCACTGGTAGCAGCCGGAACTGGTATTACCGTTTGCCATGCACCACCATCTACAGAATATTGAAATCCTTTTGCCGGATCAAAATTCTTAGCAGACAACGTAATTTCTCCATTGTTATCTCCACTACATTGTACATCTTTATATCCGGTAATACCAGCAGAAAATGCTTTACTTCCGTCAACATAAACAGGAAAATCAACTACTGTATTACATGATTTTGGTATTTGACGTACCCAGATATCATCTATAAGAACGTCATTACCATTAAAAGCGTTATTATAAGATCTGATTACAAAACTTAAATTAGTGTAAGCACCCGGATTTAATAACAATTCTTTGTATTCCCATTTATCAGATTTTGGAACAACCCAAGGGCTTGCTACCGGAGTTGTAGCTACAATCGTTTCAGAACCACCCACTCCATTCAGGTTATTTACTAACTGAATCGTTAATTTTGGGTCATCGTAACCCGGATTTGCTTTCTTAATTAAATTCTCTGCCCATAATGAAATAATTACGGGTTGGTTCGCAATAACATCTTTAATTGGTTTACTATATAAAATACCTCCAATACCAGCAGTTCCCCCAACGTTTACGCATAAAAACCTTCCGTTTGCATTAGTAGGTGTCGTATGGTCTTTGGCTACCAGCCAGGTTCCTCCAAAAGTAGTTGTGATCTTACTTGCAACAGCATATTTTCCATCATTAATCTGGTAATCATTAAAACCACCACAAGTATACCCTATAGGGTGTGGAGTTGTTTCGTCTTCAAAACAATACGCCGGGTTAATTCCGGGAGTCGTGGTAAATCCACCAATCCCAAAATCTTCCTGTAGCAGGTTACTATAGGTTGAAACGCTTAATACATTATAATTAACCGTGATAGTATGGTCTCCCTGTGTTACGTTTACAAAAACGTTTGAAGGAGTATTTGTGTTAGCCACACCATCCATAAAATAATCATAACTAAAATTAGGATTTCCACTTCCGCTATTGGTTACAATTACTGTACTGGTTGCCGATCCGTCACAATTAAAAACAGGATCCTTAACACTAATGGTAGGTGGATCTGGTCTGAAATCCATGATGATCCCTGTCATTTTATATTCGCAACCAAGTGCATCTTTTACATAAAAAGTATAAGGTAAACTTGGTCCGCGAGGATCTACATACGCTTCATTGGATGTTATCCAGGTTTTTTTATCATCAAAACTGTACAGATAAGGCGGTACGCCTCCCTGAGCATTGGCAATTCTAACTTTACCTTGTACTTCTTTTCCAGCTGGTCCGCAACCTGACAATTCTGCAACACCCGCAGATGCTGTTAAAACATTCGATGCACCAATTGTAATTTTTTGAACAGGGTCATCACATGTCACACCATTTTTGACATATCTGACTTTTAAATTATAAATTCCTGCTGCTAAATTATTATAGACATAACTTGTCGTAGTACCTGTAACCGTACCAGTAACAAATTGTGTAGCTGTATTAACCGGGGTAAGATTATAACTTAAAACATAACTATTGGTGTCAGTAACATTTATTGTTATTTTTCCAAGTTCACTAATACAATCACCGTCTGTTTTAGCAACAGTGTACACTGGCTTCTTAGGATCGGCAACCACAATTGTCCTGTCAGTGGCAGCACAACCGTTTACATCTACAACACGAATTACATAAGTTCCTGCTTTAGAAGTGGTAATAGAATACGTTGGAACTTCTACAAATCCCGTATTGTCAATATTTATAAAATATTTATATGGCGTAACCCCATCTTTTGGCGTCACTGTAATAACACCCGTTCCGCAAGCATTTAATTTTGTGGTTTCAGTTGCTGTAAATGATAATGCAGTAGGAGGACTTGTAATAACAATATTCTTAAAATCCAGCACCTGACAAGCAGGAAGAGGAGCTCCTGCCACAACTGCTTCGACCTTATAGGTACCAGGATTTAAACCGCTAAAAGTAAAATCAGGATCATCTATAGAATTAGAATTGCTTATTTTAGTACCAGCGCTATTATAGAGATTATAAGTATACGGTAGTTTAATATCATTTGTTATCACTTGTATACTTCCCGTAGCGCTACTACATTTAGGTAAAACAACTGAAGTTGTGATAGCAAAAGTTACATTTTTAATTTCAAGATTAATAACTTTAAATTCACAAGATCCTACAACACCTTTTATTCTGATAAAAGCGGTGTATGTACCAGGTGTTGCAGTAGTAAATACATTACTGTCCTGCCATGCACCAGAAGCACCTGTTGTTGTAAAGCTATACTCGTAACCATTCCCAAATCCGCCAACAGTAATTTTTCCGTTAACTACACAGGTTCCGGCAGTATTTCTAATAATATTGCTTTTTGTTGTAGCTGTAGGAATTAAGGTGTTTTGATAAACATTGAAATAGAAAGTATAAGGAGTTCCTGTATTGTCTACTATTTTAACACGGAATTGCCCGGCAGAACTTGCCAGGTAATCTTTTCCTGTACCCACCTGGTTCCAGCAAGTTGATGCTGCTGTTTCATTAGCACAATCGCTATTAGAAACTGTAATACAAGTTCCTCCGGAAACAAATCTCTCCCAAATAATAGATTGTGCGTCTGTTATTTTTGTATCGATAAGCCGGGAATCATTTCCTCCGCACAAAAATAGTTTTGGTAACATCTTACCATCATTAGGACACTGTGTAACTTGTCCTGCATAAGGTAATTGTGCGTACGGAATTACAGGATTTGTAAGTGCGGCAGCAACTCCATTTTTCGACGGCTCCTCATTAGCATTTAAACTAATTGGATTGATCGGCTGATTATTTGCTTTTAAGAATATATTCTCATTCAAGTTTTCAGGAAACTTGGAGTTATATGCGATTCCATCTTGCGCGTAGGACGCAAAATTGAACAACATGGCTAAAACAAAAATCAGCGTTCTTAAAATAGTAGGTTTTCTCATAATCATTTTTTTGTTTACTTACATCTTATCCTCTAAGGGGCATTAGTGAATAAAACAATTAGTATTCTATAACATTTATTACTTTGTCCTTCTTAGTAGTAAGAAGGACCGACTTAAACTTTTTTTATTAATTCTCCACCTTAACGATTGCCATTTTACCGTTGTATGGTTTGTTTCCTTTTGCTTCTAATGCTTTAGTTGCTTCCGGTAATCCATCAAACTTCTCGTAATAGATGTAATATTTACTTGTTGTTACATTGTAAAAGAAATTAACATCTGTACGTCCTGCGGCAACAGCCTTAGCCAGGAATTGGTCACGTTTTTCAACACTGCTGTGAACTGCAATGATCATATAATAACCACTATCAGCATTTTTAATGTTCTTGATAATTTGCATATTCGACTGGTCTTCACCAAAATCAAAATCACTTGCCGTTAATGGTGTACTACTTACTTTTGTTGTCTCTTTTATACGTTTAAGAGCCGCAACGTCCTGTGCATATCTTCCCTGATCATTCTCATAAGCGGCACGTTTAATTCTACGTTTTTTCTCAATTTCAGTCTCCGCTTTAATACGCTCTAAATTCGAAAGTAAAGTGGCACTATCTTCTTCCATTTTTAACTGTGCTGCTTTCAACTGGTTGATCTTTTCAAGATAAGCCTTGTTTAAAGCATCATTTTTATTAGGAACTTTTTTAAGTCTCTCGTTGTATAAATTGGTCAGCTTCGCGATTTCATCTTTTTGAGCTTTATTGGCTTCAGCAAGTTGTAATTTTAAAGCTTCTAACTGACTATTTTCAGCCGCAACACTTTTAAAAGGTTTTGGTTCTTTATAAATTCCTTTTTCACTTAAGTCATTCTCTTCTCTTAAATCATTAAGATCTCTTTGTTTATTTGCCACAGTTGTATTAAACTGTGATAATAAATCTTTTTGATTTTTAGTGGCATTTTCAATAGACTGAGTTAAATCCTCAATCGCTTTTGCCGTATCATCTTTTGGTGCTGAAGCCGCTTTAGCAAGTGCATCTGCAGCCAGCTTAGCCTGAAGTGTATCGGCATCGGCTTTCGCTTTGGCATCAGCAAGTAATTTTGCTTCACGTGCTTCCTCTGCTAGTCTCAGTTGTCTTGTTTCTTCTTCAGCTTTTAATTTTTCTGATGTTTCTGCATCCGCTTTCGCTTTTTGATCGGCTAATAATTTGGCCTGAGCAGCTTCCATATCCGCTTTAGCTTTAGCATCTGCAGCTATTTTAGCTTGTTGCGCTTCTGCATCAGCTTTCGCTTTAGCGTCGGCAGCCAGTTTTGCCTGAAGAGCATCAGCATCTGCTTTCGCTTTGGCATCAGCAGCTAATTTTGCTTTTAAGGCATCTGCGTCAGCTTTCGCTTTAGCATCAGCTGCCAGTTTTGCCTGAAGAGCATCGGCATCCGCTTTTGCTTTGGCATCAGCAGCTAATTTTGCTTGTAAGGCGTCTGCATCTGCTTTCGCTTTGGCATCAGCAGCTAATTTTGCTTTTAAAGCATCTGCGTCAGCTTTCGCTTTAGCATCAGCTGCCAGTTTTGCCTGAAGAGCATCGGCATCCGCTTTTGCTTTGGCATCAGCAGCTAATTTTGCTTGTAAAGCGTCTGCATCCGCTTTCGCTTTGGCATCAGCAGCTAATTTTGCTTTTAAGGCATCTGCGTCAGCTTTCGCTTTAGCGTCAGCTGCCAGTTTTGCCTGAAGAGCATCGGCATCGGCTTTTGCTTTGGCATCAGCAGCTAATTTTGCTTGTAAGGCGTCTGCATCCGCTTTCGCTTTGGCATCAGCAGCTAGTTTTGCCAAACGTGCTTCTTCTGCTTCTTGCAATTGTTTTGCTTCAGCATCCGCTTTGGCCTTTGCAGTTGCTTCGGCATCGGCTTTTACTCGGGCATCAGCAATTAATTTTGCTTGTAAAGCTTCCATATCCGCTTTCGCTTTGGCATCAGCAGCTAATTTTGCCTGTAGGGCTTCTGCATCCGCTTTCGCTTTAGCATCGGCAGCTAATTTTGCCTGAAGAGCATCGGCATCGGCTTTTGCTTTGGCATCAGCAGCTAATTTTGCCTGTAAGGCTTGTGCATCCGCTTTCGCTTTGGCATCAGCAGCTAGTTTTGCCTGTAGGGCTTCTGCATCCGCTTTCGCTTTAGCATCGGCAGCTAATTTTGCCTGAAGAGCATCGGCATCGGCTTTTGCTTTGGCATCTGCAGCTAATTTTGCCTGTAAAGCTTGTGCATCCGCTTTCGCTTTGGCATCAGCAGCTAGTTTTGCCTGTAGGGCTTCTGCATCCGCTTTCGCTTTAGCATCGGCAGCCAGTTTTGCCTGAAGAGCATCTGCATCCGCTTTCGCTTTAGCATCAGCGGCTAGTTTTTCTTTTAAGGCATCTGCGTCAGCTTTCGCTTTGGCATCAGCAACTAATTTTGCCTGAAGTGCTTCTGCATCAGCTTTAGCTTTAGCATCAGCGGCTAGTTTCGCCTGAAGAGCATCAGCATCCGCTTTCGCTTTATCAGCAGCTAATTTAATTTTCAAGGCATCTGCATCGGCTTTAGCCTTAGCTTCGGCAGCAATTAATGCCTGTCTTGCTTCTGCGTCCGCTTTCGCTTTAGCATCTGCAGCTAATTTTTCTTTTAATGCAGCATCTTCTGCAGCTTTAGCCTTAGCATCAGCAGCTAACTTCGCTTTATTTGCAGCATCAATATTTGTTTTTGTTTTTGCAGCAGCAGCAGCAGCAGCTTTTGCTTCAGCAGCTAATCTTGCCTGATAAGCATCTGAATCTGCTTTTGCCTTGGCATCAGCAGCTAAGATAGACTGTAGATCAGCAGCTTCTGCTTTGGCTTTGGCATCTGCTTTACGTTTTGCCTCGGCAGCATCGGCTTTCGCTTTGGCATCGGCAGCCAGTTTTATTTTTAATGCTTCAGCATCAGCAGCGGCTTTTGTATCAGCAGCTAATTTTGCTTTAGCAGCAGCTTCGGCATCGGCTTTAGCTTTAGCTTCTGCGGCTAATCTTGCTTTGGCAGCGGCTTCGGCATCAGCTTTGGCTTTATCAGCAGCTAATTGAGCTTGTGTTTTTTGCGGTGTAGCAGTGCCCGGAGCAGCAGCAGCGGCTTTTGCTTTAGCGGCAGCTTCGGCATCAGCTTTGGCTTTCGCATCGGCAGCTAATTTTATTTTCAACGCTTCAGCATCAGCTTTGGCTTTATCTGCGGCTAATTGCGCTTGTGTTTTTTGTGTAGCCGTTGCAGGTTTATTTGTACTGGCAGCTTGTGCTCTTGCTGCAGCAGCAGCATCTACTCTGGCTTTATTATCAGCAGCTAATTTTATTCTTCGGGCTTCAGCATCAGCTCTTACTTTATCTGCAGCCAATTGCGCTTGTGATCTTTGCTCTGCGCCAGTTGCTCTGTTTGTAGTTGCCGTTTGCGCTCTCGCTGCAGCTGCGGCATCGGCTTTTGCTTTAGCGTCTGCAGCTAATTTTATTTTAATCGCTTCGGCATCTGCCTTCGCTTTATTGTCTGCTTCTAGTTTTGCTTTTGCAGCAGCTTCGGCATCTGCCTTGACTTTTTCTGAAGCAGCAAGTCTTGCTTGTTTGGCTTCGGCATCCGCTTTAGCTTTTGCTTCGGCTGCCAGTCTTGCTTTTTCTGCACCATCAGTTCTTGCTGCTGTTGTAGCAGTAGATGGTTTAGCCATTACCGGTTTTGGTTTAGACGGATCTATTAAGGAACCTTCTTCGTCATCACCATAATAGTAATTTTTGTTTTTGAATTTATAGGCTATAGCAAATTCATGAGAACCTCCAAGATTGGTAAAATTCCCCATCCCTCTCTCGTAGTTGTATTCAATTGCAATACTAGGAGAAATATTAAATCCTAAACCGGCAGAAACTCCGTATAAAGTATTATATCCGGCTTGTGCCCAAACTCCTTTTGGGATTGCAATCATGGCAAGGCCCGATAGAATTGTTTTGTCTTTTTTTACTTCTGTTTTTACAATTGCAGAAAATTTACTTCTGTCAAAAAAACCATAACTGTCAATGTAACCTGTGTACATGGCGTGCAATTCGATTGCTCTTTCCGGATCTTCTTTTACGACTCCGGCCCCAAAATTATAAAGTATCAGATTATTTACAGAAACCCCAAAATCAAGAAATGCTGTTCCGTAGTTTACACCAGGGTTAACAGTAAGCATTGTATTTGAAGGATAATCACCTGCTAAAAGATTTGTATCATCAGATATTATTTTGCCTTTGTTTAAACCGCTTTGATAAACACCAACGTTCATACCAAAAGTTAAGTTGCTGTCTTGTTCTAAAACGATGTTATGGGCAAAGTTTCCTATTCCGCCAAAAACGGTCATTAAACCATAATTTTGTTGAAACAGGCCAAAAGCAAATGCTTCATTTTCTCTGAAACGACCTGAATAATTGGCTAAATAAGTATTTGGTGCATTTTCAAATTGTACCCATTGTCTTTTATTATAAAAACTGGCATAGGCATTTGTTTCACGAACAAAACTGAATGCAGGGTTAATTAAGTATCTATTAAACTTTAAAGAATTTCTTATAGGTAACGAAAACGAAACAACTCCATCCTCAGATTTAGTTTCTTGAGAATAGAGTGTATTTGAAAAACCGTAAAATAAAGTTATGAATAGTAAAATTTTCTTCATATTATTTTAGCACCGTTATTGATCCTTTTTTTTCACCTGTGTCGGATTGAATGACATAGTAATATACTGGATTTACATTTTTAAAATCTATTGAAGTCTGAGGCCAATCACCTTGGTAATCAACAACATCCAGAACCATATCACCATTGGAACTTATAATCATAACTTTGGTGCTTGCATTTTTGTATTCATCGGGAATGTTCCAATATGGGTTTGTTCCGGTTAATTTTATAACATTAGGAATAACAGTGGCTGGCCCTCTTGGCCCAGTAGCTTTAAATGTAAATTCTTTAGAAGCTATGCAACCTGAAGCTTGTGATATTTTTACTTTATAAGTACCAATAGCAGCTACTAGATAACTGTTCGTTGTTGCTCCAGTAATAAGGTTTCCGTTTAAATACCATTCATATGTTGGATTGGTAGCATCTGTTGTAATACTTACATTAATAGTTTCTCCTTCGCTAAGTTCAAACTCATCTGCCACATCAATACTGGCATTGAAACCGTTACTGCTAAGTGATAGATTTCCTGTTGCACTACAACCTCCAAAATCTACATCGACTGTATAAGTTCCAGATTCATTTGTTGTAACGCTACGGGTATCCCCTCCAAAAGGAACACCATCTTTCTTCCATACATAATGATTACCCTGAGTTGCTGTTAAAACGGTTCCTGTTCCATTCGAACAAAAAGGGTTTCCTAAACTGGAACTAATAACAACGGCTCCTCCTGATGTTGAACTTCCAACCTTAATAAGATTGGAACTAATATTTGGCTCAGTACAGGCACCGTATTCTACTACGGCATAATATTCGCCTACTGAATTTACAACTAACGTTTTAGCACTTTGTCCTGAAACAATTGCACCATCTTTATACCATCTGTAATTAAGACTTGGAACTATTTTTAAAGGAGAGTTGTCTCCGTCATCTACAGAAAGCGTTAAAGTACTACCAGTACAAATAGTTGCATTAGTAGCTTTATTATTAATCGAAAATGTAGATTCGTAAGTTTTATAATATGCGGGAAAAGAAGTAGCTCCTAACGAGTTTTTGAATCTGACACTAGTAGCACCAGTTGAGCTTTTAACTCGTATTCCGTAGGTATCAGCACCAACCAGATTAGTTGGTACTGCAAATTTTAAGGTTTTTTGCGTGGCAGAAACGTCCACGGCAGGCGCCAGTAAAGTAGTAGCAATTGGATTGTTTGAATTATCTAAAAGCTCTACTGCAAATGTCGTTCCTGCTGGAAAATTAACATAACTAAAGGAAGCATAAAATTCATTAAACGTAGGTCCCGCACAAAGTTTCTCAAGGCCATCTAATGGCTGAGGAACTATAGTTTGTGCATTTACATTCGGTTTAGTAATGAATAATATGCAAAGTAATAAAAAAAATGTGGTATTATTTGGGGTAATTTTTTGAATCATATAGTGCGCGTTCTTGCTAGGTCTATGTTTTCAAAAAATAAAATATCAATAAATGTTTCGGAAAAATCATATTTATAGTTCTCAATAATATCTTTTGCAAGAACGGAATAAGAAGCTGTTATAAATGAATTTTCTTCACACTTTGAATTGGTCTGATCTTTCATCTCAGTTGCCTTAGCAAGGCTATCCTTGGGGTTGGATAGCCCTACTAAAAACTGATTAGAATTATCTAATTTGCTGATAATATCAGCTGTGTCTTTCTTTTGATTATCACACGCCGTTGTACTGCTATTCGCGTCAATAGAAACGGTAGGCTTTTCTACTGAATTTTGGGCATATAGACTTAATGTAACAGGTGAAACCAAAAATATTATATATATCAAATATTTTTTTCTAGATAGAGCCATTATGTCTTGATCTTTATTTGGTCCGCTTAAGACGAATACATAAATTGTGTCTGGGGACTTTATTAATAAAATTTACGCTTTGAAATAAAAATCGAAATCTATTTATCTGTTGCTGCTAGACGCTGTGATTTTTCCTAATTGTAATCTGAAATCCGGTTTTTTAGCATTGAAAATATCGATAAATGTTTCTCTGTTGTTACTTTGTGAGTAAACGTTAAAAAACACGCTATTTCCATACCAGCTCTCCAGGTCTTCATTGTTAGAATTGTACTCTGTAAAGATGTTTCCGTTACATAGGTTGAAGTACATTTCTTCAAATTTGATTTTCTTAAGGTTAGCATCATTAATTTCTGTTTTACTATCTAATAAAACAGCTGGATTGAATCCAGAGATTACGCTACGTTTCATTTCAAGTGAAGCACTTTCAGCTACATATACAGCCTCTTTCACTAAACCTGACTGAATATCAGCTTTAATGTTTTCACTATCATTAAGCATTGTAATATTAGTTGCAACAACTAAAGTTTGTTTTTTAGTAAAATCAGTTTCATTTTTCTTTTCGAATGATTTTACTTCCATGCAACGAGACCCGTCTTTATTACTAGATAAATAAGAAGATCTTACGGCTAATGAGTTATATAAACGACATTGAACACCTTGTGTAAATTTAAAGTCGTCATTGATAGATTTATAAGAAACTAATTTAGTAGCGTTTATATCACCTCCAAAAAAGGCAAATGCATCACCACCGGAGTAGCTTACCATAACGTTTTCAAGAATTGTTTTAGATCCGACACCAGCAATAGTTAAACCATTGAAAGTATCCACTCCTTTAACTTTTTTACCTGCAAACTCGATTCTTACATATCTTAAAATTCCTGAATTTCCTGCAGCATTATCACCACCATAAGTAGTTAATGTAGGATCAAGATCTAAGTTATAAGAACCAACATTTCCAAATTTATTGATTGGAGCGTCACCTAAAATTACAACTCCACCCCAGTCTCCAGCTTTTTTCTGGCTACGGTTTGAAGTAAACACAATTGGATCAGTCTCTAATCCATCAGCAACAAGTTGTGCGCCTTTAGTCACTACTAAGGTACCTTTTGTTTCAAAATCACCAATAATCAAAGTTCCTGGTTCGATTGTTAAAACAGCATTGTTAGTAACATAAACATTGCCTTGCAAAACATAAATATTCCTCTTCAGCAATTTAGTATTAACAGATATGTTTCCTGCTAAAATTTGGTTTGCTTCTCCATACTCTACTTTGTTAGGCTTGAATTCGGTCCAGTTGTTTAACCAATTGGTGTAGCCCATAATTCCTTTCTCTTGTTGAGCACTCATACTCGTAACTGTCAAAAGAACGCAGATCATTTGAGTAATTTTTTTCATGATAAGGGGGGTATTACGGTTAATAATAAATTTGGGTATGCGTAAATGAAAAAACTCATCTCGACTTTTCTGGGATTAATTCAGATAGATCGAGAACGAGTTGTTTTTTTATCTCTTTTTCGAAATGGCGCAAAAAATTTAACTCATCTACGTAAACAATTCGAAATAGGTTTTAAAAAATATAATTAAACATTACATTTCATTCAATTCGTTGAACTCATGTAAAGATTTCAATGTACTTTCATAGAACAAAATTGCAGCAATTAAGTTTCCTTTGTCTGAATACGGCATCATTTTTCTTTGAAACTCTACTGTCGTATCTAAAAATGCTGTTGTACCAACTGCCTGAGCATCTAATACCTTTTTGTGTTCGTTATCGTCCGGAATACCTAAGTCTGCCATCGTAACACCAGGTTTTGTAACCAACGCAATGTAAGGGAGCGTTTTTACTAAAACTTTTATACGCTCGATGTAAAGTTCCAAAAGTTCTCCTTTTTGCATACCACTCAATTCCTTTTGATCATGATATTTACGAATAAGAGCTGTTGTACTAATAATACTTCTTGGTGCATTTTTTGCCTGGGCCGAAATAGCTCCAGTTGTAAATATAAAAAGTGCACTAAATAAAATAATTTTCCCTTTCATAGATTCTTAAATATAATTGGTTGTTGATGAAAACAAAAATATATAAATTAACTTAAATTGCAACTTTATTGATTTTTTTTTTCGAAAAAAAAGCTTAAAAAAAGCTTAAATATCAACCTTATGGCGAGATAATCTGCGTTTTAGCGGAGTTTTTGTTAAATTTGTTAAAAGAAAAAAGGTAAGATATAAGCTATTAAAAAGAAAATATTCTTTAAATTAATAACCAAAAAAACCTTACGTTTGTCGTATAGAGCAAAAAACTATTAACAAAAAAGTCTTAATATCTCCTTCAAATCATCTCTTTATTAACAAAAGTTGGTTAATAAACTCTAAAAAACCGAAGTCAAAACTTCATTAACCACAGAAATTAAATCAAGTCGATAAACTTTTGTTTGAAAATTTTTGACTACATCATTTTCTTCTATCTTTGCTTCATGCAATTTTCTCAAATTTTAGGTCAAGATTACATCAAAAGTCACTTGATAAAAAGTGCAGCTTCCGGACGAATTCCGCACGCACAATTATTCATTGGACCAGAAGGAAGTGGTACACTATCCACCGCTATCGCCTATGCGCAATATATTTTGTGCAACAACTCAGGAAATGAAAATGAAAACGGAAATGATTCCTGCAATCTGAAGTTTCAAAACATCTCACATCCTGATTTACATTTTATTTATCCAACGGTAACAACTGAAGATGTTAAAACTAAACCCAAAAGTTTAGACTTTATTCAGGATTGGCGAAATTTTATTCAGGAAATGCCTTACGGAGGTTTATTTGACTGGTATAAAATACTGGGCGTTCAAAACAAACAGGGTGAAATTCGGGTCGAAGATGCTCAGGAAGTTTTAAAATCACTTTCGTTAAAATCTTACGAAGGAGGATATAAAATCATGATTATCTGGATGGCGGATAAAATGAATATCGCCGCATCAAATAAACTACTGAAACTTCTGGAAGAACCTTCGGATAAAACTATTTTTATTCTGATTTCAGAAAACGAAGAAGATATAATTCAAACCATACGTTCTCGCTGTCAGGTGATTCACTTTAATGGACTGCCGGAAAAGGTTATCGCACAAGCTTTAATTTCCAAAGAAAATATCGAAGAAAAACTGGCCTTCAAAATTGCACATCAGGCGCAGGGAAATTTCAGTAAAGCTTTACATCTTTTAAAAGAAGACGATTCAGAATATCCTTTTGAACAATGGTTTGTCAATTGGGTTCGTGCCGCTTTCAGGGCCAAAGGAAACGCGGCTGCTATTCAGGATTTGATTTCCTGGAGTGAAGAAATTGCTGCACTGGGACGTGAAAGCCAGAAAAAATTCATTCAGTTTTGTATCGAAATGTTTCGTCAGGCACTTTTGCTTAATTATCAGGCGCCGGATTTGGTTTATATTGAACCAAAAGTCGACAAATTTAAACTCGAAAATTTTGCCCCTTTTGTAAACGGAAATAATATTCATGAAATTTTCAAGGAACTTTCGGATGCGATGTATCACATTGAAAGAAACGGAAATGCAAAAATAATTTTGACCGATTTATCAATAAAACTGACTCGTTTAATTCATAAAAAATAGTTTTCAAATGAATAATGTTGCCTCTATTTTACTATTAGCCTTTTTAGCCTTAACCTTCTTACAGTCAGGATATGAAAAAATATTTTACTGGAAAGATAATGTCGACTGGCTCAAAGGGCATTTTGCCAAAACACCATTGAAAAATCAAGTGCCCCTTGCATTACTTCACCTTTTAATTTTAGAATTAATTTCCGGTATTTTATGCGTAGTTGGCGCCATACAATTGGTAACAAACAGCGGCCGGGAATTTGGTTTTTATGGCGCCGTATTTTCTTGTATCTCTTTGTTAATGATGCTTTTCGGACAACGACTAGCCAAAGATTACGATGGTGCAAGAACCATTGTCATCTATTTTATTCCAGCCGTAATGGCTGTTTATTGGTTAAATTAAAATATAAACCACAGATTTCACAGAGTAAAAAAATAAGAAGAAATCATTCCTGTCTTTTGAATCTGTGGCAAAAAAACCGTCTGTATAGCGGACATCAAAATAAAATTTTATTATTAAAAAAATGAATCCAAAACACCCTTCAGAATCCTTAACGATATTAACCGATTTAGTTTTACCGAGCGAAACAAATCCTTTAAATAACCTTTTTGGAGGTGAATTATTGGCCCGTATGGATCGCGCAGCAAGTATTGCCGCCCGCAGACATTCACGCCGAATTGTAGTAACGGCATCTGTAAATCACGTGGCTTTTAACAGGGCCATTCCCCTTGGAGCCGTAGTTACAATAGAAGCAAAGGTTTCCAGATCTTTTAAAAGTTCTATGGAAGTTTTTATCGATGTTTGGGTAGAAGACCGTGAATCCGGAAGCAGAACCAAAGCCAACGAAGCCATCTATACTTTTGTTGCAGTGGATGATAGCGGAAGACCAGTTGAAGTTCCGCCAATTGCGCCGGAAACAGAACTTGAAATACAACGTTTTGATGCTGCTTTGCGTCGTAAACAATTGAGTTTACTATTAGCCGGGAAAATAAAACCTTCTGATGCCACAGAATTAAAGGCTTTATTTTTATAGTGAAATTTGTGACAATTTGGAACAATCTGAGAGAATCAAACTTCAAAAAAAAGAACTATTTTTACAAAATTACAAGCCTGATACAAATCTAAATCAGTAAGTTATCATTTCTGGTTTGTTTTTGAGAATAAATTATAAAAATTTACATGAAAGAAAAAGAAAAAGAAAAAAAAGAGATGAGTTCAGAGAAAGAAGCCAAATTAAAAGCGCTACAACTTACGCTTGACAAACTAGATAAAACTTACGGTAAAGGAACTGTAATGAAGATGGGAGATAAAGCCATCGTAGAAGTTGAAACAATTTCTTCAGGATCCCTTGGGGTTGATTTAGCTCTTGGAGTTAATGGTTACCCGAGAGGAAGAATTATAGAAATTTACGGACCGGAATCTTCAGGAAAGACTACTTTAACATTACACGCAATTGCCGAAGCTCAAAAAGCCGGCGGAATTGCTGCTTTTATCGATGCTGAACATGCTTTTGATAGAAATTATGCCGAAAAATTAGGTGTAGATATCGAAAACTTAATCATCTCACAACCGGATAACGGAGAGCAGGCTTTAGAAATTGCTGAAAACTTAATTCGTTCAGGAGCAATTGATATTGTGGTTATTGACTCTGTTGCTGCATTGACTCCAAAAAGTGAAATCGAAGGTGAAATGGGAGATTCTAAAATGGGTCTTCACGCTCGTTTGATGTCACAGGCATTAAGAAAACTAACTGGAACGATCAGCAAAACAAATTGTACTGTTTTCTTCATCAACCAGTTAAGAGAGAAAATTGGGGTTATGTTTGGAAATCCTGAAACTACAACTGGTGGTAACGCCTTAAAATTCTACGCTTCAGTTCGTTTAGATATTCGTCGTTCTTCTCAAATTAAAGATGGTGAGAATGTAATTGGAAACAGGACTAAAGTAAAAATCGTAAAAAACAAAGTAGCTCCGCCTTTTAAAACTGCCGAATTCGACATCATGTACGGAGAAGGAGTTTCTAAAACAGGAGAAATTCTTGACTTAGCGGTTGAATTTGAAATCGTTAAAAAAGCAGGATCATGGTTTAGCTACGGAGATACAAAATTAGGACAAGGTCGTGATGCTGTAAAATCTTTAATCAAAGATAATCCGGAATTAGCTGATGAATTAGAAGCAAAAATTAAAGCGCACATCAAAGAATTAGCAAACGCTTAAAATATTAAAAACCTGCAAGTTGCAGGTTTTTTTATTCAAACCCGACAGTACTAAAACGAGTCGGGTTTTTTATTTTTAAAAAATAAATAAAAAATGACGCAACCATTCTAAAACTATGGCATCTTATAAATAAACACAAGAATTTGACTGGTATTTGCCATAATACCCAATTCAACGGTTTTTTTTATAATAAATTTAGATTGGTTTGTTCTACAAAAACCCGTTAGTTTTTTGGTGCTAACGGGTTTTTATCATTATTTTTTTACGTTTTTTTTACTTTTTACGCAACCTTTTTCATTTTTTGCTCTCTATATAAATGTGACATTAACTTGAGTTTAATACAAACTCTTTATTATCAATCCTTAATATTTTTAACCATGAAAGAAAAAATAGAAGTGTTGTACAATAAAAACCGCAGAAAAACCAAATTGAAATTTAAAAAAGTATTGCGTTTTATTTCTGAAAAAATAATTCACCGATAGTCTTTTTGAATATAAATGGGGGATTTTTAATTCAAAAGAAAACCCGACAATTTCGGAAAATTTGTCGGGCTTTTTGTTTTGACTATTCTTTCTTTCCAAAAGCAATCAATCCTTTGTATATCAATTGCCTAACCTGGTCCCGAAGTTCTTTTCTATGATCACTTGTTAAGCCGTTGGTTGTTACAAAGGGCAATATTTTTACGCGCATTTTTCCGGGACTTCCACTTAAAAAAGTATATGAAAAGCGCTCCTTGTTATCAGCAAAAACGATAGGCACAATTGGAATTTGGTGATCAATTGCCAAACGAAAAGCACCATCCTTAAATTCATCCAGTAAGATGCTTTCATCATCAGGAACTCCACCTTCAGGAAAAATACAAATACTAAGTCCCTGACTAAGCCTGTTTTGTGCTCTTTTAAAAACTTCATTTTTACTTCTTGAAGAATTTCGATCTACCAAAATACAAGTTCTTTTATAGAAAAATCCAAATAAAGGAATCTTCGAAAGCTCTTTTTTCCCAACAAAAACAAACGGATTTCTAACCACAGCCAGCATAAGCATAATATCGCTCATCGATGTATGATTGGCCACAATCATGTAACTTTTATTTTTAATGAGCTTTTGCTCGCGTTCGACTTTGTAATAAAAACCCATCCCGAAAAGGATAAATTTAGCCCAAATGCGGGCCATTTTAAAGAAATAGGGATAACCCCTTTCTGAGATGATAGAAATCAACAAAAACGGCAGCATAATCAATATCGGAATGGCCATTAAAATGTAGAACCAAATGCGCCATATAACCCAAAAAACAATTTTTAATCCTTTCATGGTTCCAAATGTAAGAAAAGAGAAGTGAATTTAGATTTTTAGACCGTGAGATTTTTACATTATTAGATTTTTGATGATCTGGAAACACCAAACTGTTATTAACTATAAAAAAGTTGGTCCATTTTGGGGTTAAAGAAAAATAAACTTTGCAGACTTTGCGAAAAACTTTGCGAACTTTGCGGTTAAAAAAAATAAACTTGCAATCTTTGCGGTTAAGAAAAAAACTAGAATGGCAAAAATACTTACTGGTGTTCAGAGTACTGGAACGCCACACTTAGGCAATTTATTGGGAGCAATTATTCCAGCGATCGAATTATCAAACAATCCTGCAAACGAATCTTTTTTGTTTATTGCTGATTTACATTCGATTACACAAATTAAAAATGGTAAAACCTTGCGCGAAAACACTTTTAGTGTAGCGGCGGCATGGCTTGCTTTTGGATTAGATATTGATCGTGTTACGTTTTACAGACAATCAGATGTGACTCAAACCACTGAATTGACCTGGTATTTAAGTTGCTTTTTCCCATTTCAAAGACTGACTTTAGCACATTCTTTCAAAGATAAAGCGGATCGTTTAGATGACGTAAACGCAGGTTTGTTCTCTTATCCGATGTTAATGGCAGCAGATATTCTACTTTACGATGCTGAATTTGTACCAGTTGGAAAAGACCAGTTACAACATTTAGAAATTACCCGTGATGTAGCTTCCCGTTTCAATCACCAAATGGGCGAAACTTTTGTAATTCCGGAAGCTAAAATTCAGGAAGACAGTAAGTTGATTCCCGGAACAAACGGCGGAAAAATGAGTAAATCGGCCAATAATATTATCAATATTTTCCTCGATGACAAAACATTGCGCAAGCAGGTTATGAGCATAGAAACGGATAGTACGCCGCTTGAAGATCCTAAAAATCCGGATACCTGCAATGCTTTTGCAATTTATTCATTGTTAGGAACTGAAGCTCAAATTGCCGAAATGAGAACCAATTATTTAGGCGGAAATTACGGTTATGGCCATGCCAAACAAGCTTTGTTTGAATTGATTACCGAAAAATTTAAAACCGAAAGAGAAAAATACAATTACTATATCAATAACCTTGATGAAGTAGATGCATTATTGAAAAAAGGTGCAGCAAAAGCTTCTGTAGTTGCTGATGGCGTTCTGGCAAAAGTTCGCGAAGTACTTGGGTTTGGTAAATAAACCAATCTTCTAAAATTTTACATTGAACTTATGACCAAAGAAGATGCCATAGAAGAATTAATGTACCAAAGCGGACGACATGAAAATTTTGAGAATGAAAGATGGAAAAATGGTTTTCTTGGACAATTGCGCCCTTTTAAGGGTATTTTACACGAAAAAAACTATCATCTAATTATGCAAGCTTTAAAAGTTCTTGCTCCGGAATTTGAAAAAGAATTTATTGACAAAAGAATAATAGCTTCTGTGTGGGGAATTTGCCATTTAGGTCGAATGTGGGCTTTGTATCCCGAAGGAATGCTACAAAGTAATAAACTAATTAATGACCCGCAAATAGAACAAATTGATGATTGGATTGTAAACCTGTCTTACACTGCTTTTTGTTTACTTGATGGTACAGGTACAAAAGAAGCTTTCTGGGATTACGATAATAAAAAATAAGCAAAACGAAAGTATCAGCTATTCTTCATAGCTACTTTATCTAAACTTAGCGAATTACTTTGGTGTGGGAAATAAAATATCTGCTGCGAATTACACTAATTTTCACGAATTAACTTGGTAAAAATTAGCGTAATTTGTGGCACTTTTTTGATTTCTAAATTGCCTCAAACAATTTCCCCGGAAGTGGCCTGATAACTCCCTTCAATTCCATATTTAAAAGCAATCCTGATATTTTATAAATAGGAAAATCGCATTGTAATGCTATGATATCCAGCAACTCTTTGCCATCTTTAAGCAAGAAATCATACACTTTTTGTTCATCAGGCTCCAGCTCGACGAACAGCTGTTTCTGGATAGTTTTTTCTTTATTTTCGATGTCCCAATTGAGTATATAAACCAAATCTGCGGCACTTGTCAGTACGTTTGCCTTTTGAGTTTTAATGAGATCATTACAACCCTGACTATATTTATCTGTAACACGACCCGGAACTGCAAAAACATCCCGGTTATAATCATTGGCCAGGTTGGCTGTAATAAGGGAACCGCCCCTATCTGCCGATTCTATAACAATTGTAGCTTCGGCCATTCCAGCCACAATACGATTTCTGCGTACAAAATTTTCTTTATCAGGATTTGACGAACTCCAGAACTCCGTTATAAATCCTCCATTTTCTTCTATATTGGCAACAAATTTTTTGTGGGATTTGGGATAAATCTGGTTCAGGCCATGAGCGAGTACGCCAATGGTTTGTAAATTAAAATCCATGGCCAGCTGATGCGCTACAATATCAACACCATAAGCAAAACCACTAACAATTACAGGATCAAGCGGCATTAAATCTTCGATTAGCTTTTTACAAAACTCTGTTCCGTACGACGTAATCTGACGCGTTCCAACAATACTGATTATTTTCTTGTTTTTTAAATTTATGTTTCCGGATGAAAAAATTAAAACAGGAGCATCAAAGCAATGTTTCAAGCGCTCCGGATAATTGTCATCCTGAAAAAAAGATACTTTTATATCATTTGATTTGATAAATTCAAGTTCCCTTTCTGCTTTTTCAAACACTGATTTATCTTTTAAATTCTTCAGTAAGACTGTTCCAACTCCGTCAACAGCAGCAATTTGATTTATTTTCGTTTTAAAAATAGTCTCTGCACTACCAAAATGACTGAGTAGTTTTTTTGCCATTATATCCCCCACCCCTTCAATTTTTAATAAGGCTAATAAATAAAATAAATTTTGATCTGACATGAGTGAATATAGTTTAAAGGCGGAGACAAAAATCTTTTAAAAAACAAATCTTAAAATAAATTCAAGAGCAGCAAAGATATAAATTAGATGTAAATTCTTTCAAAAATTATTACTTAAAGATTAGGCAATCCTTTTTTGAAAGAGACAAAAAAAGTCTAACTAATTGAAAAATAATTATCTATAAAAATATCTGAATTGTTAATAAAAATTGTGAATAAAATTTTGATAACTATATTCGTTGCATAACTTTGTTACTATGAAAATCGAAAACTATATAGCACAGTTATTGTATCGTTATCAGTGTGTAACGGTTCCAGGATTTGGAGCATTTTTAACAGAAATTCAATCAGCGCAGCTGAATGAAAGTACAAATTCGTTTTTTCCTCCCAAAAAAATGATCTCTTTTAATAGCCGTTTGAAAAACAATGACGGACTATTGGCCAATCATATCGCTAACGCGGAAAAAACATCTTACGGTTTTGCTGTAAGTGCTATTGCTTTTGAAGTTGTAAACTGGAAAAAAACTTTAGAAGAAAATGGCGTTATCAGCCTTAAAAACATAGGCGAAATCCGTTTAAATGCTGAGAACAACATAATCTTTACACCAAACGATCAAACGAATTACCTGGCATCATCCTTTGGATTAAGCCCTTTTGTTTCTCCTTTGGTTAAAAAAGAAATATTCGAGAAAAAAATCGAAGCCATTTCAGAAAGAGAAACTATAACTTTACATGCAAATGAAGAGGAAGGAAAATCATCAAATCCTTTCTTACGATATGCTGCAATTCTTGTTTTAGGTCTTGGAATTACGGGCAGTATTGGATATCCTTTATACCAAAATCAAATTGCGACCAAAACATTAATTGTTGAAAGTGCGGTTCAGAAAAAAGTTCAAAATAAGATACAGGAAGCCACTTTTTTCATTCAAAGTCCTTTACCAGCTGTTACACTTTCCGTTGATTCTGCAAAAGTAGAAGAAATTGAAGTAAAAACCATGCCTTATCACATTATGGCAGGTGCATTTAGAAGCGAACAAAATGCCCGAAAAGCTTACAACCAATTGGTTAAAGATGGTTTTAAAGCCAGAATGCTAGGTGAAAACAAACATGGCTTATTTCCTGTTCTATACGGAAGTTATCCCACAATGGCTGAAGCTGAAAAAGCACGAAAAGAAATTCAAAAAGGAGAAAATCCAGATGCCTGGATCCTTGTTGAAAATTTATAAAACGCTCAAACCTATTCTTTCCGAATAGGTTTTTTTTAAATTTTTTTTATTTGAAACCGGATAGAATTTTGTTTAACGTGGAACAATTTTCGCGTCCTGATTGAGAATTTCTTTTCCGTTCTGAAAAATCGTTAAATTAGCTGGTGCTGAATCTTTTGTACCCAAAACAGTAATGTAACACTGGTAAAGGAAATTGCCTTTTTTGAAATCGTAATGATGGTTGCCACCCGTTCCATCCTGAAACCATTTTCCGTTAGTAATAACTAAATCCGGCTTTTCACTCATTGATTGCTTTATCGACCAAGACGCATATCTGTAATTATCATTTCCTAAATCATCAATTCGGACTCTGAATTTAGATGTTTCCAGTATTACTTCCGGCGCTTTAAACTTTGCAATCGATGGGTGAAGTTTGTTTTTTTCAGCAGCTATTAACTTGTTTTTGAGATCGCTTTCAACTTTTGACTGATAATTAATCGAGAAAACTTTTCCATCTGTATCCATCCACAAAGTACCCTGATTTAACATTATACCTCGCCAGCCTACTTCTGACCAGTCTTTTGCAGGATTTGATTTTGAAATTTCAGTTTTCAGTTTAGCATCAAAAATTTCAGCATATCTTTTTACAAACTCAGTCTTATTTTTTATAGACGGAATTGGGTTTTCCCTTCTCAAAGGATATTTAATCGCCGCAGCGACAGCCTCTTTCCTATCGTTTTTCACATTATCAATAAAGCTTTTAACGAACTTCTGGTATTCCGGTTTCAAATCCTGTCCTGATACATTTTGAATGCAAATACCGATGAATAGGATATATAGTAGTTTCTTCATAATTTCTATTTTACATAATGTTTTTATAATTTATTCCAAATTTTCGAGGCTTGGAACCAAAATCTAAAACCCTAAGTTACAAAATCTAAAATCAATTGATACTGGCTTTGAACATTTTAAGCTCATCCCAGGTAAATTCATCGCCATGTTTTTCCTTTAGCGGACTCAAAGATTCTTCCTGATAAAATTCAAATGCTTCACGCAGGGCCAGGATTTTATCATAGGGTAAAACATCTGAAATCTCTACTTTTTTGGCCTGAATCAATTTAACCAAATGCATTTCAATAGTTTGCACGGTGAGTTTTCGAATTCGGGCAATATCTTCTATTGAATTTTTTTCCAGCCATAAATCATGCGTTTCTTCAATAGTTGTTTTCTTGTCAGCTTTTGGTACACTTTTATCCAATTTGCGTGCCGTGTAGCGCACTACAGGTTCTTCTGATTTAAAAATATCAGTGTTCGACATATTTAATTCCTCGCGAATCTTTGCAACCTTGTCTAATTTGTAGTTTTTAATCGCTGTAGACGACAATTTCTCCTTGCAGATGGTTTCGCCTGCCACGACAATTTCTATGAGTAATTTGGCCTTCATTAAGCGCAAAACGGCTTTGGTTTGCAAATCATCCAGAAAAGCCAGTTCTTCATAAAACTCTTTTACTTTTTTAAATTTCTGAATTTCGGCCATTTTGTTCAAAAGATCCGTCACCAGCTTATCCATTGGCTTGAAAAAATAATCATAAGCGGCCACTACCCTTTCCTGTACGAAAAACATATCGACGGTTTCTTTATTGAAAATTTTATTAAGCTGATGAACGAATTTCTGCGCAGGATCTGTTAGCCCGTCAATTATTTCTAAACGTTTATGTGCCCAGACAGCATGTTTCGATTTTTCGGATCCTGCAGCATTTTCGTTATAACTAAAACGATGATTGCGCCATTCCTGAGCCAAATCGGCCCAATTAAAACTGTTAATCAGATAGTTATGAATAAAGTTCTTTGTTTCAAAATGAAGCGAATGTTTTAAAACTTCTTCTGTCGCTTTGTTCAAAGCATAATCCATGACATCCTGATCGTTCGAAATACCATTCATTTGCAGCGGAGACAGCAAAATAAGACCGTTTAAGGACGTTAAACGCGATAAGGCAACATATGCCTGTCCGGGCAAAAAAACCTGCGATACATCGAGCGCAGCTTTCTCAAAAGTTAAGCCCTGGCTTTTATGCACGGTAATCGCCCATGCCAGTTTAAGCGGATAATGCGCAAATGTGCCTAAAACTTCCTCTTCGACTTCTTTTGTGAGATCGTTTACTTTGTAACGGATATTTTTCCACTCGTATTTCTCTACTTCAATGGTTTTATTCTCTTCCGGAAAATGTATAAAAATTTCTTCTGGCGAAAGTGATTTTACCACACCCATTTTTCCGTTGAAATAACGTTTTTCAAAAGACAAATCGTTTTTTACAAACATCACCTGAGCACCCACTTTGAGTTTTAAATTTTCCTCAACGGGAAAAATTTTCTCCGGAAAATCCCCCACAATAAAGGGCTGATAAGCGAACTCATTTCCGGCTAAATCACCAATTGCCTGTTCGTTAATAGAATCGGCTTTAGCATTATGCGTGGTAAGTGTAATATATCCCGGATTGTTTTTTAAATCAAAATCCGGTCTAACATACTCGTTTAAAACCTGAATGTCCTGAGGTGTAATCTGATTGTTGCGAAGATTGTTCAAAACCGAGATAAAAGTATCATCAGACTGACGATAAATCTTTGATAATTCGATATATAAAGGCGGAAATTGCTGAATGACATGCGAATGGAAAAAGAATTTTCCTTTGTAATAATTGCGTAAAGTTCTCCATTCTTCGTCCCTGATTACAGGTGGAAGCTGCAATAAATCGCCTATGAAAAGTACCTGAACACCACCAAAAGGACGTGAAATTTTGCGAACGGTCTGCATCATAAAATCGATAGCATCCAGTAAATCAGCCCGAAGCATACTGACTTCATCAATGATCAAAAGCTCCATGTTTTTGATCACATTACGCTTGACGTTGTTCATTTTAAAGTGTCTCCGCAAGGTTTCTTTGTTCTCGAATTTAACTGTTTCCGTAAACTGAGAAGCCTCTTCATAAGACGGAATAAAGGCTGAAAATGGCAGCTGAAACATCGAATGAATCGTAACTCCGCCCGCATTTAGCGCCGCAATTCCCGTTGGGGCCACCACTACGGTACTTTTATGGGTTGTAGAAATAATTTCGCGTAAGAGCGTAGTTTTTCCTGTTCCTGCTTTACCGGTCAGGAAGATTGATTTTTGCGTTTGATTGATGAATTGTAAGGTATAAGCAGCTGCTTCTGTAACGTTTTGCATTGGGCGTGTATTGAAAAACTAAAAGTATCGCATTTTTATAAAAGAAAAAACCTAAATCTTGACAGATTTAGGTTTTTACATTTAGTTAGTTAGTTTGGTATTATTTTTTAGCTTCTTCTCCTTCTTTTACAGCAGGTTTTTCATCTGTTTTAGGAGCCGACTTATACTTGTCGTTCAAAGCTTTAATGATATCTTTTGTAATATCATATTTCTCTTCAGCGTATAAAATTGAGGCTGCATCACCAGTTCCATAGATATAAGCATAACCGTTTTTCTTACCGTACTCTTTGATGAATTTTTTAACTCCACTTACCAAGGAATCCATTTCAACACCACTTTCTTGTTGCAATTGTTGAGACAAAGCTTGTTGAGCATACCCCAATTGTTGTTCTCTTTTTTGCAATTCAGCTCCTCTTTGTTGAGCCCAAGCCTGACCATTTGCCTGTGCCTGACTTTGAAAATTAGCAGCGTCTTGTTTAAAACGTGTAATCTCGGCTTGTAGTTGTCTTCCTTTTTCTTCGGCTTGCCCTTTGTATTTTGCTTCAAGGTCTTTTGCTTCAGTGTACTCTTTCATTAAAACCGAAGTATCTACGTAAGCTGTTTTTACTTCCTTAACTTCTGCAGTTTTATTACATGAAACGGCGAAAATTGAAAGTGCGATAATTACTAATGCTTTTTTCATTTTTTGAATTTCTATTTTTTTTAATGTATTGAAGACAAAAATATAAAAAAATAAATAGCATCAACATAAAGTTTAAAAAATGCTAGAATTTTATCATATTGTTTTTATTTATCGAAAGAAAATTGTCAATAATTCTACCCTATCAAAAGTGACTTTCATAGCTTTTATTAGAAACACTTTCTCAAAAAAGACGTATTTAGACCTCACTTATAAGGAGAAAACGCCAGAAACAGGCTTAAATTGCGTTTTACTTGTTTTTTAAGACATAAATGTGCGATGAATACTCTTTTGTACTGCCCGCTTTCAAATTTGACTTCAAACCAACAAAAAAAGCACTGATGTAATTCATTTTTCCGGTTTTGTATTTTTCGGATAATAAACTCACATAAAAAGAATCAAATTTCATGGGAAGTACTTTTTCTAATTTCATATCTACTTTTTCGAAAAGCGACTGAATGGCTTTTTTTGAGAAATGCCAAAAGTGAATTGGCACATCATAAGCGGCCCAAAAAGTTTTGTAATGCTGCGCGTCGTAAGATTTAAAATTTGGAACCGCAACAATTAATGTTCCAGTTGGTTTTAGCAAACGCTTTAATTCCTGAATTTGGAATTCTAAATTTGGAACATGTTCTAAAACGTGCCACATGGTAATGACATCAAAAGAATTATTTTGAAGATCACCAATTTCATTCACAAAAGAAATTCCTTTTTGAATCGCAATATTTTTTGCTCTTTCGCTGGGTTCTACTCCAACAGTTTCCCAACCATCATTTTTTGCAGTCAACAAAAAATCTCCGGTTCCGGCACCAATATCTAAAATTCTTCCTTTATGCGATTGTTGTGAATTGATCAGATTTAATTTATTCTTTAAAGCAATATTTTTGACAAAGTGATAGGCTTTTTCAAACAACGAACGTTTGTTATCCGTATGAGAAATATAATCTTCGCTTTCGTAATATTTTCCAAGATTTTCTAAATCGGGTTGCGGAGATGTAATTAGCATGTCTAAACTTTCATCGTAATACAATTCAAAAATTTCTTTAGATACAGAATGGTCTTTTACAGTAAGAAAATGTTTTTTATTTAAAACGTCCATTTTTAATTTTAGTGATTTTGGGTTTAATTTCATAGCAAACCCTAAAAGTGAAAATATCACTTTTAGGGTTTTATTTTTTATATATTATTTTTCACGTCTCCAGTTAATTTTAACACCTGACATCTTCTCATTTTCAATTCTTATTTCAGAACAAATAGCAAAACCGTTTTTAAGATAAAATGGAATTGGAGATTTGTACAATGTTGCATTTTGTTTTATTTCATTTTCATGATCAATAACCCAACCATTCAAACTATTGTTATTCTTTTTTATTTCATTCATCAAAAGTGATCCAATTCCTTTTCCTTGTATTTCATTTTTCAAAATCACAGCAAACCAATCTTCATTCTCTCTTAAAAAGATAAATGCCCAACCATTAATTTTATCTGACTCATCAAGCAATAAAAAATGTTTTGTATTTGAAAGTCCGTTTAGATATAGTTCGAAATCTTCAATAGTTTTCAAATTTAATCTTGCCGGATATTCATCATTCCAAAGCAGCATTAAGGATTTTTTCTCTTCCAGAGATAAAACTTCTTTTTGAACAATTCTCATAATCTTAAAATTCCAGATTTTAGTTTTTTTGTCACTCAGAATAAAAACGACAAAAGCAATAGCAAATTAGCAAGGCAATCTCCAGAATAGCGCTACAATTAAAAAGAATTCTTTTTTATCAACTTTTCAACGAAGATTTCTTATTCCTTATCACAACAAATTAAAACGCAACTTTATTTCAAATTCGTTTCACGTGGAACAATTCAAAATTAATTACTAATTGTAAATCCACTTATTTGAACTAAAAAAAGTTTCACGTGGAACAATTCACTTTCTGTTCAGGTATAATAGTTTCAGGTTTCACATTCGAACAACGTGAAACCTGAAATAAATAAACTTTCTTACCTCCCCATATAAATCAACAAAACCGAAATATCACTTGGTGATACTCCGCTTATTCTTGAAGCCTGAGAAATCGTCACAGGACGAATCTTGCTCAGTTTTTGTTTTGCTTCAATCGACATTGATTTAATTTTATTGTAATCGAAATTTTCCGGAATTTTCACTTCTTCTAAACGAGTTAGCTTATCGGCGTTGTTTCTTTCCTTTTCGATATAACCGGAATATTTTACCTGAATTTCGGCTTGTTCTAAAATTTCCTGATCCACATCATTAGCTTCTATATATTCTTTTACTTTCTCGAATTTCATCATATCCTCTAAATCGATTTGCGGACGCGAGAAAACTTTAAACATTTTATCACCCTGCGTAATCGGAGCAGTTTCTTTCGATTCCAAAATTGGATTCGTCTCTGCAACCGAAACACTTGTTTCTTTAAAGAAAGCCACCATCTTTTCAGATTCGTTTAATTTCTTTTCCATTCGGCGTAAACGAGCTTCTGAAGCCAAACCAATTTCGTGAGACATTGGAGTCAATCTAAAATCAGCATTATCCTGACGCAACAATGTTCTATACTCTGCTCTTGATGTAAACATACGATACGGTTCTTCTGTCCCTTTCGTAATCAGATCGTCAATCAAAACTCCAATATACGCTTCATCACGTTTCAAAATTAACGGCGCTTTTTCATGCACTTTTAAATGCGCATTTATTCCAGCCATCAAACCTTGCGAAGCTGCTTCTTCATATCCTGTTGTTCCGTTAATTTGTCCGGCAAAATATAAACCTTCCACTAACTTCGTTTCCAAAGTATGTTTCAATTGTGTGGGAGGAAAATAGTCATATTCGATTGCATATCCAGGACGAAAGAATTTCACCTTTTCAAAACCTACCACAGAACGCAACGCTTTAAACTGGATATCTTCCGGAAGCGAAGTTGAAAATCCGTTTACATAAACCTCACAAGTATTCCAACCTTCCGGTTCTACAAATAATTGGTGACGCTCTTTATCAGCAAATCGATTTATCTTATCTTCTATCGAAGGGCAATACCTTGGACCTAGACTTTTGATTCTCCCGTTGAACATTGGCGAACGATCAAAACCTTCTCTCAAAATATCATGAACATCCAATGACGTGTACGTCATATGACAAGATCTCTGATGCGTCAACGGAGATGTCAAATCCGAATAAGAAAACTTATCCGGTTTCGCATCTCCCTTTTCTTCGTTCATTTTAGAATAATCCAAAGAACGTCCATCAACTCGTGGTGGCGTTCCTGTCTTCATTCTTCCCGATTCAAAACCTACTTTTACTAAATCTTCGGTAATTCCGGTTGCAGCACTTTCGCCTGCTCTTCCTCCACCAAATTGTTTTTCTCCGATATGAATCAAACCATTCAGGAAAGTTCCGTTTGTCAAAACAACCGACTTAGATCGAATCTCTACTCCCAGCGAAGTTTTGATTCCTTTTATTTTTCCATCCTCGATAATCAAACCTTTTACCATCTCCTGGTAGAAATCCAAATTTGGAGTTCCCTCCAGCATCATTCTCCATTCTTCGGCAAAACGCATTCGGTCACTTTGAACTCTCGGCGACCACATTGCAGGTCCTTTTGATTTGTTCAACATCTTAAATTGAATTGCAGTTCGGTCAGAAACAATTCCTGAGTATCCTCCCAACGCATCAATCTCACGCACGATCTGTCCTTTTGCAATTCCTCCCATCGCTGGGTTGCAAGACATCTGTGCAATGTTCTGCAGGCTCATGGTAACCAACAAAGTTTTTGATCCCAAATTTGCGGCCGCTGCCGCGGCTTCAGATCCAGCATGACCTGCACCAACTACAATAACATCGTATTCTTCTAAAAACATTTTGTTTTATTATTCTCTGGAAACCGTTTAAGGCAGTTCTCAGAATTAACTTCATATTCATTTTTGTTCCACGTGGAACGGCGCTTACGCGCAAAATTAAAATTCAAATCACAATTTAAAAATTCCAGACTTCAAATTCCAGACTTCAAATTCCAGACTTCAAATTCCAACTAAATCGCAAAACTTGTTTCACGTGGAACATCAGTTTCACAGAATCTAAATTCAAATTACAATCGTAAAATTTTAACTTCTGACGTAAATCATAAAAAACTGTTCCACGTGGAACAGATTAAAAACATGCTTATTCTACAACTTATCAATTAGAAACTCTTGCAAATTTTATGTTCCACGTGAAACATTTGTATCACTTTCAAAATTATAATCTTCATTTTATGTTCCACGTGAAACACTATACTTGTAGATCTACAATTAAAATTTTAATCCAACGTTCCACGTGAAACATTAATATATATGCTCTGAATTTACTATCAATTGTTTCACGTGAAACATTAGTCTTTCGGATTTAAAAATTGAGATTAATTGTCTTTACTGTTCCACGTGAAACATTGCAATTTTCTCATCTTCTTTTGAACGCATTAAATCAGCATCTTTATCTGATTTATCTTTATATCCACAGTAATGTAATATACCGTGAGCAAGAACACGTTTTAATTCTTCTTCAAAAGAAACATTAAAATCTTTTGCGTTATCCTCTACCCTTTCAACAGAAACGAAAATATCTCCGTTTAGTTCGTTACCCACCGTGTAATCAAAACTGATAATATCTGTTAGCGTATCATGATTTAGATATTCTACATTTATCTTATGAAGATATTCATCATCACAAAAAATGTAATTTATCTCTCCTTCGTTTTTATTTTCAGAAACGATTACAGCACTCAACCAATCTGTAAAGGCTTGTTCGTTGTCTAAAGTAAATTCGGTTTCGTAATTAAAATTGATCATTTTGTATTAAAATATTCTTGAACCTTTTGATTAAAATTCGAGCGCAAAGGTAGTGATTGTCTGTTTAATATCTCTACACTGTTTAAATAATCCAATAACGAACTTGGCAACGCATTTGTTTTATTCGTAAATTCAGCCTTATTAGTTTCAGATTGTCGCTTTGTATCTTGCCCTTGTTGCTGAACTGCATTGTTTAATTTTAATAATTCTTGCTGAATATTAAGTATACGCTGCAAGTTCTCATTTTTAAAACCTTTATTTAAAAGTTGCTTTTCAGAAGCTTTCATTTGATCTATGACAGCTTTACCCTGAGAATCTAAACCTTGTTTTGCTAACTCCTTTTGTAATGCTTCACGAAGTTTAACTTGTTCTTTATATATTTCCATGATAGCTTCAGCATCTCCTTCTCCATCATTTCCATCTTTACTTTCATTACCTTTTCCTCCATTTTTATTTCCTTCTCCATTCTTCCCATCTCCACTTTTGCCCTGACCTTCCTTACCTTGTCCTTGCTTACCTTGCCCAGATTTTCCATCTTGACCCTCGCCAGGTTTATCTCCCGCTTTGTCGCCGGACTTATCCCCAGGTTTCATTCCTGCTTTCATTTTATCAGCCAAACCCTTTTGCTTTTGTATAATGTCCGGCAATTGCATTCCTTGCCCATCACCCGGTTTTGGTTTTCCCGATCCTGGTTTAGACATTGACATTTGCATGTTATTTAATAAATCACTTAAAAAATCTGCTAATTTATTTGCAGATGAAACAGCATATTGTTGATGGGAAACACCTTTTGGAACCTGAACATCGCTTAAACTTTCTATAGCTTTATCTACATTATACTGTACATTTCCAATTTCCCTGGTTACATCTTCTGCCACTTTTGGGTTACGTAAAGACAATGCAAACAAACTATCATCGACATGTTTAAACTGTTGTTTCAAATTCTGTTGCACTTTTATATTTTTCGTAAAAGCAGAAGAACCCAATTTCATAGATTTAAATTGTTTCATCACATCTTCCTGAGATAAAGAATAAGCTAAAAGATTATCCAGAACCTGACGAAGCATTGCAACATCTTCTTCCAGTTGTTCTTGTTCTCCACCTTCCATACTTGAATCCATTTGCTCCGCCATACTTTTCATTTTCTTAGCTGCGCTTTTTTGTTTTGGTTTAGCCGAAGAGGAATTCTTTTTACTCAATTCTTCAGAAGCTTTCTTTAAATCTTCCTTAACATCTTTCTCTTTTGAAGCGTCAGATGGAATCTCCAAAGGAGCTTTTAATGTTTTATTTTCTTCTTTCAGATCTTTTAAATCTTCCTGAATTTTATCAAAAACTTTATTAATATCTTCTTGTTTGTCCTGTGTGTTTTCTTTTTCTTTATTAGAAAGTTGTTCTTGTTGCTCTGCTAATTTTTTAAGTTTATCAGCAACTTGTTCTGCTTTCTTAGAAACATAAAAACGCTTCGTAAGTTCAACTAATTGTTCCAGGTTACGAGATTGGTTCTTGCTGATCTGTTTGAATTTTTCCATCTTATCAAACAAATCTTCACTATTTAATTTATCGTTTAGGTTCTTCAATTCATCCATCAACTTCTGATTCTTTTCTAAATCTTTCTCTGCATTATCTAAACGTTTTTGTAAATCATCGGCTGTTTTATCTTTCTTTTCAGATTGAAATTTATCCAGATTCTTATTCATTTTCTCAGCAAACTGTTTCATCAATTCGTCTTGCTGTTTCTGACGCTTGATAAAATCATTTACTTTTTGCTGGTCTTTAAACTCTAAATTATCCTTCTCTTTTCCTGCTTTTTGAATTTTATCCATTTCAGAAAATTGCTTTTCCTGATTCTTTAAAGATTTAGATAAACTATTTATATTCTGATTTTGTTGTTGTAATTCTAAATCATGAACTTCGTCTGTAGTTGAAACACGATCAGAAAAAACAGAAGACTTTGTACTCTTAAATCCATGAGGTGCATCATTATCAAAAACTTCAAAATAGTACTCGTAAGATACCCCTTCCTGAACTGCCAGATTACTCGGGAAATTAAAAACAAACTGATCGAATACTCCTGATTTCACAGGTATGGTTCCGCGCTTTGCTGTGTTTGGTTTATTATGTTCGTAATACACAACCTGTAGTTTTGATAAACCATAATCATCCCCCAATCTTCCCAGAACATAATTCTTATCTAATTTTAAACTATCAGGAGCCGGACTTACCGTGATTGTTGGATGCTGATCTTTGATAACTGACAGCTGATAATCAAGTTTTTCGTAGTTTTTAACCTTATTATTCGAAGTAAGAATTTGATATTCTGTATTTTGACTGATATTTTTAGCCAATTTAAACTCATTTTCTGCCTTTACAAACTTAAAAATTGCGTTCTCATCCTTCCAAACAATTTCCTGAGTCGATTGTGTATTCATTTTCCAGGTTACCAATGTTCCTTCCGGAACTATTGCATTTCCTGTTCCCTGAATCGTTTCAGATTTTTTCTTTAGATAAGATGGAAAATTCAACACCATTTCGAAGTTCGCAATGGATGGAACTGTGATTACTTTCAACTCATATTCTTCAGATGAAACTGAATTTCCTTCAAAAGAAAAGGCAATGTTTGATACCGGTTTTTCAATCTTGAATTCAAACTTTCCAGGCTGGGATGATTCCATAAAATAACTTTCGTTACCAATATGAATCATTACATTTTCCGGAACTACATTCCCGACAGATTCCATTTTGATCACGAAATCTTTGTTTTGTTCCGTCTGCAAATTAGCATTCAGCACTACAAATTTAAAAGGTGCCGGAGGTAAAAACGTAGCATTAAAGTGTACTACTCTATTAAAACTTTGAGAAATAATATTACTGTTTCCTGAAATATAAAACACTATAAAAAGTAAAATTGGAATGATTGCCAATGGTAAATACTTCTTATTTGTTTTAAAATTGATGGCATTCCCAAATGGAATTGGCTGTAATGAATTTGCTTTTTGTTCTATAGAAGCCAACATCAACTCTGAACTTTCTGTCGAATTCTCAGAAGCTGACAATTGTAAAAAGTTCGTCAACTTATCACTTACCTCTGTAAAATGATTCCCAATAATAGTAGAAGCCTGATTATAATCGATTCCTTTTTGAAGCTTGAACAACTTGAAAATCGGAAACAAAATAAAACGGAACAAAAGAAACACTTCTACTCCTATAAACATCCAGAATAATAATGTTCTTCCTAAGGGTTTCAACCAAAGAAAATACTCAATAAAGAGCGTGAACAGAAAATACAATAATCCGAAACCAATAAAAAGAAGCCCTCCTTTTATCAATTCATTGGTATAATATTTCTTTATAAATGCTTCTAGCTTTTGGTATATCGCAGATGTTGTTTTCAAGTTGAATCTCTTTTATTTATAACCTATAAAAGTACTAATTATAAGTATAAGTTTGAAAGTCAAAAGTAGAAAGTCAAAAGTTACACCTTTGAGGTAAAACCTTTCAGACTTTCGACTTTTGACTTTTAACGAATGTTGTATCTTTGCATCAAAATTTAAACAAATGTCAAAGCAAGTTCGTGTGCGTTTTGCACCAAGTCCAACAGGACCTTTACATATTGGCGGCGTTCGTACTGCCCTATTTAATTATTTATTTGCCAAAAAAAACAATGGTGTTTTTTATTTAAGAATTGAAGATACAGATCAAACCCGTTTTGTTCCGGGTGCCGAAGCTTATATTATGGAAGCACTGGAATGGTTAGGAATTGCTCCTGAAGAAACTGTTGGGAAGAATGAAAAATTTGGTCCGTACAGACAAAGCGATCGTGCGGCATTGTACCAAACTTATGCTGATCAACTGATCAATTCTGGTTGGGCCTATTATGCTTTTGATACTCCGGAAGCTTTAGATGCTTTGAGAAAAGAACAAGAAGCAGAAGGAAAAACATTTATTTACAATCACACAATACGTGAAAAGTTAGATACATCTTTAGTAATTTCCGCCGAAGAAGTGGCTAAAAGAATTGCAAACGGAGAACATTATGTGATCCGTTTTAAAACTCCGGTTGATGAAACTTTACATTTAAAAGATATCATTCGTGGTGATGTAAAATTCGAAACCAGTTTACTTGATGACAAAGTATTGTTTAAAAGTGACGGAATGCCAACCTACCATTTAGCCAATATTGTGGATGATCATTTGATGGAAACTTCACATGTAATCCGTGGTGAAGAATGGTTGCCATCGATGCCGCTTCACGTTTTATTATACAGAGCTTTTGGTTGGGATGCTCCGGAATTTGCACATTTACCTTTGATTTTAAAACCTGTTGGAAACGGAAAATTATCTAAAAGAGATGGTGATAAATTAGGATTTCCTGTGTTTCCGCTTGAATGGAGAACCGAAGAAAGCATTTCATCCGGGTATAGAGAGAAAGGATTTTTCCCGGAAGCCGTTATAAACTTCCTGGCTTTGTTAGGCTGGAATGACGGAACTGACAAGGAATTATTTTCTTTAGAAGAATTAGTAGAAGCTTTTGACTTGAACAGAGTTCATAAATCCGGAGCTAAATTTGATCCGGAAAAAAACAAATGGTTCAATCATCAATATTTAATCAAACAAAATGATGCTGATTTAGCGAAAGACTTCACTCCTATTTTGGCTGAAAAAGGCATCGATATATCTAAATTTGATGTGACAAGAATCGTTTCTTTGATTAAAGAAAGAGCTCATTTCGTTTCTGAATTTTGGGATTTGACTGATTTCTTTTTCCAGGCACCAACATCATACGATGAAAAAGCAAGCAAAAACTGGAAGGAAGAAACTCCGGCTTTAATGCAGGAGTTGATTTCAACTCTTGAATATATTGATGGTTTTGATTCAGCAAATATTGAAGCAATCGTTAAAGACTGGCTGACCAAAAATGAAATTGGAATGGGTAAAGTAATGCAGCCTTTCCGTTTGAGTTTGGTTGGAGCACTTAAAGGTCCTCACCTATTTGACATTGTTGAAATAATAGGAAAAGAAGAAACTATTGCCAGAATCCAGAAAGCAATTGCAACTCTATAATTATTTTACCATTAAGATATTAAGTTCATAAAGCTTGGCTTAATTTTTCTTAATCTCTTAATGGTAAAAAGAAAAATTCTAAATTTTAATTAAACGCTAAGATCATTTTATCAATGATCTTAGCGTTTTTTTTACGCTTAAAAAAATTGAATTTGGCAGATTATTCGTAATTTACCAGATCATAAAAACTAAATCAATATCATCATGGGTACAGCATTTATTATCATTATAGTCTTAGGATTATTTATTTTAATGTCTTCCTTCTTTACCGTTAAACAACAATCATCGGTAATTATAGAAAGATTTGGAAAATTTCACAGCGTGAGAAATTCAGGATTACAATTAAAAATTCCGATAGTTGACAGATTGGCCGGACGTGTAAATCTTAAAATTCAACAATTAGATGTTATCATCGAAACCAAAACCAAAGACAACGTTTTTATCAAAATGAAAGTTTCGGTTCAGTTTAAAGTGATTCAGGAAAAAGTATACGATGCTTTTTATAAATTAGAATATCCACACGATCAGATTACCGCTTATGTTTTTGATGTCGTTCGTGCCGAAGTTCCTAAACTAAAACTGGATGATGTTTTTGAAAGAAAAGATGATATCGCCATTGCAGTAAAAAGAGAATTGAACGAAGCCATGACTACTTACGGATATGATATTATCAATACTTTGGTAACCGATATTGATCCGGACATTCAGGTAAAAAATGCCATGAACAGAATCAACGCTGCCGACAGAGAAAAAACTGCTGCTGAATTTGAAGCTGAAAGTTCAAGAATCAGAATCGTGGCAAAAGCAAAAGCTGAGGCAGAAAGTAAACGTTTACAAGGACAAGGTATTGCAGATCAACGTCGTGAGATTGCAAGAGGTTTGGTAGAAAGTGTCGAAGTTTTGAACAATGTTGGAATTAATTCTCAGGAAGCTTCTGCCCTGATTGTAGTAACGCAACATTATGATACACTACAAGCAATTGGTGCCGATGCCAATTCGAATTTAATCTTGCTGCCAAATTCTCCACAAGCCGGAAGCGATATGCTAAATAATATGGTGGCATCATTCACAGCATCGAATCAGGTAGGCGAAATGATGAAGAAAAACAATAAAAAAATAGAGAAACCAAAACCTATTGAACCTCAATCTGGTTATGAAGATGACATTCAACCTGAAATAAAATAATTACCAAAAAGAAAAGAGGCTTAATTGCCTCTTTTTTTATTGATAAACCAATTGATAATATAGGGTAAAATGGATTGTAAAATTCGTGGATATGAGTTGGTGAAGTATTCTTTATAAGAAGAAAAAACTCCGCTAACTATACTTTGCGGCGTAATAGATTCTTTGGTTCTTTGAAAACTTAAAACTAATTTTTGATAATTAATCTCTTTCTCCAGTTTAAGAATTTCTAAATCTCTTTCGATTTCTGCGTACGATGCGTATTTTTTAGTTTCCATAATTAATCATTAAAAAAGATTTCTGAAAATTTCTCCAATATAGGACCTTCAACAACCTTATCTTTCAGGAAGAAAAGTAAAATTGTGAATAGTAAATAGATCCCTCCTACTGTTAAAAACCCAAGTGCGGTACTTTCGAATAAAGATCCAAAAGCATAAGCTGCCGCAAAAGATCCAAAAATCATAAACATACTAAAACACAATAAAATCAAAGTAAACTTAAAAATTAAAGTTGTCGATTTCATGGCAACCTTAAATCCCCAAAGTTTATAGTAAGCTAAATGACTGTCCAGATAAACTTTAGCCTGGTCCTGAATATTTTCGGTGTTTTCTTTTAATTCTTCAAAAGCCATAATTGTAATTTTAATTAAAAAAAGAAGCACAAAACTCATGATCCAACAATTGCATACGGATTATTCTAAAATTAAAATAACCTTTCCAATCATCAAAATCACATTCAGCTTTGTGCTTCCTGGATTATTATTTTTGAAGTTTAGCGTTCTGAGTTTTTAAATCAGCTAACTTAGATTCTAAAAAACTGATTACTTCTTCTGTTTTATAACTCATATTCGAAAGTAATTCACCATAAGTTCCATCGAGGTTTTCTTTTGCATGAGCAAATTTTTCACGCAGAACTTCAGAACTTGCTGAGAGTGAATCTTGTAAATTATGTTTAGCATCATCTAAACCTTCTTTAAGTTTAGCACGGGTTTTTGATCCTTTATCCGGAGCAAATAAAATTCCGATTGCTGCTCCTACTGCAGCACCAGCTAAAATTGCTGCAACTGTATTTACATTTTTTGACATAATATTAAAATTTTAATGATTACTAAAGGTACACTTTTTTTGAATTATAAATTATTGAATAATTACAATTTAATAGAAATTAACACTAAATTTAATACACATAAGCTACAGCCTCATATTTACCATCTCCTTTTTCGATAATACTCACAAACGGATATCCATTTGAGGCAGATTGTGTTTTGATTCTCATAGTGGTTTGGTTTTTATTAGCAATTGGCGGTTCACCTTTTGTCTTTGTCGAGACTCCTGAAAAATTAGCCACTTGTTTTAAACCTATTGTCTTATCCTGAGATAAAACAGTTACGAATTTATAATCTGATTTTGAATCTACTATAACTTTATCCGAAACTTTCTGAGTCTGATTTGATTGTTTATTGGTAATTTTTGAAACGGCATATTTGCTAATTTTATGTTCTTCGGCACTTCCGTTGAAGGAATAATAAACCAAATCATTTTCCAGTTTTATAAAATTAACATCCAGTTCTTCACCATTGTGTTTGATAATTTGGTGTGTCTGAGAAATTGCCATATTTGCAAATAAAATAGATAGCGTAAAAAATAGAATTTTCATAATATTAAAATTTAAGGATTAAAATTGTTTCCGTCAAAATGAAAGATAAAATTTCAAATACCCATAAAACTAATTTCATGAAATTTTTAAATTATGAACTACCCTCTGAAAAATACTTTTACGCTGGAAATATTATCAAAATACAATCACAATTACAATTGACCATAAAATCAATCTTCAGAATTCAGATTTAGAATTGACTCTAAAACCAAAAATTATTCATTTTTAGATTTTAGAAAAATTCAGATTCGATTCTTAAGTGAAATTCGAAATTTGACACTTTAGATTTGACCTTTGGATAAAAATACCAACTTTATAAACAATTGTATGTTAACAACGCGTTAAACTAAGAAAAATGAGGTCTAAAACTTAAATAAAGCTTAAAAATAAACAATAATTTAAAATATGAGTAATGACATGGAAGAAATTAAAAAATAGCTTAAAATCAATTTATGAAAGCCAATTTTAATTATATTCATCTATCAAAATAGAATATTATATAGTTTTTATAAATAATAAATAAAAACAATTAAAAAAATAATTTAAATATTTTTTATATATTATACAAAAGAGCACAATTTGAAAAAAAAATATGATAAAAAGTAAAATTTAAAATCTCAACTGAAATAATCATCGATTTATCTTAACAATTAATTTTATGTCAAAAAGCCATAAAATAGGGCAAAATAAAATCCAAAATTAAAATGAAGACTTCTATTTGATTATATTTCAAAAGATGATTAATGAGTTGAAAGAATAAAAAAAATAGCTTAAAATTAATTTATGAAAGTTAATTTTAATTGATAAATATTATAAAAAATATAAAAATGATAGTTTTAATATATTATAATAAAAAATTATAAATCATACTTTGATTATCATAAAAATTGATTTTAAAAAACTTACAGTTGAAAATTGTCGGAATGAAAAACTTAAAAATATAAGATCTTAGAAAAATATAATTATACGCCAACTTTATAAACAATTGTATGTTAACAACGCGAAAAACAACGTACAATCAACACTAAAATCAAAATAAAAGCTCACATTAAATCTTTTTTAGAAAGATGATTAATGAGTTAAAAGAAATAAAAAAATAGCTTAAAATCAATTTATGAAGGTCGTTTTTAATTTACTAAAACTATAATTTTCTATTTTTTAATAGAAAACATAAATAATAAAAAAAGCGCTTATAAAAAGCGCTTTTCAATAGATTATAATTATATTATATTTTTACCATTTCCTTAAGGATTTCAATTTCTCTTTCAGAAGCACTTTTTGGTGGATTTGAATATAACTTCAAAATATCATCTTGAAACTGATTTCTCAAACTTAAATCTTCTATATCTCTTAAATTTAAAAGAGCTTTAGATCGAACATAAGTTGACTCACTCCTAAGCGACATCGTATATAATTTTTTAATATCTTCTTCTTCAAAATCTGCTGATTTCAAATTAGAATATTTCAAAATAAACTGAGCAAACAACAATGAACCTTTGTTATTGTTGATATTCTTCTTCAATGAATTTTGTAATAAAGAAAAACTGGAAACATTTTTGATACTCTCCCCTATTGCACTTTCAATTGCAATACGTTCCGGTTTGCTTTCAACTTTAAAATATTTATTAATGTCTTTTAAAGAATTATTGATGCTGTTTTCTTCTTTTTTACCTTTTTCTTCCCAGGCATCTTTCAATCCAACCGTTTTGTTAAATACTAATTTTGAAGCAGTTGAGTCTTTATCAACAGTAAAATAACCCAAACGTTGAAACTGAAATTTATCTTCATTCTGAGCTGTTGCTAAACTTGGTTCAACAAAACCTTTTATAATTTCTAACGAATTTGGATTCACAAAATCTAAGAAATTTTTGTCTTTATAACTGTCCGGAGCCTCATCTGTAAACAAACGATCATACATACGAACTTCTGCCTCAATTGCATGTTGAATTGAAACCCAATGTAAGGTTCCGGATACTTTTCTTTGGCTTGCTTCTGTTCCGCTTCCGCTTAAAGAATCAGTATCATACCTTACATGAATCTCTGTAATATTTCCTTCAGCATCTTTTATAACACTTTCTCCTTTAATGATATAGGCATTTTTAAGACGCACTTCTTTACCTAAAGTCAAACGGAAAAACTTAGCCGGAGCTTCTTCAAGAAAGTCTTCTCTTTCGATATATAATTCACGCGAAAAAGGTACTTTCCTAAAACCAGCATTTTCATCTTCCTGATTATTTTCAGCTTCCAACCACTCTTCTTTTCCTTCAGGATAATTGGTAATTACCAATTTTACAGGATCTAAAACCGCCATTACACGGGGTGCAATTTTGTTTAAATCTTCACGAATACAAAACTCTAAAACCGATACATTGATCAAATTATCGCGTTTTGCAATTCCGGTTGTATTAGCAAAATTACGTAATGAAGCAGCTGTATAACCACGTCTTCTTAATCCTGAAATAGTTGACATTCTGGGATCATCCCAACCGTTAACATGCTTTTCTTTAACCAGTTGCTGTAATTTTCTTTTACTAACAACGGTATGCGATAAATTACGTCTTGCAAATTCTCTTTGCTTTGGACGCAGTTTGTTTTCTTCTAAAATCTGATCTAAAAACCAATCGTATAATTCACGGTGAGGCAGGAATTCAAGCGTACAAAATGAGTGTGAAATTCCTTCTAAATAATCACTTTGTCCGTGTGCCCAATCGTACATTGGATAGATTTTCCAACTATCTCCTGTTCTATGATGTTCTTTGTGTAAAATCCTGTACATAATAGGATCACGCATCAGCATATTGGTTGATTTCATGTCTATTTTTGCACGAAGAATATGAGTTCCAGCCTCAAATTCACCGTTTTTCATTCTTTCAAATAAACCTAAATTTTCTTCAACAGAACGGTTTCTGTATGGACTATCGGTTCCAATTGTAGACGGAGCTCCTTTTTGAATCGCCATATCTTCAGAAGACTGACTATCCACATAAGCTTTATCTTTTTTAATTAATAAAACTGCCCAATCATACAATTGTTGAAAATAATCTGAAGCATAACGTTCTTCTGCCCAGGTATACCCTAACCATTCTACATCTTTTTTAATAGCGTCAACAAATTCCTGTTCTTCTTTTTCAGGGTTTGTATCGTCAAAACGTAAATTCACAGGAGATTGATAATCAATTCCTAAACCAAAATTTAATGCAATAGAACTTGCATGACCAATGTGTAAATAACCATTTGGTTCCGGTGGAAAACGAAAATGAAGTTTGCTTTGCGAAAGACCAGATTTAAGATCTTCTTCTATGATTTGTTCAATAAAATTGAGTGATTTCTCTTCTGATGCCATTATTTTATAGTAATTTTAGCAAAGATAAAAAAAAGGTTTCAGGTTTCAGGTTTAAAGTTACTTAACTGGCGTTAAACCTGAAACTTTAAACTTGAAACAACAAGAAAATGGGAGTTATAAAATTAAAAAACATTCGTACTTTTTCCTACCACGGATGCATGATTGAAGAAGGAAAAATTGGATCTGACTACACTGTTGATCTGAAAATTAAAACCAATTTGCAAAAATCAGCCAACACAGATCATCTTGCAGATACGGTTGATTATGTACATTTGAACAAAATTGTGACTGAAGAAATGGCCATTCGTTCGCATTTATTAGAGCATGTAGCCAAAAGAATCAATATTAGAGTACTTGCTGAGATAGAAACTGCAGAAAAAACTACAGTTTGGGTTTCTAAAATAAATCCTCCTATTGGTGGTGATGTTGAATCAGTTACTATAAAAATGACGGAAATTAAAAAGTAATTCTTTCCATAAAAAAAGTATTTTTTTAAAATACTTCATTTTAAACTTTTGAAATTTAAAGATTTTAGTTACTTTTGCCATCCGTTCAACTACGGCGTCGTGGCCGAGCGGCTAGGCTGGGCTCTGCAAAAGCTCCTACTCCGGTTCGAATCCGGACGATGCCTCTAAAACCTCTAAAGAAATTTAGAGGTTTTTTTATGGTTAATTTTTAGAAAAAATTAGATAAAGATTTATGTTCAAATCCGGACGATGTCTCTAAAACCTCCAAAAAAATCAAAATGACAAAGTTCTACATGAACATTATGAACAAAAAAAACCTCTGAAATTCAGAGGTTTAATTTTATAATTTTGAGTTATTAACAACTACTTATCAATTTTATCGAAAGCATGCTTAACCATTTCTTTTTCTTTTGGAAACCATCCCTGAGTTATTAACACAACTCCAAAAACCATTAAAACAATACTAATTCCTTTTTTTATTTTTAAGATATTAGTTGGTGTCATTTTTGACTTTAATTGTTTGGCTAATAGTATTTTAAGACAATCAACCAATAAGTAAGTAATAATTACAGAGGTAAAAAAAGTAAACATTCTGGAGTTTTGCATTTCTAATTTTGGTCCTACAGAAATAATCACCGCTAACCAAAAACCCAAAACGCCAATGTTAATAACGTTCAATAAAAAGCCTTTTATAAACAAACTGCCATAGTTTCTTTTTATAATATCGCGATCTATTTCTTCATCATCAATTTTTTCCTCGTTTCTTAATTTCACGAAAGAAATAATACCATAAGCGAGCATAATAATTCCTCCAAATATAAAAAGTGCCGGTTTATCTTTTAAACTCTGAATTAATCTGTAACTTCCTAAATAAGCAATTGCTATAAAAAAAATATCACCTAATACTACTCCAAAATCAAAAACTATTGCAGCTCTGAATCCTTTTGTAATACTGGTTTCAAGTAGTATAAAAAATACCGGACCTACCATAAAACTTAAAAAAAGTCCCCATGGCAGTCCAGCCAAAATATCATTTATCATTCAAATACGATTTCTTATTTTACCTCTTCTATTTTACCTCCAAAAACCGTTTTTTGATTAATTTGTTTCGGTTTTCCATAAATGTAAATAGAGCCTCCTGCGCTTACTTTTGCATCTACAAGGGTAGAAGCATTCACATCTGCTTTTCCTCCCGCAGAAACGCTTACTTTAGTCTGAGACGTGGCTAATTTACTTGCCAGAAGATATCCGCCTGCTCCAAGACTTGCATCCTGGTTAGAAGCTTTACCAGATAATGTGATTTCGCCACCTGAAACTGAACTTACATTAAGTTTATCAACATCCAAGGCAACATTAATTTTGCCGCCTTCCTGAGCACTTACTTTAAAAACAGTAGCTTTAATAGCTTCTTTACTGGTTACTTCTGCACCTTCATTAACATCTATCAGTTCTAAATGTTTATAATAAACAGTAATATCTAAATCATTTCCGGATAATAATTTCGGAAAAGGCATTCTTAATTTTAATAAACCTTTCTTGTTAACAACTTCAACTTCTGATTCACGTGCCCCTTTGATCACAATCTTATTTTCTGAAGATTGTACCAATTTTACACTTAACTTATCAAATACTTTAACCGAATCAAAATCACCTATATCTTTGGTAACCTGACCAAAAGACATTTGAATAAATAAAATTGCAGCTCCTATAATTAACTTTTTCATACTTTTATTTTTTAAATTAAACTTCTATTCTGCTCGTCGTAAAAAATGAAAATCCAGTTGTTTTTTAACTAAATCTGCATTTTTAACTTTTACATATATTTCATCTCCCAGCTGTAAAATACTATTTGAAGTAGCTCCAACTAAGGCATATTGCTTTTCATCGAATGTATAATAATCATCTTTGATTTCTCTGATTCTTACCATTCCTTCACATTTGTTTGAAACAATTTCAACATAAATTCCCCACTCTGTAACACCGGAAATAACTCCAAGGAATTCTTCATCCTGATGATCCTGCATGTATTTAACCTGCATGTATTTGATACTATCACGTTCAGCATTGGTTGCTAAACTTTCCATATTTGAACAATGTAAACACTTTGTTTCATAAACTTCTTCATCTACAGAAGCGCCATTATCTAAATAATATTGCAGCAAACGATGTACCATAACGTCCGGATAACGACGAATTGGCGAAGTAAAATGGCTGTAATAATCAAAAGCTAAACCGTAATGGCCAATGTTTTCTGTCGAATACTTGGCTTTACTCATACTTCTAATGGCAAGAGTATCAATTAGATTTTGCTCTTTTTTACCGTTTACTTCTTCCATCAATGCATTTAAAGACTTAGAAATATCGCCTTTGTTACGGAAATCAATTTTATAACCAAATTTAGCAATTACGGTTTGCATCGCAATCAATTTGTCTTCATTTGGTTCATCATGAATCCTGTAAATAAATGTTTTCTTCTGTTTACCAATGTATTCCGCTACTTTTCTGTTGGCTAAAAGCATAAATTCTTCGATCAGATGATTGGCATCTTTAGATACTTTGAAATACACCCCCTCAGGTTCTCCTTGCTCATCTAAGTTAAATTTTACTTCTACTTTATCAAAAGAAATAGCACCATTGGCCATTCTTTTCTTTCTTAGAATTTTAGCTAATTCATCTAATTTTAAAGTCGCCTGAGTAATTTCATCCGAAACAACATAAGATTCTCCTGTGATTGAAATATCAACCGGAATCGTATTATCTTTTGTTTCAATGATATATTGTGCTTCTTCATAAGCAAATCGCTGATCTGAATAAATTACTGTTCTGCCAAACCATTGGTTGATAACTTGTGCATTTTCTGAAACTTCAAAAATAGCCGAGAAGGTATATTTCTCTTCATTCGGACGTAACGAACATGCAAAATTAGATAAAACTTCCGGAAGCATTGGCACTACTCTATCGACCAAATAAACCGAAGTTGCTCTTTGATACGCTTCATCATCCAGGATTGTTCCTTCTTCAAGATAATACGAAACATCGGCAATATGAATACCAATTTCGTAATTTCCGTTCTCTAACTTTTTGAAAGACAAAGCATCATCGAAATCTTTTGCATCTTTTGGATCTATCGTAAACGTAAGGGTATCACGCATATCACGACGTTTTGCAATCTCAGATTCCTGAATTGAGGTATCAATCTTTTGTGCAAACACCTCTACTTCTACCGGAAAATCTGATGGTAAACCATATTCAGCCAAAATAGCATGAATCTCGGTATTGTGTTCTCCCGGTTTTCCTAGAACTCTGATCACAGATCCAAACGGACTATCAGCTCTTTTTGGCCAGTCTTCAATCGTAACTAAAACAACATCACCGTTTTCTGCTTCTCCTATTTTATCTTTTGGAATAAAAATATCCGTATACATTTTAGGATTGGCGGTAGATACAAAAGCAAAATTGGCCTGAATGTCTATTACTCCTACGAACTCTGTTTTATTTCTTTCTACAACTTCAATTACTTCACCTTCAGGTCTTTTCCCTTTTCTTCGGTTATAAACATAAACTTTTACTTTGTCTTTGTCTAAGGCACGATTCAAATTGTTAGTCGGGATAAAAACATCTTCGCTGAAATCAGGACAAATAAAATACGCCGTTTTTCTGCTGGTCATATCAATCGTTCCTTCGTAATAATCCTGACTTTCTGCTTTTACTAAATATTTGCCAGGTTCAGATTCTATAATTTTCTTTGAAGCAGCCAGAATTTTTAAATCTTTTATAATCTGGTTTCTGCTTTTTGTATCATCAAGTTCGAGCTTTGCTCCTATCTGTTTGTAATTAAATGCTTTATTAGGACTTTGCGATAAAATTTTTATTATTTTACTTGAGAAATCTTTCTCATTTTTTATCGGTTTTCTAATTTTCTTATTCATATATCTTTTCTTAAAAAGTTAAAATTACGAATAAGATATCAGATTATAGATTTTAACAAATAAATTATTAAAAATATAACTTTCAAAGAGAGCTATTTATTGATTTCCAAAGGTCGTTTGTAATTCGTATATTTACAAAAAGACCCTTTATGGAAAGCTTTAAAACCATTGCAATATTCAATTATCAGCACGAAACAGTCGTTCTAAAGCACTTACTAGAGCAAGAACAGATTCCGTATTACTTTGAGAACGAAATGACCTTATCTGTCGTGCCAATGTACACGACAGCACTGGGTGGAATCAAACTCAAAGTTCATCCAAACGATTTCGATGAAGTTCAGCAAATTCTGGACAATCTTAATAACCCACTTAAAATTGTTTAAACTCATCTGTTTTTTCAATTTCAAAAAATTATTTTTCTTTTAAACTTTCAAAGTTGTCAACATATATTAAATACAACAAAAAGAAAAATTTAAATTAAATTAATTTTTGGTTGTTATTATAGCTTGTTAATATGTGCTATAAATTTATTTTTAAATGTATTGAAATGAAGTTTCTCTTAGTTATCGTGAGTTATCAACATACTTATATTTTGTTAAAAGTCTAATTTATAAGACTTTTTGTATTTTAATTAACAATGGTTAACAACCCAAAACAGATTCATTTTGTAGATAAGTTCACTTGTTGATATTTGTTGAAAATGGCATTTTTGATATTGATAACTTTTCCAAAAATTCATGAAACTTTATTAGGTTATTTCATTCCGGTTTTGGATTAGGTTTTTTTTCGACACAACCAAAAAAAACTTCTAATTTTCTATCTCAACTTATTAACAAATAATGTTAACTTAAAGTTAACTGAATATCAAGTAATTAGGTTTTGCTATTAACATTATAAAAAATTAACAAAATATATGTTTATTTCTTATTGATTATGAGATACTTATATACTTATTAATAATGTTAATAAGTGTTAAGATTTTGAAATAGAGACAGTTGTAAAATAAGTTTTTTTCGATACGATTTTCAGTAAATCAATACCTTCTATTTAACTGTTGAAAAACCATCTTAATGATTGCAAAGGAAAAAATATTACTGCTACTTAGTGAAATTCTTGGTGAACTTTTCTTTTCAAATAGAATTACTTCGAAATTCTTTAAGTAAATTTGCAATACACAACTTAATAGTACTTACAATGAAAATTTCGATAGGAAACGACCACGCAGGACCAGATTATAAAAAAGCAATTGTGGCAATGCTAAAAGCAAAAGGATATGAAGTAACCAATTATGGTACAGATTCTGAAGATTCTGTTGATTATCCTGATTATGGTCACCCGGTTGCCAATGATGTGTCTGAAGGTAAAGCTGATTTTGGTATCGTGATCTGCGGAAGCGGAAACGGAATTGCCATGACTGTTAATAAACACCCTAAAGTAAGAGCTGGTTTATGCTGGACTAAAGAAATTGCCTATTTAACACGTTTACATAACGATGCAAATATTGTGAGTATCCCGGCACGTTTTACATCGATCCCACAGGCAGTAGAAATTGTTGAAACATTTTTAACAACTGCATTTGAAGGAGGAAGACACCAAAACAGGGTAAATAAAATTGCTTGTCAATAAAACGTCAAAAAAATCGGGTGCTGCGCACCAAAAAATAAACACACCGGGCGAATTTTAAGATTCATCCGGTTTTTTATTTAATTAACTGAATTTCAAACTATTGAAATTTTTTTAAAAGACATTTTTTGAGTTATTAACAAAAAATATATTTACTATCTATCTTTATAGATAGTAAAGAGGATTATAATTTGAATAAATAAAATGCCACAGAACTTCACAATAAAAGAAGATTTGCTCGTTTTATGTTTAAACAATAACATTGCTAATAACAAACCAATGGAACCACCTAAAAGTGCCATCGAAAAAAGTTGATTTTCAGGAATTCGCCGTTTATTTTTTTTTGCTTGATATTTATCATATCCGGCCAGAACAAAAACGATGATATTTACAAATAAAAAATACAGTAATAAAACTTCCATTGGCTTAAAATTAAAAACAAAGATATTATTTTAGCCGGGTGATTGATGAATCTGTCCAAGGTTTAAGAGGCAGATTCTTTCATTTTGTAATCAAGAAATTATTTCATTAAAAGTATGACTAATATTCAATTCATTGCCAAGACTGTTCAGACAGCAGCGATTAACATTCAAAACACGGTAAAATTATTAGAGGAAGATTGCACAATTCCGTTTATTTCCCGTTACCGAAAAGATACAACCGGAAATCTTGATGAAGTGCAGATTGAGCAAATTGCGAAACTTCAAAAAGAGTATGAAACAATTGTAAAACGTAAAGAAGCCGTTTTAAAATCGATCGAAGAACAAAAATCGCTTACACCGGAATTGAAACAGAAAATTGAGCAAAGTTTTGATTTACAAGAAATAGAAGATTTTTATCTTCCATACAAAAAAAAGAAAAAAACAAAGGCAGATGTGGCACGCGAATTTGGTTTAGAACCGTTGGCAAAAATTATCATGTCTGAAAATGATGTTGATATCGATTTTATTTCGACACAATATTTAAATGAAAATGTTATAAATGAAGAAGCCGCGATGCAAGGTGCAAGAGATATTGTGGCCGAATGGATTAACGAGAATATTTATGTTCGTAAACAGCTACGAAGACTGTTTCAGCGTAAAGCAACCATTGGGACTAAAGTGGTAAAAAAGAAAAGCGAAGAAGAAGGAGCCCAAAAATTCAGTCAGTATTTTGATTGGGAAGAACCGTTGACCAAAGCGCCTTCACACCGTTTATTAGCGATGCTTCGTGCAGAAAACGAAGGTTTTGTCAAAATGAAAGTAGATGTTGATATCGATGAAGCGTATGATGTTATTGATGAAATCATCATTAAAAAACAAAATAGTACCACAGCGCATTTGCAACTGGCGATTGAAGATAGCTATAAACGATTACTGAATCCGGCAATTGGAAATGAAACTTTGCAGGAAGCTAAAGCCAAAGCGGATGCTAATTCGATTCAGGTTTTTGCGAACAATTTAGGTCAGTTATTATTAGCACCGCCTTTGGGCGAAAAACGTATTCTGGCAATTGATCCGGGATTTAGAAGCGGTTGTAAAGTAGTTTGCCTGGACGAAAAAGGCGATTTATTATACAACGAAACGATTTATCCGCACGCGCCTCAAAACGAGGAAGCAATGGCGATTAAGAAAATCCGTTCGATGGTCAATGCGTACCAGATTGATGCTATTTCTATTGGTAATGGAACGGCTTCAAGAGAAACCGAATTTTTCATCAAAAAAATCGCGTTTGACAAACCGCTGCAGGTTTTTATTGTTTCTGAGGCCGGCGCTTCTGTTTATTCAGCTTCAAAAATTGCGAGAGAGGAATTCCCGAATTACGATGTTACGGTTCGCGGATCGGTTTCTATCGGGCGAAGACTTTCAGATCCTTTGGCCGAGTTGGTTAAAATTGATCCAAAAGCAATTGGAGTAGGGCAATATCAACATGATGTGGATCAAACCAAATTAAAAGAAGAATTAGATAATACCGTAATTCGTTGTGTGAACTCGGTTGGAATCAATATCAATACGGCCAGTAAACATTTATTAAGTTATGTGAGTGGAATAGGAGAGAAGCTTGCCGAAAACATCGTGCAATATCGTTCTGAAAACGGTCCGTTTGAGGATCGAAAACAGTTAAAAAAAGTGCCTCGACTGGGCGATAAAGCCTATCAGCAAGGAGCTGCTTTTATTAGAATTTCGAATGCTAAAAATCCGCTGGATAATTCGGCAGTGCATCCCGAGGCTTATCCGGTTGTGGAGAAAATGGCGAAAGATTTGAAATTATCAGTAAACGACCTAATTGCCAACAAAGAGAAAACAGCCTTAATTAAGGCCGAAAACTACATTACACCTGAAATAGGTTTACTAACCCTAAAAGATATCATAAAAGAGCTTGAAAAGCCCGGATTAGACCCTAGAAAGTCAGCTAAGGTTTTTGAATTTGATGCCAACGTAAAATCTATTAAAGATTTGAGAACCGGAATGATTTTGCCAGGGATTGTGAATAACATTACCAATTTTGGCTGTTTTGTCGATATCGGAATCAAAGAAAGCGGATTGGTTCACATTTCGCAGTTAAAAGCCGGTTTTGTAAGTGACGTGAATGAAGTGGTTAAGCTTCACCAACATGTTGATGTTAAGGTTACTGAGGTTGATGAAGATAGAAAAAGGATTCAGCTGACGATGGTACTTTAGAAAAATGCCAATATTCTAAATTCCAATTGTCCAGGAATTTTAAAACTAAAAACTCCCAAATTCCAATTGGAATTTGGGAGTTTTTAGTTTTATCAATTTGAAGAATTAAATTTTTATAAATTTTTGGGAGGTTTCTCCATTTTCGGCTTTTATTTTAATTAAGTACATACCAGAAGTAAATGAACTTACATCTATAGAGTTGCTTAGATTTTCTTTAGAATAAATTAGTTTTCCAGACAAATCATAAATTTTTACGGAGTAATTATTTTCATTTAAAGAGTGTATGTTTAATGTATTTTTTGCTGGATTTGGCCATATCGAAAACATACTTTTTTCTGTGCTAAAATCTTCGTTAGATAAATTTGTTTCGGTTCCTTTTATACGAATTAAAAAAGAAGAAGGAGTAGCTTTGTAATTATTAAAAAAACCACCTACTAATATTTTATTATCAGACTGTTGATAAATAGCTGTAATATTATTATTAAATCCTGGTTGAATGTCAAATGTAGAATCTTTTGTTCCATTAGAATTTAATCTAATTAAAAAGGATTGTTCAATATTCTGAAATTTAGTAAAATTACCTCCTACTACTATTTGCCCATTGGGTTGGAGAATGATAGATGAAACGGCATCATTAAATCCAACTAATAAACCTCCTGATCCAATATCGAAGCTATGGTCGTCACTTCCATCAGTATTTAATCGTATTACACGGGGAGATCCATATCCTTGAAATATATAAAATGAACCTCCGGCTATTATTTTTCCATCTGGTTGAAGAACGATAGTTCTGATTTCACCATTAAATCTACTTTTGATTTCAAAAGATTTGTCTTTACTTCCATCGCTATTCAATCGAATCAAATTTCTTTGTACGTTACCTTGATAGGATGTAAAATTACCTCCAATTATTATTTTGCCATCAGGTTGTATTACAACGGCCTATACAGAATCAGAAAAGCCAGGATAAGATCCAAAAGATTTTTCAATATCTGCAGAATTTTGAGGGAATAATAATAAAGGCTGAATGATTAAAAGTAAAAAGAGTAATTTTTTTTCATAGGGTAATTTTTATCAAATATAAAATATTTTATTTTTAATCTTAAAAATATAAAAATGCAGTAATTTTTCATTTTAATTTCAAACAAAAAATCCCAAACTACAATCGTAATTTGGGATTTTCTATTCTATTTGTAAATTATTTTAAAATCACTTTTTTCGTAACACTTTTATTCTCATTTGTAATTTTTATCAAATACAAACCAGAGGAATAATTAGCTAGATTAATCTCTGTGTTTTCAGTAGTTGATCTTTGTTCCGAAATTATTTTTCCTTGTGGAGAAATCACCAAAATCACCGAATTTTCGGGAGCAAAGACAGTAAATTTATCACTACTAGGGTTTGGATATAAAGTAACAGTAGACTTTTCTATATCAAAATCGCCAGTAGATAAAGTGGCGGTTGGGGGGAGGTAGAAATTACCCGTTAATAAAAACGAATACAATGTTTTTAAAGTATGATTGAAATAACTGTTGGGTTCGTTTAAATTTTTTAAATCGGTATAAGAAGCATCTAAATGCGTCTGATTTTCGCCCGCCATCGCAGCACAGGCAAAAGCTCCAACAAAAGTAGCATTGTGCCATTGTCCGATTAAAGAACCATTTTGATTATAACCATCTTTAATATTTGATGATCCTCCCAGCGTTACACGAACAAAATCTGATGATTTTTTTGAATATGTTTTTGCATCTGCACTTCCGTACCATACATAGTCAACGGCAATACGCCATGGCGTTCTTGCAGCATCGTAAGTATATGTTTTTCCACCATTATTATAACCACCGGCTTGAGATGAATAAGCGCCAGAAGCTTCGCACCAGTCAGAAACTAATCCGCCAACAGCATTGTTTACTGTTAAGTTATTATTGATTACTGTATATGATTTTGCAGCAACCGAATTCCAAAATGAAGTATCATTAGTAAAAGTTCCAAAAGCCCTGTAATACGCCGGAGAAAAATAAGAAGGGTTGGTAATATCACTTCCGCCAAATTGATCTCCCGGTTTTAGTACAAAAGTACTGGCTTCTATTTCATGAGTTTTTATAGCAGCAATTAGAGTTTTGGCGTCATTTTTATAATTGATGGTTCCGGCGCTTGTCCATTGATAATCGGCTACAATAAGAGCAAAAGCAGCGTCAAGTTCAGCATCGGTTGCACCATTTGGACCATTAACTCCGGAACAGCCATTGATTTTCCAGTTCATAACGCCATTAGAATTTACATTGCCTTTGTAGTATAACCAAAGACCATCGAACAGCGTTTTATCAGCACTATAAACGGCAAGTAGCATTCCGTAACCAATTCCTTCAGAAACTGTTTCAGAAGGATTGTCAAATTTTATTCGGTATCGGCCATTAGAACAGGCTTCAACAAAATTGGTTTTCCAGATATTGTAATTATTTTGGGCATCAAGGCTATTTTTGTTTGAAGCCATTAAACCATTTGTAAATGCCACATTGGCGGGAAAGGGTTGCTTTTGTGCATAACTTTTGAGGCACAAAAAAGCAACAGTAATCAGAAGTAGGTTTTTCATAATTATTGTTATTTGATTTAGGGACTCTAAAAGTAAGATTTTTTAGATATAAAAAAAATCCAAATTACAATTATCAATTGTAATTTGGATTTTGAAATGTTTATTGTAAAAAAATATATTTACAAAAACCTTATTTTTTTATGAAAAATTTCTGGGCTTTTATTTTACTGTCGCTTATGCTTTTGATAATATAAATTCCATCAGAGACATTTTCCAGATGTATAGTATTGACTACATTTTCATCAAGGTTTACTGATTTTATCTGTTTCCCGGATTGGTCAATAATAACATAATTTCCTTCATATGAAGTAACGATATTTATTGTTCCTTTGCTTGGATTAGGATAAATTTTAAATTCATTTTGATTAAATTGCTCTACAGCCAGACTACTAACAGTGATACAATTAGAAGTTACAGTACAATTACCAACAGTAATTTCTACTTTATAATCACCTACAGTCAAAGGGGTATAAGATTGATTTATTTCGTTGGTCAGTAATGTATTTGGACATTTATACCATTGATAAGTAGCACCCAGATGGTTTGATGTCAATAAACCGGAATTTAAGCTTACAGTATTGTCAATTGTTGATGAATTATTTATGGTAAGATTTAAAGTTTTGGTATCACATCCTACAGTATGGGTATACGTTCCTGAAGTCGTGTAAGTGTTTCCATCTTCAGTCCAGGTATAAGTGTCACAAACCGATACATTTTGAGTAGACGAAGTTGATGGCGTTATCGTTAAATTTAAAGTTTTGGTATCACAACCTACAGTATGGGTATACGTTCCTGAAGTCGTGTAAGTGTTTCCATCTTCAGCCCAGGTATAAGTATTACAAACCGATACATTTTGAGTAGACGAAGTTGATGGCGTTATCGTTAAATTTAAAGTTTTAGTATCACATCCTACCGTATGAGTGTATGTTCCTGAAGTAGTGTAAGTATTTCCATCTTCAGGCCATGTATAAGTTCCACACACTGACTCCGTTTGAGTAGATGAAGTTGATGGAGTACCCGTAACTGTTTTTACCAGTAATCTGTCACTTGCACAATATGCTGTTTCACAAGCCACACAATACGTAGTATTATTAACTGTAGGTGTTGCAGTTACGGATGATCCTGTTGCAAAACTAGTACCTCCAGTTAACGAAGTATACCAGGTAGCTGTTGTCGCTAATGGGCAAGTTGCATTTAGAGTTACAGTTGTACTGCCTAAACAAGAAATATTCTGTGTATCAGTAGTAACTGTAGCATTTGCAGGTTTTATCGATGTTGTGGTAATATTAGAGTTAACGGTTGTAAAATTAGAACCACTTACTGATGCCTGATTGGTTACAGCACAAGTATTAGCAGGTAATGCAACAGCTGCATTAATTGTTGCACTAAAAGTTATTACTGTGCTTTTCCCTGCTGGTAAAGTAAACGGCCCAGCCGAAATGGTTTCTCCGGATGCTTTTTTTGCAGTACTATTTTCAACAGCAGGTTTATTCGTAAGATTATTACTGTTTGGTGCTGCTTCTGTTATTAATGGAGTTTCTTCACTATTTTTAGGTGTTGCCATTTTTGAAGCTAATGCATTGTCAGGAGTCAAAACAGTTCCTGAAACTATTGTACCTCCTCCTTGCTCGTCTATAGCTGTTCTTGATCCTGCCGTATTATTACCATTCCAATAGGTAGTAAGTGCTGCAGTTCTATCACCGGATCCATTTACATATGTTGAAGTTGGACCTTGTAAAATAACCTGGCTGTTTGTCCCTTGTGCTAAAACATCAAAAGTAGCTGCTCCGAGACCTGTTACCGGACTATTTGTCGTGTTACTACTAATGTTAGCAGCACTTATTAAAGTACTTGTGGGAAAATTACCAACAGAAATTACGGCAAGATGTGCATATCCATTAGTCACTAAATTAATTGTATTGTTTTGGATCGTAGCATCCATTCGGGCATTACCATTCGCAATATTATTATCATTAGACTCAGAAACAATACCGTAGGTACTAACATTGGTAATCGTATTATTTTTTATTTCTGTAATATGTTTTGTTTTTTCATAAGCGGCAACAGATATACCATTACAGGAAGAACCAATTCCTGCTCCATCAATAATATTAGAATTTATCCTTCCTTTCATTGTTCCGGTTCCCTGGTTTCCAATATTACAGGTAAAAGCGGCGTTGAAACTTGATTTAATAGTATTGTTTATTACATTATAATTCACTGTTGCTGCTGAAATAGCCTGTAAGGAGAACCCATTACTACCAGGGCTTACAGCAGCAGCATTTATGGTATTTCCTTCAGTGAGGATGTTTCCTCCAACTTGTATTGTATTTATAGATGTACCGCCAAAATTTAGTTGTAACCCATATTCTTTAGCGTTAGAAAAATCATTTCCCTTTAAAGTTAAGGTAGTAGAGGAACTTCCGTAGCCCTGAAAAATAAAATTACTGCCACCATTTGCTTTATTAAATGAATTTTTAAATTGACAACCGGTTATGGTCATGTTTAGTGTTGGATTTTGAGACAATATACCATTATAGGCATAAAAACCACGACCCCAGGAATCATTAATATTTGTATTGGTTATAGAACTTGTACCTCCCAAATTTAAAGCATATATACCACCAACATCAGAACCTGTAGTATTGCTGCCACAATTTGTCAAAGTACTATTGCTTAATGTAAAATTGTTTACATTATTAATATTAATACCTACAGCATTGTTAGTACCGGTTATTGAAATATTATCTAATGTCACGCCCGTAACCGTTTTTAGATGTATGGCACCATTACATGAAGAATTATCAACTGCAGGGGAAGAACAAACTCCTGCTGAGGTTGTTGAATTGGTAAAATTTATGTTTTTTAGGGAAATGTTAGTACAGGAAATAAATTCTGCACCTCTATTCGTTATGTTTTGAATTGTACCGCCCGACCCTGCTGTTGTACCTGTTCCGGTAACCTGAAAACTACCAAGGGAACTATTTACAGATATTCCTTTAGGAGCTCCGTTTGCAGAAATACTTTTAAAGATACAATCTAATATACCACCGGAAGCAATGTTTACTGCAACAGCAGTTCCACCACTTATAGAGACGTCCCTTACCTTTAAAGCCCCAACATTTGATCCTGCAATAGTTGCATTTGTACCGGAAAGATTAATACCTTCAATATCATTGTTGCTGTTAATATTTAAAACAGAAAAAGTTGGATTAGTACCACCAGTAGAAGGTAAAACATTACTGTATGTTGGTACTGTAATATTTAATATGGATATCAGGCTGGCTGTAGCTCCCTGACCAATCAATTTTTGATTTGCCGATAAAGTTAAATTAGTACCGCTGCTTCCTGTACCGGTATAAATAAAAATTGGATTTGAGCCGGCACCGGTAACATTATCAACTGTTTTAAATGGTGATGCCAAAGTACCGTTTCCGTTTGTGGCTGCAGCGCTATTAACAAAAAATATGGGTGCTGATACTGTAATATTTGCAATTCCCGTACTTGTTTTTCCACTCCCGCTTGTTAGCGTATAAGTAAAACTATCAGTACCAAAATAACCCGGATTAGGATTATATGTAAAGGAGCCATTTGTCGATAAGGATACAGTTCCGTGAGTTGCATTTGCTAATACTACTGCGGTTAATGTAGTCCCGTCAGGACTAACATCATTTGCTAAAATACCCTGAGCCACATTTAAAGTAATTCCAACATTTCCTATACAATTATAGGAATCATTTACAGCAATAGGAGTTGCTTTAAGAGAGCCCGGTACTAATGTTAAATTTGAGTCTAAAATATCCTGAAAAGTCGTTCCTGTAGCATCATCAATCCCTGTATTACTCAGAGTAAGAGTAAAATCAAGCTGGGATCCCGGTAGAGCATTTCCTCCGCCATTTACAGCAACCGCATTTGTAAGACCAATAGTTGCTGCTACTGCAGTAGTGTTCTCAATTGATTTTTCTTTAGCCGGAAAGGAGTTGTTTTTATTTTCAGTTACTTTATCAGAAGATATTTCATTGCCGGATTTTTTTTCTGGTTCTGCCAGTTTTTTCACTAATGGAGCAACAAAATTTTCCTTGATAAGACTACTATATGACATTCCGAATGATAGGAATCCCAGTAGTATTATAACAATTAAGAGTTTATTTTTTTTCATTTTTTTTACTTTAATGAGTTAACACAATTAAGAAAATATGGCTTCATACTTCATCCCGACATTATCAAAACCTAGTGGAGAAAGAAACAGTTCTAAATTGCCTTTTTGAGGATGTATAATGGTAAAAATACCTTGCTCGTAATATTCGTTTTTTTGTTCTGTACGGAAAGTTATTGAAAAAGGATTTCTTTCTAAGGGAGAATAGTTATTCAGCTTAGTAAGTTCGATTAATTCTGCATTAAGCTGAATTTCATCAGAAATCTTAATCGTAAAGACTTTGTTTAAGAATGCGTTAAAATCATCTAAAGTAAGTAAAGCTATATCCATACACTATGTTTTGTTATTTTATCAGGTTCAATTAGGGCTCCATTCCATTAAATGATATATACCATTAGTTTCGCTAATTTTTGTAAAGCCTAATTTTTTATATAAATTCATGGCAGGATTAAAACTTTCTACATGAATTGTTACTTTGAGGTTCTCTTTTGCAGCCTTTTCTAAAATTTCTTTCAAAATTGAACTTCCAATATTTTTATCTCGCCAATCCGGTAATAAAGTAATGTCTATGATTCGTACTCCTTTTTTTTCAAAAAAGAAATCAATATACAATCTTCCAATTATAACATTCTCTTTTTCAATTATATAAAATTTGGCACCGATATAATTTTTTTGATAATATTCATGTTGGGCCAAAAACTGATGCTCAATAAAAATATTTTTTTGTTCATCGTTCCAATTGGTTCCTTTTTCTAATTCTTCTGTTCTGGTGCTGCCGTATATTTTACATAAAACAGTTAAATCGCTATCTTGTATGTCACGAAGACGAATACCTTTTATTTCTAAATCCAATAAAATAAATAATTAACCTCTTGGAGGAAAAACTCCTTGAAGTGCGATACAAAAATTCATTGTTAGATAGGGCATCATATTATTATGAGGCATATTACCGCCTGTTGTTGCAATTGCATTGACTCCCATATTTGTTGTGGGGCTACTGTTAAGGTATACTTTTACAGGATTACCGCGCCCTAAACTGGTATTTGACGGATTTGTCGATTGAGAATTCAAACTAGCCACCATTACAGTATGATTATGAGACGGAATTTCTGAATCGAGTAAAGTAACGGTTTCTGTTCCTGAAGATTCCCCTAAATCATGCAATGATAGTCCCGGACCCTGACCAGGATGCATAGGTGTTTTGCCTTGTAAATCCGGCAGAGCAAAATTTGATTTACCGTCACCACCATACGTTGTGCCCAATAATGAAAAAAGAGCTGTGTTTTGAGAAATAGGCAAAATTTGCCCATTACAAAATGCCCAGCCTCTAGGAGGAAAGTTAAATGGGAATATGCGTATTTCGGCTACAAATGGATCCATGATGTTTTATTTTTTTCGTTTATAAAGTAATGAACGATATAGTAGTTATGTTTGAGTTGGAAATATTCCAAATAGTGAAATAATAAAATCCACACACAAATAAGGTTGAAAGTTAGTGTGCGGCTGACTGCCTCCATCCGGAGTGATTACACCATTATTTAATGCTATTGTGGGAGTTGCTGTAGAATATATTTTACTTCCTGTAGGAGTAGTGCTCAGGTAAGCTTCAGAAGGATTTGCACTACTTGCCAAATCTGTTGTTGCCAGTAAAGAATGTGAATGCGAAGGTATTTGATTTATAGTAAGAGTTACTTCTTCAACACCACCTGTTTCTGCTATAGTATAATTACTACCATCGTAGATAGCAGTACCATTATGAATGGGTACACGACCACGCAAATCAGGTAATGAAAAAGTACTTTCGCCGTCACCACCATAAGTGGTTCCAATTAATTGAAATAATGTTTCATTTTCTGAAATAGGGAGTAGCTGACCTTCACAAAACATCCATCCCGCAGGAGCAAAATTTCCTGCAAACATTCTAATTTCACCAACGTAAGGTTGCGCCATGTTTTAACTTTTTAGCGTTATAAATTAATTTTGAGTAGGAAAAACTCCTTGTAGTGCAATGCAAAAATTCAGGACTAAATAGGGTTGCATATTTAAATGAGCCTGACTTCCACCAATAGTGCTAACAGATGCAGGATTCATAGCCACTAAGTTTTGACCGGAGCCATTATAAACCTGGTTTGGGGCAGTTTCTGCCAATACGACTCCTGCAGTTGGAATGTTTGTACCAACGGCTTGCGTTGTGCTTTTAAGAAAGTGTTTATGTGTGGGCAATTCATTAACAGATATTGTGTGAGATTTTTCCCCGGATTTTTCTCCTAATGTATGACCATTTCCAAAATGAATAGGGATTCTTCCTCGTAAATCCGGCAGTGCAAAATTTACTCTTCCATCGCCGCCAAAAGTAGTGCCTAACAATGAAAACAAAGCTTGGTTCTGATTGATAGGTAAAAGTTGTCCATTGCACATTGCCCATCCTTTAGGTGCAAAGTTAAACGACATGATTCGTGTTTCAGATAAAAAAGGTTCTGCCATGATGAGACTATTTTATTGGTTTATTCTTTAAATAGGTATGTTAAACTAAAACAGAATTAGCAATTAAGCGATGCTTAGAAAGTATTTCTTTCTTATAAACTATAGTATTTCCTTCCTTGACAATAATTAATATTGAGGTATTTTGAGATAGTGTTGTTTTTAAAAAGACACTTCCCTTTTTAGTAGTGAATCCATAAGGTTCCAATTGTTGTACAGGAGCAGGAAATAAATAATGAGATAGATCGGTACTAGTATTATGAATTCTCAATTCGTTCAGCGCTACTGTTATGGCTTCCAAATCAAATCCTGATAATGATTTTAAAAATTGCCATTCGCCATTTGAGTTTTTTCCAAAACATAACAAAACATCATCTAATTTTCCCATGCTATCTATATGAAGGTGCATCGGAAACATTTTCAGATTATTATCTTTAGAACTATAACAAAAATTTCCTGAAGGCTGGTATCCGTTTTTTTCCCAACTTACAATTGATTTATTATAACAATCTAACAGCGATGGATCTAATAGTAAAGAATCTGAAAAAGTTGATTTTGAAAAATTAGACAGGATATTTTCTTCTTCCCCATTATGCGAATGCGAAAAATCCAGAAGAGAATTTTGTGCTAAAAGAGAACTGCAAAAGAGAGTTGTTACGCCTAGAAACCCAATATTTTTAATAAAATTCCTACGTTTTAAATCGCTCATAATCAATGCTTTTAAAGAAATGTTAAAGTAAAAGTAGTTAAAAAATTAACATCTTTTAAAAAAAGCATAAATATTTGTTAAATTGTACAATAATGTTTACAATGTTACGTTGTTTGTTGTTTTTTTTAAGAAAAAATATACAAAAAGAAAACAATTTAAAAATCTGTTTTTTTTAAAATGGCATAAAAAAATCCTAAACTACAGTTGTACTTTAGGAATGATAAAAACATTTTTAGATAAAAAAGAAAACCCCAAACTACATTTGTAATTTGGGGTTTATAATAAGGATATAAATACTTATTTAATTTCTTCCTCTTCTTTTTTAACAGAAGGTGCAGGAGGGGTTTGATCGTCTTTAGCAGCGTTCTTAAATTCCTTAATTCCGCTTCCTAAACCTTTCATTAATTCCGGAATTTTTTTACCTCCAAAAAGTAATATCACGATACCTACTATTACGAGGATTTCTGTAAGACCTAATCTTCCCATGGTTTGTATATTTAATGCCGAAGCAAATTGATTTCTAAATTATACCGCAAATGTATATAGAATATACGAAGAACAAGAGTATTTGGATTAAAATATTTATTTCTGATAGCGTTAAATATTTTATAAAATCCTGAAATAACTGTATTCGTTCATTTTTGTGACGCATTAACAAGACTATTAATTATTATATTTGCTCGTATAAATAACCAGAATGGCTAAGAAAAAATTCAATTTCAGAAAAAAATTATTCATCAAAAACCGATTGGTAATTTTGAATGAAGACACTTTTGAAGAAATTTTTTCATTTAAACTGAACCTAATGAATGTTTTTGTAACGTTCACATTAGGAGGTATTTTTTTGATTCTGATCACTACTTTTATTATCGCTTTTACACCATTAAGGGAATTTATTCCGGGGTATTCTTCGTCGCAATTAAAAAAGAATGCGACCGAATTAGCTATAAAATCAGATTCATTAGAAACCGCTTTAAAGAAAAACGAAGCATATATAAAAGGAATTCAGAAAGTCCTAAGAGGCGAACTGGAATATGCAAAATTCAATAAAGATTCTATTTTAGCAGAAACAGAAGAGCATTCAGAAGTAAATATGAAAGCGTCAGAAGAAGAAATAAAACTAAGAGATGAGGTGTCAAAAATGGAGAAGGAGTCTGGCGAAAAAAAGCAAAGTAAGAACAAAAGTGACAAGAAATAATACCACAGCAAATGTCTATTAAATCAGTAGCAGCAAAATTATTTGCCAGCAAAATATATTATAAAACACTGTCTTGGGCCAATAAACCGGTTGAAACACAACAAGCAATATTCAGGAGTTTGATCAATAGTGCCAAAGAAACCCAGTTTGGTATCGATCATCATTTTGATAAGATAAAAACAATTCATGACTTCAGGAAACGTGTCCCGATTCGGGATTACGAAGATTTAAAACCTTATATCGACAAAGTTCGAATGGGCGAAAAAAACATTCTCTGGAAAGGGAAACCGCTCTATTTTGCCAAAACTTCAGGAACAACTTCCGGGGCAAAATACATTCCGCTTACTAAAGAATCAATGCCCTATCATATTGAAGCCTCCCGAAATGCAATTCTTCATTATATATACGAAACCGGAAATGCTGATTTTGTAGATGGAAAAATGATTTTCCTGCAGGGAAGCCCGATTTTAATTGAAAAATACGGAATCAAATTTGGAAGATTATCCGGAATCGGAGCACATTTTGTACCTAAATATCTTCAAAAGAACAGGATGCCTTCCTGGGAAACCAATTGTATAGAAGATTGGGACACCAAAGTAAACGCCATTGTAGAGGAAACCATTGAACAGGATATGACCATTATTTCCGGAATTCCGTCCTGGGTTCAAATGTATTTTGAGCGTTTACAGGAAAAAAGTGGCGGAAAGAAAATAGGGGAATTATTCAAAAATTTCAATTTGTTTATTTACGGAGGCGTAAATTATGAACCTTATCGTGCCAAGTTCGAAAACATGATTGGCCGAAAAGTAGACAGTATAGAATTGTTTCCGGCTTCTGAAGGATTTTTTGCTTATCAGGATTCTCAGAAAGCAAAAGGAATGCTTTTGTTATTGAATTCGGGAATTTTCTATGAGTTTATTAAGGCAGACGAATTTTTTACAGAAAACCCAAAAAGTTATACCGTGGGAGAAGTAGAAATAGGGGTTAATTATGCTTTAATTGTTTCTACAAATGCCGGACTTTGGCGCTATAATATTGGGGATACGGTTCAGTTTACTACATTATTTCCACACCGTGTTATAGTTTCAGGCCGAATCAAACATTATATTTCTGCTTTTGGAGAACACGTTATTGCAAAGGAAGTTGAAAGTGCCATGAAAGAAGCCACAACAGGAACTAACATTGTGATTAACGAATTTACGGTGGCGCCACAAATCAACCCGCCAAGCGGATTGCCGTATCATGAATGGCTGGTTGAATTTGAAAACGAACCTGAAAACAGCGAAGCTTTTGCAGAAGCACTTGATGATGCCATGCGCAAACAAAACATTTATTACGATGATTTGATTACAGGAAATGTTTTAAGAAAAGTGGTGGTTACCAAAGTTTCTAAAAACGGATTTCAGGAATATATGAAATCACAGGGAAAATTAGGCGGACAGAATAAAATTCCAAGATTATCAAATAATAGAGATATTGCAGATAATCTGAAATAGACAAAGGTTTTAATGAAATATAAGTATCATTTAAGACCAGGATATAAATCTCAAAAGCTGTTAATTGAAATATTTAGCGGAGTAGAAGATGAATGTTTTCTTACGGATCTATTAGATTCAGTAACAGAAATAAATCCAAAAGTTGATAAAATAAATGACCTTTGGATGAATGATGAAATTTTTATGGAAGTCAGCTCCGATCTCGGTTCATTCTCCATTTCAAAAGAAATTTGGGATTTAGCCTTTATAATGTCAGATAATAATCAGGAATGTATCACTAGAATAAATTTGTTATTATCAGAAAATGAAAACTTTCAAAAAGTAGAAGTTAATTTTGAAGATTATAAATAAAATAACGCAAGGTTTTAAAAAGCTTTAAATAGTTTTAATTTTTAATTCCTAATTTCGTTTAACAAAACACCTATTACATCTTCTCAAACAGAAGATTTTAAAATAAAAAAGCATGAAAGAAACCAAACATATATCAAGATCAAGAGCGCAGGAATCATCTGCGGCAATAGAAAGGATGTACATTACAATGCGCCATTTATTCAACCGTGGTTTTTACAAACCAATGGGAGTTTCGGGCGATGGATTGCGCGAATCCTTATTAGCATTACGTCCGGAAATTTATGGAAATATAGGCGAAGAAAAAGTAGAACTTAACGGGCTTTTGTACGTTATAGAGCGTTTGCCAATAGGAATTGAACAATGTCGATTCATCAACTTAACTTCGGACGAAGGATATTCTAAATCGCATTTTGAGGCCATTGTTCCTCCCAAAAGAAGACGAAATTGTTATAGAATCGATGAGGAACAAATGAATGTCGAAATTACCCGCGGGCGTTCAGATATTTATGATATCCTGACGCATCTGACTTTTATTTTCATTGAATCTCATAAAATTAAAAACAGGGTTTTATTAGACGATGGCGGCGAAGTTTCACGCGATTGGATGAAACTGGAGCAAGCTGTAATGCAGACCAAAAAATTGCCATTAATTGAGAAAGAAAAAGCAATTTCGCACGTTGCCAATATATTAGGAAGAACTTTTGAAGAGGTCCTGGATATTTATGAAGCATTTGGATCTGAAGAAGCTCCGGACCGTTTCCTACATGTAATTTACTGGTTAGGAAAATTGGCGATAGAAGAAGTGGTTGACAATAATAAACGTACTATAACTTTTAGTCCTGTTTTAAGAGAACGTTTAGGACACCATATTCACGGTGAAATCTGGGCAACAAATATTAAAGAAGTTTTAAAAACAAATAACCTTTTAAAACGTCCAATTCACGTTATAAGCGCTAACATGCATAGTGTGATGAATTCGATTTTTGCAACACCATTGTTGAAAACAAAATTCAAAGAAAAATCAGATTTTTATATTTACGAAGAATTAAGTAAGTCCGGTGCAAAAGAAATTAGAAGCCATGTTGAAGAATTAGCCTTAAAAAACGGAATGATTTCATTACCGGATACCTCAGGAACAAATATTGATGTTCAGATTTTTGATACAGCTAAAATTGACTGGGCAAAAACCGGATTTCCAAAGGCGGTTCTTGACAAAGAAGCTGCACCTGTTATTATTGTAATGGATTATGCTTTTGGTGAGCAGGCTTATGAAACGATCGATGAACTTTTAAAACCCTATAAAAAAGAAACGTTACTGAATGTAAAATCAGTTTCGATAATGGGAAAAGCCGGAATTCTGGAAGGTGGAAAAGGAGATATCATGATCCCAACAGCACATATAAATGAGGGAACAGCTGATAATTATTTCTTTGAAAATGAATTAACAGGCGCCATGTTTGAAGGAAACGACATTGCGGTTTTTGAAGGAGCGATGGTAACCGTTTTAGGAACATCATTACAAAACAGAGATTTATTAAAGTTTTTTCATGAATCGACCTGGGGTGTAATTGGTCTGGAAATGGAAGGGTCTTATTACCAAAAAGCCATTCAGTCAGCCTCAAAAATCAGAAAAAGTGTTCCGCACGATATCAAAGTTCGTTATGCCTATTATGCCTCAGATAATCCATTAGAAACAGGAAGTACATTAGCTTCAGGCGGATTAGGAACAACAGGTGTAAAACCAACGTATTTGATTACGATCAAAATTTTAGAACAAATTTTCAATGTAAAATAAAACAATACCTGAGTTTAACACAGTGGATCAAGGGAATAAAAAGGCTTGTAGTAAAATAGCCCTATAATGTGCAAGAGATATAAGGTTCGAAATTAATTTTCAAATCAGTTACATTTGCGATGTATAAATAAATAAAATGAAAAGAATACTTATTACCGGGGCTGCAGGATTTTTAGGGTCACATTTATGTGATCGTTTTATCAAAGAGGGTTATTATGTTATCGGGATGGATAATTTGATTACGGGAGATCTTAAAAATATAGAACATTTATTCAAGTTAGAACATTTTGAGTTTTACCACCATGACATTACCAAATTTGTACATGTTCCTGGTGATTTAGATTATATTTTGCATTTTGCTTCTCCTGCAAGTCCGATTGATTATTTGAAAATTCCAATTCAGACTTTAAAAGTTGGGTCTCTTGGAACCCATAATTTATTGGGATTAGCAAGAGTAAAAAAAGCCAGAATTCTGATTGCTTCAACTTCTGAAGTATATGGAGATCCGTTGGTTCATCCACAAACCGAAGAATATTACGGAAACGTAAATACAATTGGACCACGTGGCGTTTACGACGAAGCAAAACGTTTTCAGGAATCTATTACAATGGCCTATCATACTTTTCATGGTGTAGAAACCAGAATTGTTCGTATTTTTAATACATACGGTCCAAGAATGCGCTTAAATGACGGACGTGTAATTCCTGCTTTTATTGGTCAGGCTTTACGCGGAGAAGATCTAACCATTTTTGGAGACGGAATGCAAACACGTTCTTTCTGTTATGTAGATGATCAGGTCGAAGGTATTTTCAGGTTATTGCATTCAGATTATGTGTATCCCGTAAATATTGGAAATCCGGACGAAATCACCATTAAAGATTTTGCAGAAGAGATCATTAAACTAACAGGAACGAACCAAAAGGTAGTCTATCATCCGTTACCCATAAACGATCCTTTACAACGTCAGCCAGACATCACAAAAGCAAAACAGTTATTAGGCTGGGAAGCAAAAGTAAGCCGATCTGAAGGAATGAAAATTACTTATGATTATTTCAGATCTCTTTCTAAAGAAGAATTATTAAAAGAAGAACACAAAGATTTTTCGAATTATATAAAATAAAAAAACGGGCAAATATTTATCGAATATTTGCCCGTATTCATTTTATGGAATTTGCTTAAAAAGCATTATTTTCAATCAGTTCTTTCATTTGCTGGTCCAGATTAAAGTGACTTTTGGCATGAAGAAAAATAGCCTTTTTCATCTTTTGAATTTTACCTTTTCCTAATGCTGAAATCTGGATTAAAGTGGTATTTAATTGCTGAAAATCTTCTACAGGAACAACCCAGCCCAAATTATTTTCTTCGACAATATTTTCGCCTTCACCACCTCCAAAATAAAGAGAAGGGAAACCTAAAGCGCTGTATTCGAATATTTTTGAAGGTACAGAACCATAGATTCTTGTTTTAAGCGGAATCAAAGCAATATCTAAATCTTTTAAAGTTTCGTGCAGAACATTACGCTCTAACATGCCGTGGAAAAAGATCTTTTTCGTCGGATTTTGGCTGAGGTAATTTACAATCTGAGTTTTCTCAGCGCCGTCGCCAAAAATATGCAGTTCGATGTTGCCGTTCTCTAAATTTAATTGCTGAATAAGTTCAAAAACCCCTTGGGCAACACCTAGTAATCCTGCATAAAATAGTTTAATGGGTTCACTGGAATTATCTTTTTCCTCAAGGAAATCTTCAAGAAAATGATCCGGGTAATTGCGATATAAAAAGCATCTCTTTTCAGGGAAGACAGAATGAATATGATCAATTATTTCATTGGACTGACCAAAAATATGTGTTGCCTTTTTATAAATAAAACGTTCAATAAAAAGCAGGATTTTATGCGAAATGCTATTTTTCTTTAATACCTGAAGTTCAATAGCAGCAGTTGGCCAAAGATCTGAAACATTCAGGATTATGGTTTTTCTTTTGAGCCAAAGGACAAAAACAGAAATGAATGAAAGTAACAATGGCGGCGATTGTACAATAACCTTTTTAGGCGTTTTGGCAAACAGTAAATAGAAAAATAAAGTGGTAGAGAATGATAATGTCGAAACAATTCGTTTAAAGACATTCGAACTATTACTCGGATAAATCCAAAGACGTTTAAGTGTGATATTCTTTATTTTCTCGGTGACAGAAAAACGACCTTTATATTCCGGAAACAATTGCCCTTTTGGATAATTAGGTAACGGAGAAATTACCGAAACTTCGTATCCGTTTTGATTCAGTTTTAAAGCCAGTTGTTCAATTCTATTTGCTGCAGCACCTTTTTCGGGTGGATAATAATTAGATATGATTAGAATGTCTTTCATTATTTTTTATTCAATAAAATTGAAATAATTCTTTCCGATGCTTTTCCGTCCCATAATTCAGGAATGCCAGTTTTTCGCAGACCATTTTTCAAGAACAGTGCAAAGACTTTTTGCAAATTTTCTAATGATGTCCCAACAATAGTATTAGATCCTATAGTTTCTGTTTCAGGTCTTTCAGTATTATTTCGCATGGTAAAACACGGAATCCCCAGTACGGTTGTTTCTTCAGAAATTCCACCGCTATCTGTAATAACGGCAAAAGTATTTTTGATTAAATACATGAAATTCAAATAACCTTGCGGTGCAACAAAAATGATATTGTTGAATTTAATTTTCCGCTCTCCTAAAATGGACTGAGTTCTGGGATGAATTGGAAACAGTATTTTTTTGTCATTCACTAAATCGTCGATTCCATGAAGAAGCTTAATTAAAGAAGAAACTTCATCAACATTTCCGGGACGATGCAAGGTTAGAATGATATAGTTTTTTTCTTGTAATTGATGTTCTTCCCAAAAATCCGGAGCCGAAATTCGATTGATGTTTTGGTATAAAGTATCAATCATCACATTACCCACAAAATGTACGTTTTCAGGATCTGAACCCGATTTAAGCAAATTATCAGAAGCCGAAGTTGAGGTTGTAAAAAAGTAATCGGTAATGCTATCTGTCAACATTCTGTTGATTTCTTCGGGCATTGTTAAATCACCCGAACGAATTCCGGCTTCGACATGCGCTACTTTTGTATGGCATTTTTTGGCTACAATCGAACACGCCATAGTCGAATTGACATCACCTACCACCAAAACCAAATCACAAGGATTTTGAATCAATTCTTTTTCAAAAGCAATCATAATTGCAGCAGTTTGTTCGGCCTGAGAACCACTTTTTACTTCTAAATTGACATTAGGTTTCGGAATATTTAATTCCTCAAAAAAAGTATCACTTAGGTTTTTATCATAGTGCTGACCTGTATGAACCAATCGAAATGAGATATCAAAACCTTCATTTTGCTTGCTTTTTATGGCATTAATAATGGGCGCTATTTTTATAAAATTAGGTCTTGCACCAGCGATTATAGTGATTTTCATAGTTGGATTGGATTCTTTCTAAAAACGTTCTTTTGGCAAAAGTAAAGTTTAAATCGGAATCTGTATAGATTGAAATGTTTTCTTCCAAGTTTAAATGAAAATTTTTGGAATACATTGTTAACCAATCTTTCAGAATATGAATTTTCAAAGATGATTGGCCATAATTAAATGTAAGATTTGAACTGTTTTAATTTTCCCCGATTGCTTCTTTCTAAAACCGGTTTTCGGGTAAAACTAAAGTTTAAATTAGGTTCTAAATACAAAGTAATTGCCTTTTCTATTTGTTGAATTTGATGGTCATCTAGTTCAAGATCACTAACATATTCAATCTCAAAACTATCCAATTGCATTTGTTTGATAATAAATTCTTTTACGTTTCCATCATCTTCAATAATACTTTTGGTTACGTAGTAAAAGGTCAGACCTGGCGATTTTTTTCCGCTTGGGAGAATTGCAATATCATTGGTTCTTCCAGTTAATTTTTTTAGAATTGGTTTTTGTGGTGTACTTTTTTCATCCAGAATCCCGATATCGCCAATGTCATATCGAATAAAAGGATGTGCTTTATTGAATAAAGACGTAATAACGATTCGGCCTTCTTTTCCATAAGGAAGAGCTTTATTATTTTCATCTAAAACTTCTACAAACAGCGTTTCGGCATTTATCTGCCATTCTCCGTCCGGGTTTTCAAAAGCAATCAAATCGAGTTCCGAAGCTCCATATTCATTAATAATTGGAATGCCAAATTGTTTTTCTAAAAGCTTTTTATCCGATTCAAAAAGCATTTCCGAAGTAACAAAACACGCTTTTAAGGTTGGGCAAATTTTATTTAAAATGATATCTTTCTGTTCTAAATATTTAGCAAATAAAACAATAGAACTTGTATAACCATTGATATAATCGAATTTTTTAGTTTTGAATTTTCGAAGGAATTTCTCCAAAACAGCATCAGATAAATCGAAAACAGGAAATCGGAAACGATGTGTCAGAAAATCTTTAAAACGTTCTTTTTGATATCCAGTAAAATCCATCGGAATACCGTAAAAACGAGCCTGACAGGAATGATTAAAATCGATTTTGTACCAGCCAAATCGCATAAAAATCGAAGTCCAGGTCAGGGCATGGCAATATTTATCTTTTGCAAAAACAAAAGGAGTTCCGCTGGATCCGGATGTTTTGTTGAGGTAGATATTTTTTTTGGAGAATCCTTTTGATAGTCTTTCTTCAAGAGGTTTCTGTAAATTTTGTTTGTTTAAAATCGGCAAATCTTCCCATTTCAGATGTGTTTTATTTCCGACTAATTCCTGATAAAATGAATTGTTTTTTAAATGAAAATCTACAATTTCTTCTTTTTTATTTTGAAGGAACACAGTATATTCTTCTTCGGATAAATTCACGATTTTGCTCAATTCAGCTTTGGCTTTCTTTATCGGAAAACCATTTAATTGAAGCGAAATATCAAAAATAGAAATCATTTGGGGTTGAATTTTTACCAAAAATAATATTATCAAATTACTAACAGAGAAGAATCAACAACTTTTTAAGATTTAATTATTTTTTACGTACAAAAGCAATTATTTTTGCACCACAACTAAATACAACTACACATGACAATTTTACTATTGGGATCAGGCGGAAGAGAACATGCTTTTGCGTGGAAAATGATTCAGAGTCCGCTTTGCGAAAAACTTTTTGTTGCACCAGGAAATGCAGGAACAGCAGCAATTGCTACAAACGTTGCAATGTCTCCAACAGATTTTGATGCCATAAAAGCATTTGTAATTCAGGAAAATGTAAAAATGGTGGTCGTAGGGCCAGAAGATCCTTTGGTAAAAGGAATTTACGATTATTTTAAAAACGACGAAAGTTTACAGCATATTCCGGTTATCGGACCATCAAAATTAGGGGCTCAACTTGAAGGAAGTAAAGAGTTTGCCAAAGAATTTTTGATGAAACACAATATTCCAACAGCAGCTTATGACAGTTTTACTGCCCAAACAGTTGAAAAAGGGTGTGATTTCTTAGAAACATTACAACCTCCGTACGTTTTAAAAGCAGACGGTTTAGCGGCTGGAAAAGGAGTTTTGATTATTCAGGATCTTGAAGAAGCTAAAACCGAACTAAGAAACATGCTGGTTCACGAAAAATTTGGAGCAGCCAGTTCAAAAGTAGTGATCGAAGAATTCCTTGACGGAATAGAATTAAGCTGTTTTGTTTTAACTGACGGAAAAAGCTATAAAATTTTGCCAACAGCAAAAGATTACAAACGTATTGGCGAAGGAGACACAGGATTAAATACAGGTGGAATGGGAGCAGTTTCTCCGGTTCCTTATGTTGATGCTGTTTTGATGGAAAAAATCGAAACCCGTATTGTAAAACCAACAATTGAAGGTTTTCAGAAAGATGGAATCGAGTATAAAGGATTTGTATTTATTGGTTTGATCAATGTAAAAAACGAACCTATTGTTATTGAATACAACGTGAGAATGGGAGATCCTGAAACGGAAGTTGTAGTACCAAGATTAAAATCTGATTTGGTTGAATTGTTCCAGTCTGTGGCAGATCAAAAATTAGATACTTTCGAATTAGAAGTTGATCCAAGAAGTGCCACTACAATTATGGTAGTTTCCGGAGGATATCCTGAAGATTTTGAAAAAGGAAAAATAATTACAGGATTAGAAAATATTACAGATTCTATAGTTTTTCACGCAGGAACAAAATTAGAGGGCAATAATGTCGTTAGTAATGGAGGGCGTGTATTGACTGTAACATCTTATGGAGACGATTTTCAACAGGCCATAAAAAAATCTTACCAAAATATAGATAAACTAAATTTTGATAAGATGTATTTTAGAAAAGATATTGGCTTCGACTTACTTTAAAAAAGAGTGAGCTGTAGTATCTTGATTTTCTGTTCCGGCGTCATCAAAAATGCGTAATTGTTTAATCCAGTAAACGATTGCGCATGCGCAGATGATCATAAAAATCCAGTTAATAGTATTCGCACCAAACCATGTAATAAGTTCTAAGTGACGTAAAAAGTCAAGTGGAGCAAATAAAATGTTAACGAATAAGTATTGTATTCCTTCAAAAAAAGCTGTCATAATTTATAAAATTATATGTTATTTATTGTTTTTAACGCGTTGAAGACAAAATTCAATAGAGAATCTTTTTCAACTTGTTGGTTTTCCTTTTTAAACAAGTATTATATTTACAATCACAAAAGTATAAAATATCCTTATGATAACAAGTGTTTTTAAAAAATCTACGCCATTAAATTATTCATTGGTCGTAATTTTGATACTGGTTTTCTTTTTTATTTTTCAAATTAAAGATCCATCATGGGTGAGTTCTTATTTTTTGGCGTTCCAGAAAGTGAGTTTACTGCTCTTTATTTTGGCCTCTTTTTTCCTGATTAATTTTATTGTAAAAAAGAACGGGCTCAGTAAAGACAACGGTTACGCGATATTTTTCTATTTATTGTTTATATTATTCTTCCCTACGATTTTCAATAATGCAAATGTTATATATGCCAACTTTTTTGTACTGTTGGCACTTCGAAGATTAATTTCGCTACAATCCTTAAAATCGTCTAAAGAAAAAATATTCGATGCCTCTTTTTGGATTTTAATAGCTGCTTTATTTCAATTTTGGTGCATTCTTTTCCTGATATTGGTATTTATATCAATTGTTTTTCATGCTTCGAGAGATTACAGAAACTGGGTCCTGCCTTTTGTAGCACTTTTGGCGGTATCGATACTCTTTTTATTAATAGCATTAATCTTTCATATTGATATCATTGAATTTTTTCAGAAACGAGCCGTTATTGATTTTAATATTACTTATTTCAAAAATAATTATGAGAATGGAGCACTTTCAATCTACGTTGCAGTAGCTTTGTTTTTTATAGTTTCAATGTTAACGACATTATCAAACAGACCCCAAATCGTACACTCTTCGTACAAAAAAGTTGTAGCCTGTTTTTTTATTGCGGCCATTGTCTATATAGTTTCGCCAGATAAAAGCAATGATTTATTGTTGTTTAGCATCGCTCCTTTAACCATCATGGCGGCAAGTCATGTTGAATACATGCAGCAAAAACTCAACAACGAAATTGTTTTTTATGTATTGATTTTGTGTAGTTTATTTACGTTTTTCTCTCAATTATAATTTACTTCCGTAAGCAAGATCACCTGCATCTCCAAGACCGGGAACAATGTAGTTTTTCCCGTTTAATTTCTCGTCTAAAGAAGCAACCCATAAATGGCAGTTTTCAGGAAGGCTTTTTTCAAGATGTGCAATTCCTTCCGGTGCGGCAATAACCACTACAATATGAATCTCTTTTGGAGTTGCATTTTGAATTAGTTTTTCATGAACAGCCACAATAGACTGACCGGTAGCCAACATTGGATCAAGTAACAAAACCGTTTTATCATTGATATTTGAAACGGCCTGATATTCAACCCTAATTTCAAATTCATCATCGTTATTTGGATGATATCTGCAAGCTGAAACAAAGCTGTTTTCAGCATGATCAAAGTAATTCAGAAAACCATTATGAAGCGGTAATCCGGCTCTTAAAATCGAACATAAAACCAAATCACTCTCGATTTCTGTGGTCTTTTTAATACCAAGCGGAGTTTGAATTTCGACATTTTTATAAGCAAGATCTTTGCTTAGTTCATACGCCATAATTTCGCCAATCCGCTCTATATTTCTTCTAAAACGCATACTATCATTCTGAACGTTAATATTTCTAATTTGACTTAAAAAGTGATTTAATACACTATTATTTTCAGAGATATAATGGATTTTCATAATAAAATTTTAGAATTATCAATGGGTTACAGTACGATAACGAAAAATTCATCGTTTTATTCGCACGATAAAAGTATAAAAAGTATCTTTGTAACTCTAACAAATAAAGACATGTTTTCAAAATTAGCATATTCTGTTTTCGAACAAAGCATCAAAGATTATCATCAATTTGATAATGTTGATCAACCTGTAAACAATCCTTATCCAAAGGATAAATTCGAGCATTTATTATATTTAAAAAACTGGATTGATACCGTTCAATGGCATTTTGAAGATATTATCCGTGATCCGCAAATTGATCCGGTAGCAGCTCTTACTTTAAAAAGAAGAATCGATGCCTCAAATCAGGAACGTACAGATATGGTAGAATATATCGATAGCTACTTTTTGCAAAAATACAGCGATGTAAAAGTAAAAGATGGTGCAAAAATCAATTCTGAGAGTCCAGCCTGGGCTTTTGACAGATTGTCAATTTTAGCGCTTAAAATTTATCACATGAATGAAGAAGCTACTCGTGCAGAAGCTTCGCAGGAACACAGAGATAAATGTCAGGAAAAATTAAACATTCTTTTAGAACAAAGAAGTGACTTATCAACAGCGATTGATGATTTATTGACTGACATCGAAAATGGAGATAAATTCATGAAAGTGTACAAACAAATGAAGATGTACAATGACGATGAATTGAATCCTGTTTTATACCAAAACAAAAAATAATTGGCAGAATTGTCCAATAAAATTAAGCATATAGCCGTCATGAGACTTTCTGCAATGGGAGATGTCGCCATGACGGTTCCTGTTTTACGTGCTTTTGTAAAACAGTATCCAGAGGTAAAAATCACCGTAATTTCGCGTCCGTTTTTTAAACCCTTTTTTGACGGAATCCCCAATCTTGACTTTTTTGCTTTTGATGAAAAAGAAGGTCATAAAGGTTTTGCAGGGCTTTTGAGATTGTTCAGCGATGTAAAAAAACTCAAAATTGATGCTTTTGCAGATCTTCATAATGTTTTAAGATCTAAAATCGTGAGTTTACTTTTCGCTTTAAGCGGGAAAAAAAGAGCAACAGTTGACAAAGGAAGAGAAGGTAAAAAGGAACTGACAAGATCAGAAAACAAGATATTCAAACAACTGCCAACCATGTTCGAAAGACATGCAGCGGTGTTCGAAGAACTTGGTTTTCCTTTAGATTTATCAAATCCTACTTTTCCTGAAAAGGCAAAATTAAGCCCGGATATTTTAGAAATTATTGGGGATAAAAACCAAAAATTGATCGGAATTGCACCTTTTGCACAATACGATTCTAAAGTGTATCCGAAGGATTTAATGCAGGAAGTTATTACAAAACTAGCGGAGAATAAAGCATATAAGATATTACTTTTTGGTGGAGGAAAGAAAGAAATCGAAATTCTGGATTCACTTTCAAAACCATTTGAAAACGTAATCAATATGGCTGGAAAAATAAAGTTTCAGCAAGAATTACAGTTAATAAGTAATCTCGATGTCATGCTTTCTATGGATTCCGGAAACGCACATATTGCAGCAATGTTAGGCGTGAAAGTGCTGACTTTATGGGGGGCAACCCATCCTTATGCAGGATTTTTGCCATTCAATCAAAGTTTAGAAAATGCGTTGACTTCAGACAGAAATCAATATCCAAAATTACCAACATCAGTGTACGGAAACAAAATCGTAGAAGGTTATGAAGACGTGATGAGAAGTATTTCGCCAGAAAAAGTAGTTACCAGTATTCAGTCACAATTATTGTAGAAAATTCCAAATTTTATTGCATTGAAAATCCGTATCATCTTTGTAAAAGTTTCAAAATAAGGGATGTAAGGAACTTACTATAGTCTTTTATATTAATCAATATTCGAAGATTAAATATTAAATTAACAGAGAATTACATTATAATAATTTAGTCCCTACGGGACATTTTTTGTCCTTGTTTTGTGTTTTTCTACCAACATGTAACTCCTAAAGGAGTATTGTTTTGTTTTTATATCAAATATTTAACTGTTAGAGTATATCTCTTAGAGATTATATCTTGGTAGAAATAAATAACCACGTAGTAAATTTGTCCCGTAAGGACTACATATAATGTTATTTGTTTTTTTTATACAGTATTTTATTAATGAAGGGGTTTAATTTCTTGGTTATAAGTGAATTGTATAATTAATCTTGTGCATCTCAAACTTTATTAAAATTTCAATTATAAAGATGGAATTTTTTAATTTAGGAATTGTGATTACACATCAATCAAAGTTTAGAGAAGATCTCTACTGAGAACCACAAGGATTAATCCCAAAATCTGTGGAGCCATCAAATATTTTTTTATTTTTGAAATTCAGACTTTTTAATTCAAATGGCTTTATATTTGAGCCTTTAGAAAATTGATATTCATTATGGAACAGAAAATACATCAGGGAAAAAACGTAAAACGTTTTAGAGAAATGCTTGGCATCAAACAAGAAGCATTGGCTTTTGATCTGGGAAATGACTGGAACCAGAATAAAATTTCTATGCTGGAGCAAAAAGATATAATTGAAGATAATTTGCTTAAACAAATCTCAAATGCATTGAAAATTCCTGTTGAGGCTTTTCAGAACTTTGATGAGGAACAAGCGGTAAATATTATATCTAATACGTTTAATATTGAAAAAGATGCTTATATAGGAAACGCTAAGCCTGTATTCAACATCAATCCATTGGACGAATTAAAAAAACTTCATGAAGAAAAGATTGCATTGTATGAAAGGATGTTAAAGGAGAAAGATGAAATGATGGCAAGGCTCGAAAAATTAATCAATAAATAATTTCGAGGATTCCAATAGTTTGTCATGTCGAGGAACGAGATTTGGGAAAAAATGTAATTTTAAATTAAAAACTCCAATAAAAAAATTCCAAATTTCAACTTTTACAATTGGGATTTGGAATTTTTTTATTTTTGAAATTCAGACTTTTTAATTCAAATGGCTTTATATTTGAGCCTTCAGAAAATAGATATTCATTATGGAACAGAAAATACATCAGGGAAGAAACGTAAAACGTTTTAGAGAAATGCTTGGCATCAAACAAGAAGCATTGGCTTTTGATTTGGGAAATGAATGGAATCAAAAGAAAATTTCTATGCTGGAGCAAAAAGATATAATTGAGGATAATTTGCTAAAACAAATCTCAAACGTATTGAGAATTCCTGTTGAAGCTTTTCAGAATTTTGACGAGGAACAAGCGGTAAATTTTATTTCGAATAAATTTGACAACGGTGCAGTTGGTTATCAAAAGAATGATAATTGTACATTTAATGCAATTGATAAAATTATACAATTATACGATGAAAAGATTGCATTGTATGAAAGGATGTTAAAGGAGAAAGATGAAATGATGGAAAGGCTCGAAAAATTAATCAATAAATAATTTCGAGGATCCCAATAGTTTGTCATGTCGAGGAACGAGATTTGGGAAAAAATGTAATTTTAAATTAAAAACTCCAATAAAAAAAATTCCAAATTCCAACTTTTACAATTGGGATTTGGAATTTTTTTATTTTTAAAATTCAGACTTTTTAATTCAAATGGCTTTATATTTGAGCTTTCAGAAAATAGATATTCATTATGGAACAGAAAATACATCAGGGAAGAAACGTAAGACGTTTTAGAGAAATGCTTGGCATCAAACAAGAAGCATTGGCTTTTGATCTGGGAAATGACTGGAACCAGAATAAAATTTCTATGCTGGAGCAAAAAGATGTAATTGAGGATAATTTGCTTAAACAAATCTCAAATGCGTTGAAAATTCCGGTGGAAGCTTTTCAGAATTTTGATGAGGAGCAGGCGGTAAATATTATTGCTAATACTTTTCATGAAGGAGCAGTTGCTAATAATTCTGGATATATTAATTGTACTTTTAATCCGATTGATAAAATTGTACAAATACATGAAGAAAAAATCGCATTATACGAGCGTATGTTGAAGGAGAAAGATGAAATGATGGAAAGGCTCGAAAAATTAATCAACAAATAATTTCGGAGTAATCTGACTAGTTTGTCATTTCGAGCAACGAGAAATCTCAACAAGCAGCTCGGCATTTTAGGAAAAATACTTTGTGCTAATTTCTTGTGGAGATTTCTCGTTCCCCGGGAGAACCAGGATAGTGGTTGTTTTATGTAAAAACTTGACATTAATCTTTGATTCATTCTCACAAATCAAGAAAAAGATATCCCATTGCTTTCTTTTTGTTTCTGTCCACTACAATTTCAACAAAATGATTTTCTTTTTCAGTGGCAAGTAAAATGTGTTCAAAATCTTCGGTTGAATTTCTGTAAACTTTATGTACCAATTCAGATTCTTTAACTTTTTTTGATAAAATTTTAGCTGCTTTTAATTCACTTATATAAGGCCAAATATTAAAAAAACTATCGTTAGATGGTATTTCTTTCATTCCCTCACTCATTGAAGAAGGATACTTTTCTGCTGAAAGTAATTTAGGGGCTTTTTTGTTTCTTCTTTTTTTAATTATAAAGTAGATACAAAAGAAAGACATTATTACAAAAAGTAGAATAAAAGAGAGGCGGAGGTAATGATGCATTGCCATAATATTTAAATTTTAGGTTGACAATCAGAAATAGCTTTACAAATCTATCTTAAAGTAAAAAAGAATGATCAGCTTTAGTAAAGTACTAATATACTAAAAATCAAGTATGTTTTTTGAAAAATCCACAAAAACTTATATGTTTGTTTACGCATTACTCAACTGTGTTTTTTAATTTCAAATTCCAAGTCAAAAGCTAGTCTGCGCATTTTGTCATTCCTCATTCATCAGGTTGGCAATAATTGTGGCTATTTTGTGTGAAATAACGTAATTAAACAAAAAAAAATCCAAATTCCAATTGTAAGTTTGGAATTTGGATTTTAAATATTTTGAAATTTTAACGTCTATACATCATCATAATCTACATAAATAGACTCAGATGTTGGATGCGCCTGGCAAGTTAAAATTAAACCTGAAGCAATTTCTTTATCTGTTAAAATCGAATTTTTCGTCATTTCGGCACTTCCAGAAGTTACACGAGCGAGACAGCTACTGCAAATTCCGCCCTGGCAAGAATACGGAGCGTCGATTCCTTGTTTTAAAGCGGCATCTAATATGGTTTGTTTTTGAGACATCTCGAACGAAACTTCGTCATCATCTACTAAAACGGTGATTTTTGTATGTCCTTCTAATGAAGTTTTTATTTCATGCTCTTGAGAGGAAGAAGTAAAAAGTTCAAACTTAATCGCTGATTCTTTTACGTTTTTTTCTTTCAAAACATTCGAAACAGTATTGATCATTTCTTCTGGTCCGCACAAGAAAAATTTATCAAATTGCAATTCTTTGTGCTTGTTGTTCAAAACAAAATTTACTGAAGATTTTTCGATTCTTCCAAACAAAGCATTTTCAGCTTTAGCCTGACTAAAGACATAATGCACGAAAAAACGACCTACATATTGCAATTGCAAATCATGTAATTCCTGGTAAAAAATAGTTTCTTCAGGAGTTCTATTTCCGTAAACCAATACAAATGAACTTTTTGGTTCACTTTTTAATACTGATTTTATAATTGAAAGAACCGGTGTAATTCCGCTTCCGGCCACAAACGCAGCATAGTTTTTTTGTCTTTCAGCATCTGGTTCAAAAGTAAATACTCCTTCCGGATGACCAACTTCAAGAACATCACCGGCTTTAAGTCTCGTGTTTGCAAACTGAGAGAATAAACCGTTTTTTACTGCTTTTACTGCAATTCTTAATTCGCCGCTTTCTGGTGCAGAACAAATAGAGTAAGCACGACGAATTTCTTGATTATCAAGAGTTAATTTTAAATTTATGTATTGTCCGGCTATAAATTTATAGTCAGGTTTTAGTTCTTCGGGAACATTAAAAAGTACAGAAACCGCATCTTTTGTTTCGCGTTTTACCTCTTTAATTATAAGTTTTAAGAATGAAGGCATGATTGTATATTTTATGCAAAAGTAGCAAACGGAGATTAAATGACAGGCACGAAAATATTATTTTTAACTTTTTTTGTAACGTTTAGTTACATTTGATCTCTTACTACAAAACTGAAAACCAAATAACCATGATTAAAAAGTTTATTTATCTCGAATGGAAGGCCTTTACAAGATCTGCATCCTTTGGTGCTAATGTGGCCATGAAAATTTTAATTGGTTTTTTGATGGTCTATTTCTCGGTACTTTTTATCGGGATGGGCGTTGGGGCATTTTATGTATTACGAAAAATGAATCTCGAACCCTTATCGACTATCAATCAATTTCTAATTTACTATTTTTTGTTCGACCTTGTAGTCCGCTTGTTAATGCAGGCAATTCCGGTATTGAATATCAAACCACTATTGGTTTTACCTTTCAAAAAACCAACTATTGTTCATTTCTCATTAGGCAAAACAGCTTTATCTTTTTTTAATTGGGTGCATGCCCTTTTCTTCATTCCTTTTTCGATTGTGCTAGCCATGGAAGGTTACGATATTACCGGAATTATTTTTTGGCTTTTAGCGGCATTTTCATTAATATACATCAACAATTTTCTGAATATTATTTTAAGTAATATCGATAAATTGTTTGTTGTTTTTATCGCAATTATTATGGCTTTGGGAGCAGCGCAATATTATAAAATATTTGATATTACGACTTTTACAACGCCTGTTTTTCAGGGGTTTTATGCCACAAAGGGACTGCTTATAATTCCAATTTTGGTATTGGCCGGATTGTATTTATTTACCTTTAAGTATTTCAAAAACAACTTGTTTCTGGATGCCGGACTTTCTAAAAAAGAAGATATTGCTACAACCGAAAATCTTTCCTGGCTGAATCAGTTTGGAACATTAGGAACCTTTCTAAAAAACGATATCAAATTGATTAAAAGAAATAAAAGATCAAAAACAACCATATTTATGAGTGTTTTCTTTTTGTTCTACGGTTTCATCTTTTTCGGAAACACAAGTCAGCCAGAGGTAATGCATATTTTTGCCGGAATCTTTGTTTCGGGAGGATTTTTATTCGTCTTTGGTCAGTTTGTACCAAGCTGGGATAGTTCGTATTATCAATTAATGATGACACAAAATATTCCGTATCGCGGTTATATTACTGCAAAATGGTGGCTAATTGTTATTGGTACTATTATTTCAACCATAATTGCTTCCTTTTATCTTTTTTTCGGATGGGTAATTTATTTAACCATTGTTATTGGAGCCATTTATAATATTGGTGTAAACTCGCACTTAGTACTTCTGGGAGGAGCATTTACAAAAACTCCTATCGATTTAAGTTCGGCCGGCGGTGCTTTTGGAGATAAAAAAGCTTTTAATGCCAGTGCCATGTTATTGACTTTACCAAAATTACTATTACCATTAGGACTTTATGCCATTGGTCTTTATTTAGGAAACAAAACCATCGGATTAGCATTAGTTGCCGGTGCAGGAGTTTTAGGTTTTATCTTAAAAGACAAGGTGTTTTCATTAATCGAAAAAAGATATAAAATCGAGAAATACAGTACAATAAGCGCTTATAAACAAAAGAACTAAATTAGAAAATGCACCAATTTGATAATGAAATAATTTATCAGACAGAATCGAATATTAAAAAACATGCTGGAGATTTTTTAATCTAAAATCAGCAATCTAAAATCTAAACTCATCATGATACAAGTAAATCAACTTTCAAAAAAATATAACGAAACAACAGTTTTAAACATTAATAATCTTGAAATTCCAAAAGGACAAAGTTTTGGGTTGGTAGGAAATAACGGAGCGGGAAAAACAACTTTTTTCAGTTTGTTATTAGATTTAATTCAGCCTTCAACAGGACATATCACAAGTAATAGTATTCAGGTAAATACCAGCGAAAACTGGAAATCTTTTACAGGATCTTTTTTAGATGAGAGTTTCCTGATTGGGTATTTAACTCCTGAGGAATATTTTTATTTTATTGGCGATTTACGTCATCAGAATAAAGCCGACATCGATGCTTTACTGGCAGAACACGAAGAATTTTTTAATGGAGAAATCCTGAACAACAAAAAGTATTTAAGAGACTTATCTAAAGGAAATCAAAAGAAAGTGGGTATAATTGCCACACTTATCGGAAATCCTCAAGTGGTTATTTTAGATGAGCCTTTTGCTAATTTAGATCCCACAACGGTAAGCCGATTAAAAAAAATAATAAAAGATCTGGCTGATAATCCAAATGTTACAGTGTTGGTTTCCAGTCATGATTTACAGCATACGGTTGAGGTTTGCGATAGAATTGTAGCTCTTAACAAAGGCGAAGTCGTAAAAGATATTCAAACTTCAAAAGAAACCTTACAAGAACTGGAATTGTTTTTTGCTGTTTAAATTTCTATATTTCAAAAAGAAGCGTATTTTTACAAGTCATTATACTAAAAATCCTTTTTAGAAGTTAATTGATTTAAACTCTTTTCTATTGAAAAAGAATACTCTTAAATATAGTTTTTTTCTCGTTTTTTTATTTCTTTTGATAGCCTGTTCTACCAAGAAAAATACTTTTTTGGCCAGAAATTCGCACGCTTTAAGTACAAAATATAACATTTTGTACAATGGCGGCATTGGTCTTGATAAAGGACTAAAATCCATTCAGGCCAATAATCAGGATAATTTCTGGAAAATGCTGCCGATAGAAAAAATGCAAATCGACGAAAATTATTCGGAAGGTGAAAAAGCTAAAAATGCTGATTTTGAAAAGGCAGAAACAAAAGCCACAAAAGCCATTCAGAAACACTCCATGAATATTGGAGGAAGAGAGCGAAATTCACAAATTGACGAAGCGTATTTAATGCTTGGTAAAGCAAGATATTACGATCAGCGTTTTATTCCGGCTTTAGAAGCATTCAATTATATTTTATATAAATATCCGAATAGCAGTAATATTTATACCGCAAAAATCTGGCGCGAAAAAACCAATATGCGTTTAGGAAACGATGCTATTGCTTTAAAAAACATTAAACTGTTATTAAAAAACACAGATTTAAATAAACAGACTTTTTCTGATGCCAATGCTTTACTGGCAGAAGCATTTTTAAATATTGAAGAAAAAGATAGCGCTATTGCAAAACTTAAAATTGCTGAGAAATTTACAAGAATAAATGAAGACAGGGCCAGATACCGTTTCATTCTTGGTCAGATGTATCAGGAAGCCGGAAAAAAAGACAGTGCCAATTATTTCTATGACGGCGTTATTGACATGAATCGAAAAGCCGATCGAAAATACATGATGCACGCTTATGCAAAAAAGGCACAGATGTTTGACTATGAAAATGGTAACCAGGATTTATTTTTAGAAGTATATAATAAATTGGTTGCTGATCGCGAAAACAGGCCATATTATGATATCCTTTTTTACGAAATGGGAGTATTTTTTGACAAAACCGAAGAACAGGAAGATGCTTTTATTTTCTACAATAAATCATTGTCAAGAAAATCTAAAGACCCTTATTTAGTAGCATCTACCTATCGTAATATAGGAAACATGTATTTTAAAAATACTAATTATACAATGGCTGCCAAGTATTATGACAGTACATTGGTAAAATTAGATCCTAAAACGAGAGAGTTTGCTTTTATCCAAAAAAACAGAAAAAATTTAGATAACGTAATTAAATACGAAGCAATCGTAAAACGTAACGACAGTATCATTAAAGTATACGGTTTACCACCAGCCGACAGAAAAAGTTATTTTGAAGATTATATCGCTGAGCTTAAAAAGAAAGACGAGGCAAAACGTGTTTTAGAAGAAAAAGAAAAAGAACGATTAGCCAATATAGATCGTAATACAAATGCCAGTAGTGCGCCAACAGCTGTCAATCCTAATGCAATTGGAAAAAGTGATCCGGGTGTAGGAGCATTTAATCCGCCATCAGGAAATGAAACGGCCAGTGCGAGTACCTTTTATTTTTATAATCCAACAACAGTTGCTTACGGAAAACTTCAGTTTAAGAAAATGTGGGGCAACAGAACCGTAGCGGGTAACTGGAGACTTGCGGGAATAAAATCTGCCAATAATGCTGCAATGACCAATGACAGTATAATGAATAGTGAGGATGCCGCAAATGCACTAAAAGATTCTGTAGTGGTTGAAAAATATACAACAGCTTTTTATGAAAAACAGCTTCCAACTACGCAAACTGCAATGGACAGTATTGGTAAAGAGCGCAATTTTGCCTATTATCAACTAGGACTTATTTATAAAGAGAAATTTAAAGAATACACTTTAGCAAGTGATAAGCTTGAGCAGTTATTAAAAAACAATCCCGAAGAAAAGCTGATTTTGCCATCAATGTATAATTTGTATAAAATTTATCAGATTACCAATCCGGCCAGAGCAGAAAGAATAAAGTCTGACATTACAGCCAACTATCCAACTTCGAGATACGCACAAATTTTAAACAATACCAATTCAGAAGATTTAGCGTCACCGGATAAAGAGTATCAAAAATGGTATAAATTATATCAGGAAGAACAGTTTGATACCGTCCTGGATAATATCGATAATTTGATCAATCAATATTCAGGTGATGAAATTGTTTCTAAGTATGAATTGCTAAAAGCAAATACTTTGGCAAAAGTAAATGGTTTAGCAGCATATAAAAAAGCATTAGAGTCTGTTGCCGATAATTATCCAAACAGTGAGGAAGGTAAAAATGCCCGGGAGATTTTAGAGAATCAAATCCCTGGTTTAGAAAAACTTGATTTTACGGCAGTTGATAGTAAAAACTGGAAAATTTTATACCTGGTTTCCAATAACGATACTAAAACCCGCAAAAAAATTGAGGAAGCAATCAGAGTATTTTTGTTAGTTGAAAATTATGAGAGATTAACAACTTCTTTTGATAAATACAACAGAACAGAAAGTTTTGTAGTCGTTCATGGTTTAAAATCAGAGGCTTATGCCCAGGATGTTTCAGGAGTTTTTAGAGATGATAAAAAATATAAAATATCAAATCCACCTATTATCATATCGAGTGATAATTACAAATTGATTCAAATTAAAAAGAATCTCGAAACCTACTTAGCCCCAAAAACCCCATAATCATGTTTGATAAAGTCAAAAAAAACGGAACAGAACTTTTAGGAAAAACAAATAGAATAGTTGAAGGAACCTCCATTATAGGAGATATTGTATCAAAAGCCGATTTTAGATTGGATGGCGAATTAATTGGTAACTTTACTTCGCAGGGAAAACTAGTTATAGGAGCATCAGGAGTTGTAAAAGGCGAGATTGTTTGCAATAACGCTGATATTGAAGGAGAGTTTCAGGGAAAAATTAAAGTTTTAGAAATCCTTAATATAAAAGCTTCCGCACAAATTCATGGCGAAGTAGCTGTTGGAAAACTGTCTATTGAACCAGGAGCTGATTTTACAGCTACCTGTACCATGTTAACCAATAATACCAGAGAAGTAACTTTAAAAGATGGAAAAGGAACCGAATAAAAATCAAAGAAATAAATGGATAGCCCTCATTAATATTCCCATTCAAATGGGGGTTATTATTTTCTTGTTTTCTTATTTAGGAAACTGGTTAGACGAAAATCATCCCAGTCCCAAAGTTTACTATAATAAAATCTTAGTGATGATAGGTGTTTTCCTGGCTTTATATAATGTATTTCGTCAGGTTAACGAAATCAACAAAACAAAGTAATTTATCTTTTAAAATAGCGTTGAATAAATGTTGCATCTTTGCATAAAAATTATTCAAATGCTTTTTAAAAATTACAAAACCATTCTACATTTATTCTTACTGGCATTACTATCCTATATAATTCATAAAGGAGTTTTTTTGGTTTTTGAAATTCAGGACCAAAATTTTCATTACACTATAGAATCGTTGTATCTCATTTTTTTTGCATTTGCAACGGTTCTTTTTATGATACTATTAAAGTTTAAAACAAGTCATTTTGATAATATCGGAATGCTTTTTATGGGCGGAACTTTTATTCAAATGTTTTTTTTATATTTTGTTTTGAGACCTGTTTTGGTGGATAAGTTTCAGAACATGGCGATAGAAAAAATGAATTTTTTTATAACATTTATTTTATTTTTGTTATTTGAAACGCTTTTAACTATCCGATTATTAAATGAAAAGCGTTAAAATAGGGATTCTGTAAAACAAGGTTCAAAAATAATTTTTCATATCCTTTTGAATATTAATAAAAAATGTACCTTTGCACCAAATTTTAGAAACGTAAAAAAAATAAGATTTTTAACAGATATGGTGATTTCAAACAAACCACTCAGATTTATTCTTGTAGCTTTAGTAGCTTGTCTTCCGGTAATAAGCTTTGCTAATTCAGAAAAAGACGCCGCAAATACTCAAACTGAAGTAGCCCACGAAGCTGTTTCAGAAGGTCAACATGCAGAGCCGACAGATTTAAAGTCTAAAATTAAGGCTTTCGCAAATCATCACGTTTTAGATTCTCATGATTTTACTTTCACTCAGGATGATGAGACAGGAAAGTATTATGGTTTTCCATTACCAGTTATTATCTGGGATAATGGTTTGCATATTTTTTCTTCAGCAAAATTCAATCATGGTCATGCTGTAGCAGAATCAAATGGAAACTATTATGCGATTAATCATCATGATGGTAAAATTTACAGAACAGATGCCAGCGGAAAAATTACTGAAGATGAAAAAACAGGACATCCAACAAATGTACGTCCATTAGATTTTTCAATTACGAAAACAGTAGTTTCTATTTTCGCAGCTGCATTATTAATGTTCTGGCTGTTTTCAAGCTTAGCAAAATCGTATGCTAAAAATGGAGGAATTGCTTCAGGAGTAGGAAGGATTTTCGAACCTCTTGTCGTTTACATCCGTGACGAAGTTGCGATTCCAAATATTGGAGAGAAACATTATAAGAAATACATGAGTTATTTATTGACGATCTTTTTCTTTGTATTGTTTTTAAATCTTTTCGGATTAACGCCGCTGGGAATTAATGCTACTGGTAATTTAACAATTACATTTTCTTTAGCAATACTTACTTTCTTAATTACAAACCTTACTGCAAATAAAAATTACTGGGGTCACATTTTCTGGATGCCGGGAGTGCCAAAACCAATGCGTATTATTTTGGCTCCAATTGAATTGCTGGGAGTTTTCATCAAACCGTTTTCATTAATGATTCGTTTGTATGCAAATATCTTTGCAGGTCACATTGTTTTAATGAGTATCATCGGATTAATGTTTATCTTTAAAAGCTGGATTGGAAGCAGTTTATCTTTTGGATTGTCATTTGTACTTTCGATCTTAGAAATTTTAGTTGCATTTTTACAAGCCTATATTTTTACAATGCTGTCTGCACTTTATTTTGGATCAGCAGTAGAAGAGCATCATCACGAAGAAGAAGCTCATCATTAAATACCAGATTTTAGATCTCAGATTTTAAGTTATTATAATGCAAAATCTAAATTCAAAAAATCGATAATAAATTGAATGTTTAATTTTTAATATATATACATATGAACGGTTTAAATTTCATAGGAGCAGGATTAATCGTAATCGGAGCTGCATTAGGTATTGGTAGAATTGGTGGTTCAGCAATGGACGCTATTGCTCGTCAGCCAGAAGCTTCAGGAAAAATCCAAACAGCTATGCTTATCGCAGCTGCACTTATTGAAGGTATTGGTTTCGCTGCGTTATTCGCTGCTTAATTAAAACACAAAAACAATAGTTGCAACGGTTGGTTGTAACTATTGTTTTAAAATTAAAACATTAAAATTGCTTTAAGAAAGGCAATTTAAAAAGACATAATTTAAAATTTATAATTATATATAATGGATAAGTTAATAAATCAGTTTGAGTTCGGTTTGTTCTTCTGGCAAATAATCATTTTTGTTGGATTGATCCTTTTGTTGAAAAAATTCGCCTGGAAACCAATTCTTGATGCAGTAAATGATAGAGAGCAGGGTATTAAAGATGCTTTACTTTCTGCTGAAAATGCAAGACAGGAAATGCAAAATCTACAAGCTGATAATCAAAGAATTTTGAACGAAGCCCGTGCAGAGCGTGACGCAATGCTTAAAGAAGCTCGTGAATTGAAAGAGAAAATGATTGCTGATTCTAAAAACGAAGCACAGGCACAAGGTCAAAAAATGATCGAGCAGGCTAAAGCGGCTATCGAAAGTGAAAAAAATGCTGCTATGGCAGAATTGAAATTACAGGTTTCAACTTTATCATTAAGCATCGCTGAAAAAATATTGAAAGAAGAATTATCTAACAAAGAATCTCAGACTAAATTAGTAGAGAAAATGTTAGGTGACGTAAAGCTAAACTAAGATTATGGCAAGTACAAGAGCAGCAATTCGTTATGCAAAAGCAATTTTGGACTTAGCAAACTCTAAAGGTGTTGCAGAAGTTGTTAATAACGATATGAAGTCGATTGCCTCAGCAATTCAGACCAATGAAGAATTGAGTACGTTTATCCAAAACCCAACTACAAAAGGTGAAGTGAAAGAAAGTGCTCTTTTAGAAGTTTTCGCAAATGTAAATGGTATTACTAAAGGTTTATTTCATTTATTATTTGAAAACAAAAGATTTGAAATTCTGGAAGCAATTGCAATACAATATAGCCATGTTTTTGATGAAAGCAATGGAATTGAAGTAGCAAAAGTTACAACAGCAATTCCTATGGATGCAGATTTGGAAGCTAAAGTTTTAGCGAAAATTGCAACTTTATCAGATAAAAAAATCACAATAGAAAATATAGTAGATCCATCAATTATTGGAGGATTTATTTTAAGAATTGGTGACAAGCAATATAATGCTTCAGTTGCAAACAGATTACAAGTATTAAAAAGAGAGTTAAGTAATTAGTTTTATTACACATAAAAGTGTCTAAATTATAAATTAAGATGGCGGAAATCAAACCTGCTGAAATTTCAGCAATATTAAGAAAGCAAGTAGAAGGTTTTGAATCTGGTGCTACGCTAGAGGAAGTAGGAACGGTACTTCAAGTTGGAGATGGTATTGCTCGTATTTACGGGCTATCTAATGTACAATATGGTGAGTTAGTTGAATTTGATAACGGACTTGAAGCTATTGTATTGAACCTTGAAGAAGATAATGTTGGTGTGGTACTTTTAGGACCATCAACTGGTATCAAAGAAGGATCAACAGCAAAAAGAACACAACGTATTGCTTCTCTTAAAGTAGGTGAGCAAATGGTAGGACGTGTAGTAAACACTCTTGGTTTTCCAATTGATGGAAAAGGGCCAATTGGTGGAGACTTATATGAAATGCCATTAGAAAGAAAAGCACCTGGTGTTATCTTCCGTCAGCCAGTTACTGAACCATTACAAACAGGAGTAAAAGCAGTTGATGCTATGATCCCGGTTGGTCGTGGACAACGTGAGCTTGTAATTGGTGACCGTCAAACAGGTAAATCAACTGTTTGTCTGGATACCATCTTAAATCAAAAAGAATTTTACGATGCAGGAAAACCTGTATTCTGTATATATGTTGCAATTGGGCAAAAAGCTTCAACTGTAGCAGGAATTGCTAAAATGTTAGAAGAAAAAGGGGCAATGGCTTATACCGTTATTGTGGCAGCTAATGCTTCTGACCCTGCTCCAATGCAAGTTTATGCTCCTTTCGCAGGTGCTGCAATTGGAGAATATTTTAGAGATTCAGGTCGTCCTGCACTTATTGTGTATGATGATTTATCTAAACAAGCTGTGGCTTACCGTGAGGTTTCTCTTTTATTAAGAAGACCACCGGGACGTGAGGCTTATCCTGGAGACGTTTTCTACTTACACTCTCGTTTATTAGAGCGTGCTTGTAAAGTGATTGCTGATGACGGTATCGCTAAAAACATGAACGACTTACCAGATTCTATCAAGTCTATCGTAAAAGGAGGTGGTTCATTAACTGCTTTGCCAATTATCGAGACTCAGGCTGGTGACGTTTCTGCGTATATTCCAACAAACGTAATTTCGATTACAGACGGTCAGATTTTCCTTGATGGAGATTTGTTCAACTCTGGAGTTCGTCCGGCAATTAACGTAGGTATTTCTGTATCTCGTGTTGGAGGTAATGCTCAGATTAAATCAATGAAAAAAGTTTCAGGAACTTTAAAATTAGACCAGGCTCAATTCCGTGAATTAGAAGCTTTCGCTAAATTTGGTTCTGACTTAGATTCTGTTACTTTAAACGTAATTGAAAAAGGAAAAAGAAACGTTGAGATCCTGAAACAAGGTTTGAACGATCCTTATACAGTAGAAAATCAGGTAGCTATTATTTACGCTGGTTCTAAAAACTTATTAAGAAACGTTCCTGTAAATAAAGTAAAAGAATTTGAAGCAGATTTCTTAGCTTACTTAAACAGTAAACATAAAGATACGCTTAACGCTTTGAAAGCTGGTAAATTAGATGACAACATTACTGATGTAATCGAAAAAGCAGCAAAAGAAATTTCAGCAAAATATATCTAATTAGATAATTCGTAAACTAGATAATTAGAAGATTCTCAAAGGATTTTCTAGTTATCTAAGTTTTCAAATTTTCACATTTTTTTAATCAACAAATGGCAAATTTAAAGGAAATCCGTAATAGAATTACTTCCGTTTCATCGACGATGCAAATTACATCGGCTATGAAAATGGTTTCTGCAGCAAAGCTTAAGAAAGCACAAGATGCAATCACTGCGATGCGCCCTTATGCCGAGAAATTAACGGAGTTGTTACAAAACCTTTCAGCTACACTTGAAGGTGAAGTTGGAGGAGATTATACCACACAACGTGAAGTAAAAAAAGTATTGCTTGTTGCTATAACTTCAAACAGAGGTTTATGTGGAGCATTTAATACAAACGTAATTAAAGAAATTAAAAACAGAACTGCATTTTATGCCGGAAAACAAGTTGACGTTTTTGCTATTGGTAAAAAAGGAAATGATGTTTTAAGCAAAACACATAAGGTTCACGGTCACCATAATGCAATTTTTGACCATTTAACTTTTGAAAATGTTGCCGGAATTGCAGATAATTTAACTGAAAAATTCTTATCAGGAGAATACGACAGAATTGAATTGATTTACAATCAGTTTAAAAACGCTGCAACGCAAATTGTTCAGACAGAGCAGTTTTTACCATTAGCGCCAATTAAATCTGAAGTGCCTGTTTCAGCTGGAGATTATATTTTTGAACCTTCAAAAGAAGAAATCGTGTTGACTTTGATTCCTAAGTCATTAAAAACACAATTATATAAAGGTATTCGTGATTCATTTGCTTCAGAACATGGAGCGCGTATGACAGCAATGCATAAAGCAACTGACAACGCAACTGAATTAAGAAACCAATTGAAATTAACTTACAATAAAGCACGTCAGGCTGCTATTACAAACGAAATCCTTGAAATCGTTGGTGGAGCAGAAGCTTTGAACGGATAATTTATTTAAGACAATAAGCAAAAGAGCCGACAAGTAATTGTCGGCTCTTTTTATATATAGTAGTTTTAATTTTTTGAAGTAAAACTTATAAAATGGTGATTCTCAATTTATCCAAAACCGAGAATCAAGTACCATTTTATAAAATTATTTACAGATTTATCACTCTGTGGTGCTTTGTCTTTTATGGGAACAAACTAGCTTTATTAGTCCCAATGCTCTGTTTTTTTTAAGGGTTACATTTCAGCAGAATCAATCCCCGTGCTTTGTCTTTTATGGGAACAAACAAGCTTTATTAGTCCCAGGGCTCTGTTTTTTTAAGGGTTACATTTCAGCAGAATCAATCCCTGTGCTTTGTCTTTTATGGGAACAAACTAGCTTTATTAGTCCCAATGCTTTGCTTTTTTTGAAGGGTTGTATTTTAGCTTTCCTCATTCCCTTTGATACAAAGTTAATACAGAAGTACTTATAATTATTTATACAATTTTTATTCTTTATTATAGATTTCACATATCGCCTGTTTCTGAATTATATAAGAAGCAATAAAAAAATTGAGTATTTTTGAAACCTATATATTTAATACTATTCAATTGAACATAAAAGAACTTATAACAATCGAAGAAATGCTGGATCAAATTGAAACCATGAGATTTCTCTATCCTAAACTTTCTGTCGAAAAGTATAAAGAGTTTCTTTCTCAAATGGTTCCACACAATTATATTCAGATTGGAGTTTTTGAGAATGAAGTTTGTTTAGGAATTACAGGTTGCTGGTCGTCAACTAAATTATGGACAGGGAAATATCTTGAAATCGATAATTTTGTTGTAAATCCAGAACAGCGTTCTAAAGGAGTAGGGAAATTACTCACTGATTATATAGAGCAAAAAGCCATTGATCTGGATTGTAGCAGTATAGTCTTAGACGCCTTTACAGCAAATTTTGCAGCGCATCGGTTTTATTACAATCAGGGTTATGGGCCAAAAGGTTTTCATTTTGTCAAAATAATAGACGAAAATAAATTGACACAATAAAATTACCTCTAGTTTTTTTTATTGAACCAGCAAAATCAATAATAAACCAAAGAATTGGTTATTTTTGTTCTATAAACTTTATTACTTATATATTTTGGGATTATATAAAAATCTATTCAAACAAACCGCTATTTACGGTCTGGCGACTGTCCTGCCAAGAATGCTAAGTTTTTTATTAGTGAGATTGTACACCGGTATTTTACCAACGGCTGAATACGGTGAGGTTTCGATCGTTTTGTCCTGGATGGTTTTCTTTAATGTAGTGCTGTCCTATGGTATGGAAACGGCATTTTTTAGATTCTATAGTGCCGAAGAAGATAAGAAAAATGTAATTGCAACTTCGACGATTTCTATATTTTGGTCGTCTATTATTTTCTTATTTGCAGCATTAATTTTTAGAAACACGTTAGCAAGCCTTGCTGAAGTTGACGTACAATATGTTACCTATACCGTTTGGATATTGGTTTTAGACGCATTGGTTTTAATACCCTTTTCTAAATTAAGAGCCAATCAAAGGCCGATGGTTTATGCAGCTATTAAAATTGGAAACGTTGTAATCAATTTATTACTGAATATATTCTTTTTGATATATTTACCTAAATTGGCAGCGTCACATCCTAATTCAGTTTGGGATAATTTATATGTAGAGAATTTCCAAATCGCTTATATTTTCATTGCAAACCTACTGGCGAGTCTGGCTACATTTATTGTGCTTTCGCCAAACTATCTGTCATTAGGAAGAAAATTTGATCCGGTACTTTGGAAGAAAATGATGAAATACGGTTTACCAATTTTAGTTGCCGGACTTGCATTTGCAGTGAATGAACATTTTGATAAAATTTTACTAGGATACTTATTGCCTGAAAATCTTGCAAAATCAGAAGTTGGTGCTTATTCAGCATGTTATAAGTTAGGTTTATTTATGGTTTTGTTTGCTACTGCTTTTAGGTTAGGAATTGAACCTTTCTTTTTCAGTCATGCCAAAAGTGAAAATGCACCTCAGACTTATGCTGTAATTACAAAGTATTTTGTGATCCTGGGTTCCCTGATTTTATTGGGTGTTATTGTTTTTGCAGATGTTTTAAAATATCTTTTACTGGACAATAAATCCTATTGGGAAGCAATGAAAGTTGTACCACTTATTATTCTGGCAAATTTCTTTTTAGGAATTTACAACAACTTATCGGTTTGGTATAAATTAACAGACAAAACAAAAATAGGGGCTTACATTTCGATTGTCGGCGCTGTTATAACATTGGTCTTAAACTATTTTTTAATTCCAAAATACAGTTATTACGGTTCAGCGATCGCAACAATTTCTGCTTATGGGAGCATGATGCTGATATCTTATGTTTTAGGAAACAAATATTATCCCATACCTTATGATATGAACAAAATTGGAGCTTATTTAGGAATTTCAATTGTATTTTCGGCTATTTCATTTTATGGATTTAGAGAGAATTATTTTGTTGGAATCCCTTTATTTCTGGCATTCATCTATTTTGTATATCATAACGAAAAAACTACAATTAAAGGAATTATGAATAGATAGTAAGTTTGGTTTTATTCAATCTTGCTTTTTAATCTTTACAATAAAAAATGAAAATACAAATTATCAACAAATCACAGCACGCTTTACCTGACTATGAAACTATTGCTTCGGCAGGAATGGATTTACGTGCCAATTTAACGGAGTCTATAACCTTAAAACCATTAGGAAGAACCATTGTAAAAACGGGTCTTTTTATTGAATTGCCAATTGGTTACGAAGCACAGGTAAGACCACGAAGCGGACTGGCTGCAAAAAAAGGAGTAACCGTTTTAAATTCTCCGGGAACTGTTGATGCAGATTACAGAGGTGAAATAGGGGTAATTTTAGTAAATTTATCAAATGAAGAATTCGTAATCGAAAACGGAGAACGAATTGCACAATTGATCATTGCCAAACACGAAAGAGCTGAATGGATTGAAGTCGAAGAACTTTCAGAAACTTCAAGAGGCGAAGGCGGTTTTGGCAGTACAGGAGTGAAATAGTTTTTAGTAATCTGTTTGCACTTTGCTGTCTTTAAATTAGAGGAGATAAAAGGGAAAAATTTGTAAATTTCTATTTATCGGGATGGATATTTGCTATCAAAAAAGAACCAAATCAATGAAGATTTTTAAATCTTCCCGTAACAAATAAAATATAAAAATGAAAATAATCGTTCCAATGGCAGGTCGGGGATCTAGACTTAGGCCACATACTTTAACTGTTCCAAAACCATTAATTCCTGTTGCAGGAAAATCAATTGTACATCGTTTAGTCGAAGACATTGCTAAAATATTAAAAGAACCTATCGAAGAAGTGGCTTTTATTTTAGGAGATGCTGCTTTTTTTGGAGATGACCTTGTTGAAAGCCTGGAAGAATTGGCGGGAAGTTTGGGTGCAAAAGCTTCAATTTATCGTCAGGATTTACCATTAGGAACAGGCCATGCGATTATGTGTGCAAAAGATTCATTGTCCGGACCAGCAGTTATCGCTTATGCAGATACTTTGATCAGAGCTGATTTTGAATTAGATCCTGCAGCTGATGCTGTAATTTGGGTAAAACAGGTAGAACAGCCGGAAGCATTTGGTGTAGTAAAATTAAATGCTAATAACGAAATTATAGAATTGGTTGAAAAGCCAAAAGAATTCGTGAGCGATTTAGCCGTTATCGGAATCTATTATTTTAAAGAAGTTGGAGATCTGAAAAAAGAACTTCAGGGCGTTTTAGACAATAACATCCAAAATGGAGGCGAATATCAAATCAATGATGGAATCAAAGCAATGATGGCTAACGGTAAAGTTTTTAAAACCGGTAGTGTTGACGAATGGATGGATTGCGGAAACAAAGATGTTACAGTTGAAACAAATTCCAGAATGTTAGGCTTTTTACATAATGATGGTGAACATTTAGTTGATTATGATGTAAAATTAGAAAATTCAACAATTATCCCTCCTTGTTATATTGGTGAAAATGTAGTGTTGAAAAATGCTATAGTTGGACCAAATGTATCAATAGGAAAAGGGTGTCATGTTATTGATAGTACTATAAAAAACAGTTTAGTACAGACTTTTTCCCAAATAAAAAATGCTAACTTAGACAATGCAATGATTGGAAATCACGTTGTTTATGATGGCAAGTTTACCAGTATTAGCATTGGTGATTATTCAGTTTTAGAATAAATCAGGGTTTAAACAGATTCATTTTTGTTTAAACAGTAAATTTAAAAAATGATACCAAAAGGAGTTATAGTTGTTTTATTTTTCGTTTTGCTTGGCAATCCTGTTTCGGTTATGGCTCAGACTGAACCGGAAGATATTGCTATGGCAAAAGATGAATATCAAGACTCTTTTTACGAATCTTTGAAACAAAAAGGAATCGAAAACTATGATAAAGCTATCGTATCATTAGAAAAATGTATTAAGCTAAAACCTGATGATGCCGTCGCTTATTTTGAATTAGGAAAAAACTATCTGTCCTTAAAAGAATATCAAAACGCGCAGAATTCTTTTGAAAAAGCTACACAATTAGATCCAAAAAACAAATGGTATTGGTTAGGAATTTACGATGTAAGTTATGAAACCAAAAACTATGCTTTGGCAATTGAAACGATCCAGAAAATAATTTCTTTTGATGAAGAGTATAAAGATGATCTGATTTCGTTGTATATGATTACCAATCAATTCGATAAAGCGCTGGTGACGATCAATGAAATGAATGATAAATTCGGAAAATCAGAAGATCGTGACCGTTATAAACAGCAGATTTTATCCCAGGGGAAATATCAAAATGCAGAAATCACGAATTTGATAGATCAGATTAAAAAAAATCCAAAAGAAGAATCAAATTATGTAAACCTGATTTTTCTATATTCAAAAGCAGAAGAAACAGATAAAGCATTGGATGTTGCAAAACAATTAGCGAAGGAAGTTCCAAATTCAGAATGGGCCCAAGTCAGTATGTTCAAAGTTTATCTGGATGCAAATCAAGCCGATAAAGCTATTAAATCGATGAACGTGATTTTGTCAAGTTCTAAAATCGATTCCAAAATAAAACACCGGACGCTTAATGAATTTTTAATTTTTACGAATAAAAATCCACAATATGCACCAGATTTAGAAAAAGCGATTGCCTATTTTGACAACGATAAAGAGGTTGATGTTGCCAAAGAAATCGGAAAATTTTATCATAGCAAAGGCCAGTTTGAAAATGCAATTAAATATTATGAAAAAGACCTAAAAGCAAATTCAGATACGGATCGCGAAACCAATTTACTTTTATTGGAAGCCTATACTCAGGCCAAACAATTTGTGCCAATGACTAAAAGAGCAATGAATATGATTGAAGTTTATCCAAGTCAGCCTCAGTTTTATTATTATGCAGGACTAGGAAACAATCAGTTGCAACAATTTAAGAACGCAAAAACCGTTTTAGAAATGGGACTTGATTATGTTGTAGAAGATAAAACGCTCGAAGCAAATTTTAATATTCAATTAGGAGAGGCTTATAATGGTTTGGGAGATGCGAAGAAAAAAGAGGAATACTTTTTGAAGGCAAATGAATTATTAAAGAAAAAAAAGTAAGTTAGATGAAAAAATATATAGTACTAGCCTTGTTGCCGGTTGTTATGATTTCTTGTAAATCAAAAGCCGTTGCAGTACAAAATAATACCGGGATTAAAGAAATTTCCCCGAAAGAAGAAAAAAAAGTAATCGAGAACCATTATACCAATAAATTAGATTTTTCTACTTTATATATAAAAGCAAGTGCGAGATATGTTGATGAAAAACAAAGTCAGAATGTTACCGCAGAGATTAAAATCGAAAAAGACAAACAAATTTTAGTAAGTGTTCGTTTTCTCGGGATTACCATGGCAAAAGCATTGATTACGCCAACAGCGGTAAGTTATTATGAAAAAATAAACAGCACGTATTACGATGGTGACTTTACAAGCTTAAGCAAATGGTTAGGAACTGAATTGGATTATAGCAAAGTTCAGAACTTGTTAGTTGGGGAAGCATTAGATGATTTACGAAAAGGAAAATATACACAGACCATTGTAGAAAATCTTTTTCGCTTAGAAGATGAAAAAGAAACAAAAATTAAAAAAACATTCTTTTTAGATTCAGACAAATATTTGGTTCAAAAAGAAGAGATTTCGCAACCTGAAGAAAACAGAATGTTAGAGATTTTATATTCTGACAGTAAAGTTTTTAATCAGGGTACGCTTCCAACAGGAATTGAGATTAATGCAATTCAGCCAAAAGGAAAAACCAATATTAATTTAAATTATAATACAATTTCATTTAATGAAGAACTTTCTTTCCCTTATAGTGTGCCAAGTGGGTATAAAAAAGTTATAATTAAGTAAATTTGCAAAATAAAATATAAACATGCCAAAATTTCTCCTTAGCCTAATTTTAATCTGTGCCACTACTTTTGTATGGGCGCAAGATTCGCAACAAGAAAAACTGGAACAGCGCAAAGCACAAATTCAGCAGGAAATCAGGGACAACGAAAAAATGTTGCAATCTGTAAAGAAAAAAGAAAAATCAGCAGTAAATGTTTTCTTAATTCAGGCGAACAAAATAAAACTAAAGGAGAAGCTGATTAATACTACGGCAAAACAAGAAAAACTTTTAAGCAATGACATGTATATTAACCAGGTTCAGGTTAATAAGCTAAAAAAAGAGTTGGCGATATTGAAAGCAGACTACTCTAAAATGATTCTGAAATCATACAAAAGCAGATCTGAGCAAAGCAGAGCCATGTTTATTTTATCGTCAGAGAGTTTTTTACAAGCGTATAAAAGAGCTCAATATTTAAAACAATACACCAATTTCAGAAAAAACCAGGGTTTAGAAATTCAGTCTAAGACCGCACAACTAGTTGATTTCAATTCGAGACTGGATGGACAAAGAAAGGTAAAGAAAAAAATAATTGCTGAAAACGAAAAAGAAAAACAAAGCTTAGAAACTGAAAAACAAGAGCAACAAAAATTAGTTAACTCGATTAAAAAGGATAAAAACAAAATTATTGCCGATACAAAAAATAAACAACAGGAGGCTAAAAGAATTGACAGGCAAATTGATCGTTTAATTCGTGAGGCAATTGCCGAAGCCAATAGAAAAGCAGCATTAGAAAGAGCGAAGGAGAATCCGGGATCTACAGCTTCTACTGCACCGGTTTCTTCCTCAAAAATAGCCTTAACACCAGAAGGAAAAATATTAGCTGCTGATTTTAAGGCCAACAGAGGAAAGTTACCATGGCCTGTAGAAAAAGGATTTGTTTCACTTGGTTACGGAGATCAGCCCCATCCCGCTTATCCATCACTAACGGTTCATAATTCAGGAGTAGAAATTACTACAGAGCAAGGAGCAACAGCGCGTGCCGTTTTTGAAGGTGTAGTGTCAACAGTAATGGTTACATCTCCGGTAACAAGGGCAGTTATGATTCAGCACGGAGATTATTTCACCGTTTATCAAAATCTAAGTTCAGTATCTGTCGAGAAAGGGGATAAAGTAAATATAAAACAAAGTATTGGAAAAGTTAGAACCAGTGGTGATACAGGAAAAACAGTTATTAAGTTTTTAATACTCCAAAACACATCAAATATGAATCCGGAAGGATGGTTGCAAAACAGATAAATAAAAAATGGGAGCCTTTTAGCTCCCATTTTTTTTGACACTCTGGTTAGTCATATTGTTCTAAGAAATACTTTACGACATCTGTTGTCGTTACAATTCCCTTAAGTTCTCCGTCATCTACTACCGGTAATGCATGAAATTCTTCTTTTACAAATATTTCAGCCAAATCCCTGATAATAGTGTCTGATGATACTGTTTTTGGTTTTGAAGTCATAACCTGAGATATGGTAAGCATATCCAGAATTGCTTCATCAGCACCTTCTTGTCCTTCAAACAATGCTCCAAAAGTCAATCGGTTTATATCGGAGCGGCTTATGATACCAATTACCTCTTTGCCTTTAATAATAGGAATATGTCGAATTGTATTTTTCTTTAACTTTTCAACTACTTTTCTTAAATCGTCATTTTCGCTAGCCGTTATAACGCTTTTGGTCATAATGTGACTGATTGGTTCTCTCTTTTTCATAATAAATGTGTTGTTATATTTCTATCAAATATGTAAAACAATTCTGATAATAAATATGATTTTTATCATGGTTTTAGAAAAGAAGGACAATGAAAAAATGGTGTGTGTTTTAGTGAAAAAGCCTTAGAAATGGAATAAAAATAGTGTGAAATCCAAAAATCACGGTATTGTTCATTTGAAATTGTATCGATTGAAATTTAAAAATAGTATTTTTGCAGTATGGAAACAAATAGACAGAAAAAAATAGGCGGTGTCATCCAAAAAGATTTGGTTGATATCTTGCAAGGTGAAGTGCGAAAAAACGGGATTACAAATCTGGTAATTTCAGTATCCAAAGTTAGTGTTACTTCAGATTTATCTGTGGCAACAGTTTATTTAAGCATTTTTCCTCAGGACAAAGCCAAAGAAACTTTAGAAGGGATAAAATCAAATTCAACTCTAATTAAGCACGATTTATCGCAACGTGTACGTTTGCAATTGCGTCGTGTACCAAACCTGGTATTTTTTATTGATGACTCCTTAGATTATATTGAAAAAATTGATAATGCCTTATCAAACAGAGAAAACCCAATTGAAAACCGTGATCTTTTAGAAAAAAGAAGAAAATCATAAATTGAATTTCCCCCTTTACATAGCCAAACGTTATATTTTTAGCAGAAGTAAAAACAACGCTATCAATATTATCAATCGCATTGCCAGCATGGGAATTATTGTTGGCACAATGGCTTTGTTTGTCGTTTTATCTGTTTTTAGCGGATTAAAAGTTTTTAGTCTTTCGTTTACAAACGAAATTGACCCGGACTTAAAAATTACCAGTACCTACGGAAAATCTTTTTTGATAACACCTGAACAGGAAAATCAGATTAAAAATATTGAGGGAATTGCTTCCTACAGTAAAATTATTGAAGAACGTGTCTTGTTTTTATTTAAGGACAAACAGCTCGTAACCTATTTGAAAGGAGTTGACAGTAATTATACGGTCGTAAATGCTATTAAAAAAAAGCTTTTTAACGAAGAGGGAGAATGGCTGAAACCAGGTACCTATCAGGTTATTGTAGGTTACGGCATTGCAAGAGATTTTTCAATGGGCATTCTGGATTTCGAAAATCCCCTGCAAATATTTGCTCCTAAACCCGGAAAAGGCGCGATAGAAAATCCTGATGAAGCATTCAATAAAACAGATGTTTTGCCTGTTGGTATTTATTCTATAAGTGAAGACATAGATTCTAAGTACGTATTTGCGGATTTGGCTTTGGCACAGGAATTATTAATGTACAAGCCCAATCAAATTTCCGGAATCGAGTTTAAGCTCAAAGAAAATGCCGATGAAAATGCGGTCAATTCCAAACTTAAAACAATTTTCAATAATAAAATTACAGTAAAAAACAGGGCACAACTGAATGAGTCATTATATAAAATGCTCAATACCGAAAACATAGTAGTATATCTGATTTTTACCTTGGTTATTATTGTGGCACTTTTTAATTTAGTCGGAGCTTTGATTATGATGATTTTGGAGAAAAAAGGAAATTTAAAAACCCTTTTTAATCTTGGAACAGAAATCAATAGTTTACGTAAAATATTCCTGCTTCAGGGAACATTACTAAGCTTTTTTGGTGGCATAATTGGTCTTGTTCTGGGTATCATTTTAGTAGTACTACAACAACATTATCAACTAATTATGCTTACGCCAACCTTAGCATATCCTGTTGTTTTTACTTTTGAAAACGTGCTCATTGTAATGGGAACAATCGTTTCACTTGGTTTTGTAGCTTCTTTAATTGCCAGCAGCAGAGTAAGTAAAAAGTTATTGCTTTAATATTTCTTCCTAAAAAATATTACCTATATTTATGCTCTTAAAAACTACAGCATATGATTGTTTCTGCCTAATCCTAATTTTATTTTTCGAATAATTAGGATACTTATGTTTATTTTTCTTCAGTCTGGATTATTGAATCTGGACTTATTTTATCATTTATCCTAATACATCATGACAGAAACTATTATAAAGAAAAGTCTATTATCTAAAATTTTCACCACTTTAAAACAAGCTATCAAAGGAGATGAATCTTTTGATTACACCGTTGGCAGTATCAAAAAAGCCGTCATTTTATTAGCCATTCCGATGGTTTTAGAAATGATGATGGAATCTGTTTTTGCTTTGGTCGATTTATATTTCGTCGGACATTTAGAGCATAGCAGTTTTGCCATTCAAACTGTTGGTTTAACAGAGTCTGTGCTTACCATTATATATTCGGTAGCTATTGGAATGAGTATGGCAGCTACAGCAGTTGTCGCACGACGCATTGGCGAAAAAGATCCTGTTGCTGCTGCAAAAGCAGGAATGCAGGCTATTATTGTGGCATTTGCTATTAACACCATAATTAGTATTCTGGGCGTTATTTATGCCAGGGATATCTTGATTTTGATGGGTGCATCTCAGGATGCAGCAGAACACGGTTACATTTTTACCCAGATTATGATTGGCGGAAGTTTATGCATTATGCTTTTATTCCTGATTAACGGGATATTTCGTGGGGCAGGAAATGCAGCCATTGCGATGAAAAGTTTATGGCTGGCTAATATTTGCAATATCATTTTATGTCCAATATTGATTAACGGTTTTGGACCAATTCCTGCTTTTGGATTAACAGGTGCTGCCATTGCAACTACTTTAGGAAGAAGTATTGGGGTATTATATCAATTGTATCATTTGTTTTTTGGAAATGGTGCTTTAAAAATTAAACTTTCATATTTCATTCCCGATTTTGATCAGATAAAAGCATTAGTAAAAATTGCTGCTCCCGGAGTTTTGCAGTTTGTTATCGCTTCCTGCAGTTGGATTTTTCTGGCACAATTAGTTGCCACAACAGGTGGTGATCATGGTTCTGCAGGTTATCAGACAGCGCTTCGAATTATGATGTTCTTTATTCTTCCGGCCTGGGGGTTAAGTAATGCCGCAGCCACTTTGGTAGGGCAAAATTTAGGGGCAAAACAAATTGACCGTGCCGAAAAATCAGTTTATACAACCGCTAAATACAATGTCATTTTTATGGCAACGATCATGGTGATTACACTATGTTTTGGAAAGTATATTATCTCGTTTTTTACGAATGATGAATTGGTAAAAACAATCGCCGTCGAAGCTTTACAAATCATGAGTATCGGATTTATCTTTTACGGAATAGGAATGGTTTTGATCAATACTTTCAACGGAGCAGGAGATACCTGGACACCAACCGGAATTAATTTCTTTGGGTTTTGGCTGTTCCAAATCCCGTTAGCCTATGTATTGGCGAAACATTTTAATATGGGGCCAACAGGTGTTTTCATCGCAATTCCGGTTGCCGAAACAGCCATAACACTGGCGAGTATTTTCTTTTACAAAAGAGGGAAATGGAAACGTATTCAGGTATAATCCATAAATAAAAAAAGACCTTCAAATTTGAAGGTCTTTTTTATGGAATTTATTTTGTACCTTTGAACGTACAAAAAAATGTACGCTATAATTTAAGTAAAATGAAAGCAATAACAATTTCTACATTAAGAAAAAATATAAAAAACTATTTTGATGAAGTATCTGAATCATCAGAAATTATTGTTGTTCCAAGAAATACAGAGGAAGATGCAGTTGTAATAATTTCTATGAAAGAATACAACTCAATATTAGAAACGCAGCATTTATTATCAACTAAAGCAAATAGAAACAGGCTTGGTGAATCTATTGAGCAATTAGAAAAAGGAAAACTTATCTCTTATAATATAGACGAATTATAATTGATAGTATGGATATTTGTTTTACTAAAAATGGTTGGGAAGAGTTTGAATTCTGGATTGAAAATGATACTGACACTGCAATAAAAATAAAAGAATTAATTAAATCAATTAGAGAGAATCCATTTAAAGGAATTGGGAAACCAGAACCTTTACGTCACGATTTAAAAAGTTTTTGGTCGCGAAGAATTAATGGCGAACATCGATTAGTTTATAAAGTTTCAGGAACTAAGGGTTTAGATCAAAAGTGCGTAATTATACAATGTAGATTTCATTATGATGATTAATAATACAAAAAAGACCTTCAAATTTGAAGGTCTTTTTTGTATCAGCATCTTTGTTAACGTTTTTAAACTTTGATAAAGATTATTATAGTCTAAACAAATTCATATCCGGCATAAACCTGTTCTATCTCTTTCATAACAGCAAACAAATTCTCAGGTTCATCAGTAGTAACCAGTTTTTGTTTGTATTCTTTAAACGAATGAATTCCTTTAAAATAATTGGTATAATGACGACGCATTTCAACAATTCCAAGGCGTTCACCTTTCCATTCCATCGACCACATAAGATGATTTCTGGCAGCTTCTACACGATCAGCAACCGTTGGGGCAGGCAAGTGTTCACCGGTTTTAAAATAATGCTTGATTTCGTCAAAAATCCACGGATAACCAATTGCGGCACGACCAATCATGATTCCGTCAATACCGTATTCATTTTTATATTTTAATGCTTTTTCAGGACTGTCGATATCGCCATTTCCAAAAATAGGCATTGTAATTCTTGGGTTGTTTTTTACACGTGCAATATGCGACCAGTCAGCGTGGCCTTTATACATTTGTGCGCGGGTTCTGGCGTGGATCGTCAAAGCCTGAACGCCAATATCCTGAAGTCTTTCAGCTACTTCATCAATGTTGATCGAGTTATCATCCCAACCCAGACGTGTTTTTACAGTAACTGGTAAATCAGTACTGCGAATAACCGCCTTGGTCAAACGCACCATCAAATCAACATCTTTCAAAACTCCTGCTCCGGCACCTTTACAAACTACTTTTTTTACCGGGCATCCAAAATTAATGTCTACTAAATCCGGTTTTACGGTAGAAACAATTTTAGACGAAAGCGCCATTGCTTCTTCATCACCACCAAAAATTTGAATTCCAACAGGACGTTCGTAATCAAAAATATCCAGCTTCATTCTACTTTTGATAGCATCACGAATCAATCCTTCAGATGAAATAAATTCAGAATACATCATGTCAGCACCATGCGTTTTGCATAATCTGCGAAACGGCGGATCGCTCACATCTTCCATCGGTGCGAGTAATAAAGGAAATTCGGGTAATTCTATGTTGCCAATCTTGACCATCTTCAATATTTTGTGCAAAATTACAACATTTAGTTTAATTTGTACCAAATTGAGGTTCAAAGGTTCAGAGGGACAAAGCTGCAAAGGTTTTTAAATCCAATAAATTAGATAGTTGATTTATAAAAAGGGTTGGTTTTCATATAGTTTTGCAGTGTTTTGTCATTTGACCGAAGGGAGAAATGACACGTAGAAGACTTTTACCATGTAGAGAGAAACCTTTGTCCCTCTGAACCTTTGCATCTTTGCACCTATATTAAGACCTATAATCAAAAAACCGAATAGGTTTTCTACTCATTGGGTTAAAAACCAAAGGATTCAAAGTTTCTTTTGATGCGAATTCGATCTTTGGTGTTACTCTTAATTTAGCTCTGAAGTGATCTTTAATTTCCTGTAAAAATTCAGCAGATTGATTTTTTACGGCAATTTTTATCACGATTTCATCCGTGCCCAAATCGTTGGTCGAAATTTCAATAATGTGATTTTCGATATTATCAAAACCACTTAAAACGTCATTCATCGCTGGCGGATAAAGTGTTGTGCCTTTGTATTTGATCATTTGTTTTTTACGTCCTACAACTGGTCCAACACGCAACGTATTTCTGCCACAAGCGCAAGGACTATTGTGCAACTGAACAATATCGCCGGTTTTAAAACGTAATAGCGGCATGGCTTCGATCCCTAAAGTGGTAAAGGTTAATTCGCCAACTTCGCCATCTTTTACCGGAATATTGTTTTCGTCCAGTACTTCTACAATAATCAGCTCGGGATGATGATGACCACCATTTCCGTGTTCGCATTCTGTAAAAGCAGTACTCATTTCTGTAGAAGCATAAGTCGAAAACAATTTAATGTTCCACTTTTCAGTAATTTTATTAGACAAAATATTCATCGAAAAATCCTGGTTTCTCAAAGATTCTCCAATGCAAATTGCCCCTTTTATGCTTGAATTATTATAATCAATCCCGTGGGCTTCGGCATATTCAATTAACTTTAGTAAAAAAGAAGGAACCGTAATTAAATAGGTTGGTTTGTATTTTAAAATAGAATCCCATTGTAGTTCCGGAATTCCGGCACCAACACGAATAACACCTACTTTTAGTTTTCTAAGACCAAGAAAATAAGCCAGGCCAGCCATAAATTTTCTGTCGATTGTGGTCATTAATTGTACAACGTCACCTTCTGTAATTCCGGCACAGGCAAACGAAATAGCTTCATTATATGCAAGACGGTCTAAATCAGAATCGGTTAAGCCAAAAGTTACCGGATCACCTAAAGTCCCTGAAGTAGAGGCATAATCGATGATTTTATTTTGCGGAACACACAAAAAATCATCATTGTATTCTTGTAAATCTTCTTTAGTCGTTACAGGTAAAAATTGTAAATCCTCCAGCGTTTTAACTTTTGAAATATCGATATTCTGTCCGGCAAAAAGGCGTTTGTAAAAAGGAGAATGCTGACTGATGTATTGTAAGAGTTCCGTTAATTTCTGCTCCTGAAAATTTTTAATTTGTTCTAAAGAATCTTTTTCTATTAATGGAATCATTGTAATTTTCTTTTGATTTTTTTTAAATATTTTTCAATTGCTGTTTTATCAGGAACTGTTGTAATTTCTTTGGTTAGTGCTTTTTCAAAATTAGCCTGAGAAAGCCGGTATTCTTTTTTTTGATAAAAGTACAACCCTGCTTTGTAATACACAACCCAATAATCAGGGTTTAAGGATTGATATTCTTGAATAAATCCAGGACTAATAAGTTCCTTGTTTTTTAAATATAAATCTATCTTATGATCTTCAATTCTAAATTTTTGATAGTTTTTATAGGTAGCTGTTTCCAGAAACGGATCTTGGGGAACATTTAAATTTTTTTGTTGAAACGAACCCATTGGTTTTGTCTTCATTCCTTTAAAGATCGAATCGAGATTGTAGCATACAAATTCGCCTAATTGATACGGATTTGCCGAAACCCAAACGAGTTTTTCTTTTGGTTTAAAAATAACTCCGTGATGTGCCATCAATTGATTCAGTGCTTTTTCATTACCATAACCCAAAGGGATATTTTGTAAACCATCCTTATTTCTCAGGATTTGGGATGCCACTTTAGGATTGATTTTTGGATTTTCAGCAAAAAGTTCCTGCATTCTGTCAAAGCGGTATTTCGAATGACTATTGGCAATTTGAGATTGGTTTTGCTCTTCGTTTTTAAAAGCATCACTCTGAAAATGATTGGAACAAATTAACTGATTTGTATTGGGAACGTCATAAACGTCCATTTTTTTGGGAGACACTTCAATCAAAATTGCTTTGTTATCAAGGGCACTTCCAACCATTATCGATTCTGAAACAAAAACAGCTGTCTTTTTAGCGATTGCAATTGCTTCCTCAATAGTTGCAGCGTGTTGTAATATTTCACGGGTCAGAATCGAAATAGGTGTTTTGGCAATCATCGGGATTTTAGATTTTCCGGCATTAATCGTAACCGTTAAACCTTGTTCGTTCATTCCGGAAACAGCACCAATCATTCCCGGCCAGGTCACCATCATAAATTGATGGCCTTCTTTTGGGTTTATAAACGCGACGATTTTATTTTCTGCGAAAGCGTCATTTACATAAAAGTCAAAATTGCGTCCGAGGATTAAATTTCCATCTTCCGATTTTTCTCCCCAGGCAGCAAAAGAGGAGCAACCCACCAAAGCCAAATCCTGCAAAGCGTGACCTATATCGTGCGCCCCATGCAAGTACAAACTGCGCTGATATTGTGGAGCAATATTGTCAAAATCATGAGAGGTATATTGTGAAATACCATAAATTTCGGTTTGATATTCTTCAGGAACATTCAGATATAATTTGCGATTGTACCATTTTAGAAACTGCCTAAGAATTTTTTGCTGAAATTGCGAGGGAATTATATCTTGTATTTTGGAGAAAAAAATATGCTCCTGATTTTTTAAAAGCGAATCAGACAAAGCCCCTGTGTTGAGTCCAATTTCTAAAGGATCGCCTTCGACATACAATTCCCAAAGGCCCTGTTTATTTTTTAAAAGCGAATTTTGGCCTGAAATAAAAATGCTGTCAGATAGTTTGGTTACAATAGGTTTTGCACCATTAAAATTTGAAACTTCAGGTTGATGATGCATGGATTTTGATGTTCCGCACGAAGCCAACACCAATAAAAAACTAACGAAAAAATATAAATTTATCCGGCTTTTCATATCCCCACTTTTTATTCAGATGCTTTATTTATTTTGGTTACTAAATATTCTTTTCCCACAATTTCTGAACAGGTTACCACCGCACCAATCGTTACGCCTAAAACACCATGCATGTTAATACTTTGACCTGTAAGATATAAATTATCCAGTTTGGTTTTTGACGGGATCAGGGTTTTCATTGGGTTATTGGAATCTTTAACATAACCGTACATATTTCCATTATCGCCGCCAATATAATCGCGATAGGAGAGTGGTGTCGAAGTATGCATGGATTGAATGCAATCTGAAATTCCGGGAAATTTTATTTCAATTTCTTTCAAAAATTTTGCTGCTTTTCTCGACTTAAACTCTTCGTAGCTTTCTCCACGATCGTTTTCTTGGGCAGTTGTATTAAAGGTGTCCATCCAGGGCGCAACATCGTCATATTTCATGTAGGTGATAAAAGTCATTCCTTCTGCCCATTCTTCCTGCTTTTTTGAAGCGTTCATTGATGCCATAAAAGCTTTTGGCCAGGAATCTTCATCATAATCATGAGAAGTCCATACTTCGGTGCTTTTCTTAAAATGGTAATGATTATGATTGATGTATTTAAATGTTTCAGGTTTAAAAACGATGTACAGACTAAAGGCCGAAATAACGCCTTCGAGACTTTGAACCCTACTGTAAAAAGATTTCCTGAAGTTTTCTTCGCCAGCCATTTTCAGTGTTGTTTTTGGTTCGATGTTCGAGATGAAAAAAGAACCTGAAACCTGAGTACCATCTTTCATGTCTACAGAAGTTACCTTTTTATCTTCGACATTGAATTTGGTCACTTCTTTGTATTTGTAAAATTCACCGCCGTGTTTTTTAAGCTGTTTTAAAAGTTGCTTTGTGATCTGACTTCCGCCATTAATACAGCGCCAGGAACTTTGTATGTATGAGTTTACAGAAAGTGCATGAACATAAAAAGGAGATTTGTCAGCAATTCCGGCATATAAAAAATTTGAACCCGCAAGAACAGCTTTCAGTTTTTCATTTTGCGTGCATTCCTCGATGGTTTGTTTGGCGTTAAGCCCCAAAATTTCATTATCGTATTTTCCTTCCCATTCTAAATTATATAGTGGAAAAGATTCACAAATTGTTTTTATTTTATTGCAATACTCTTCGATGTTGGCTTTTTCTTCAGGGAAAAAACGGACTAACTGATTGGCAAAATTATCATAACCCTGTGCATGTGGATATTCGTTTTCATCATCATCAAAAGAAATGATATCGAAACCATTCTCATCTAATTTTTTGAGGTTCAAATGCTCCATAATACCCAAATATTTAAAATATTGGTATAAGTTTTGTCCTTCCTCGAGGCCTCCGATGTAATGAATTCCAGTATCAAAAATGGTCTTATCACGTACAAAAGTTTGGAGATTGCCACCATATTGATTGTTTTTTTCAAGCACACAAACGCTATAACCTTCCTTGGCCAGAATAATTGACGAGACTAAACCGCCTAAACCGCTTCCAACAATTACTACATCGTATTGCTCTTTCATGCTAATTTTTATTTAATACGATTATAGAATGTTCATCCAAAACAGATTCAAAACCAAGATTAATCAAAGTGTTTTTTAAACCTGAGGTATTGATTAAGATAACTGTTGAAGATGTCGATACAATTTTCTCCAGATCATCTTTATACTTTTCATCAGAAATTAAAACCGCATCATATTCATTTGGCAAAACTGATTCTATATGATTCAGATAAGAAATCTTTCTCTTTTTAAGGAAATAATTGGTTTTGGCAACTTCTGTTTTTTCTTCGTCAGCAATAAAAGAATAGATCTTTCGCTGTGGTTCCTGCAAGGTTAAAAGCACATCTAATTGACCATAATCATTAGATAGATGCAATATTCTGGCTTTCTCCGAAAGATGCTTATTAAGCTGATAATAAGTTTCTAAATTATTTTTCAGGTCGTTTTTGACACTGCTTGTAATTTCCGTCTCTTTGTAATCATAACTATGAATTACCATCTTTTTGAAATAATCAGGACCTTCTAATTGCTGACGAATTTTACGATATTCCTCTTTAAAAAACGAACTTATTTGTTTCGTTCTTTCTACATAATTTTTTCCGAAAGAAAGGTTGTCCGGAGAAATCCTTTTTAAAATAGAAAGTGTAAGATAGCTGTGATGAATTACAAAATCGCCTTTAGGAATGGCTTCTGAAGCACCATGAATTACAACAGGAATAATATCCAGCTTAAACTCTTCTGCCAGATAGAAAGCACCTTTATGAAAACGTTTAATCTGATTGCTTTCTGAACGTGTCCCTTCCGGAAAAACCATTAACGAATATCCTTCCTTTACCTTTTGGCGTAAATGTTCAACTCCGCCTTCAATACCTTCAGAAACCGGATAAAAACCTGCTTTTCTTACCGTACCACCAAAAATAGGAGAATTGTAAACCCAGTCGCTCACCAAAAAGATAATTTTCGGGCTCAGCATTCCCATAGCGAGAATATCAATAAACGACGAATGGTTGGCAATGATAATCGCCGGTTTTTCGAAAGTTTCATGATATTTATTAATGACTTTTTTATGTATAAACGGATTCGAATATAAAACCGATTTCATGAATTTTGAAATGAAATATCGGAATCCCTTCATTTTCGTTTTTTCATTTATTGGAAGAATCGGCATGATCGTGATGCTGAAAAGCGACATCAAAATACCACCAAGGCCATAATATGTAAATGAGATTACACCGTGAATAAATGTTCGCAATACAAACGGCGGATTTCCTTTTTTCGAGCGATTTGATATAAATAGTTTGAACAGGATCGGGTAGAAGATAAATGTAATAATGAGCGCAGCAAAAACGCCAATTAAGGAAACAGATGAGATAGATCGCAGCGCAGGATGGCTTGCAAAAATCATAGCACCAATTCCTAAAATAGTGGTAATTACAGCCAGAATGATAGAGGTTCTGTAAATCGCAATTTCGTTTTTTCCGTTTGTATATTCTTTTTGAAGCGCACTGGTCATGAAAATACTAAAATCGACACCGTGACCAAAAATCAATGTACAAACAATCATACTAAAAATGTTCATTTGAATGCCAAAGATTCCCATAATTCCTGCCGTTACAATTCCCGTTAAAGCGATTGGAATACAACTTACAATGACCAGTTCGATTCTTCGGAAAAAGAAAAACAGAATTAAAATTACGGCAATGAAGGAATAATTGACCAGCGAATTAAAATCAGTTTTTAAAGTGCTGAAAAATGTTTCATTCATTTGCTGACGATCAATGGCTATCAGGTTATTTTTGGCTGAAGCCGATTTTACAAAAGCATCCCGTTGTTCCGGTGTAACTTTTACCAAAGTAGAAATCGTGAAGAAACCTTTTTTTTCCGTTACAAATTCTTTTAGTTGCAAAGCCTGAACTTTTAAATAATCCTGGGCTGAAATAGGCTTGAAATTAAAATTTAAATGATCAAAAAAGGATGCATAAGTTGTGGGTTTAAATCCGAGTTTTGAACCTTCGGCAATTAGCTCCGATTGTAAAAGCTGTTTTTTATTAGTATCCCAAAACGAATTCCATTTGTCGATTTTCTGTTGTTGTGCGGCCTGTGAGAGCATAATTCCGCCAACTGAACTGAAATTCAATATTTTGTTGGTTTGTTTTTCCTTCGATAAATCAGCAAAAAGAGTACTGTTATTGTGCAAAACTTCCTCCATACTTTTTCCGTACGAAGCGACATAAATGGTCTTAGATGTTAAACTGGTGCTTTCTTCGAGATCTTTTTCGGCGGTTTTGATTTCCTTTGGAACAAAATTCAACTGCGATAAATCGTTATTAAAACCAACATTGTTGTAAGTAAAACAACAAACGAGAGTAATTAAAACACAAAAACCAATCAGGTATTTATTGTTGTGAAACGAGAAATGAGCCAGTTTATCGATCACATTTTTCTTGTGTTCGAAATTGTTTTCTTTGGGTTTGTACAAATGCGGAACAATCAAAAGTGAGAAAAATGCAGAGGCCATAACAATTACAGCAGCAAAAATCCCTAAATCGTTTAACGCATCAGATTTTACAAAAAGCAAACATAAAAAAGCAACGGCCGTTGTTGAACTGCTCATAATAACAGGCATTGTAATGTCTTTGTACAATGTTTTTACATCGCTGTTATGTTTGTAATGTGTGAGAATATGTATGGAATAATCAATGGTGATGCCTAATAGGATGGATCCAATTCCGAGAGAGATCGCTGAGATTTGTTCTTTGACAAAATACAAAAATGCCACGGCGAACAAAGCGCCAAAAACGGTTGGAAGAAAAATGATTAAGGGAATGAATATTTTTCTGTAAAACAAAATTAAAATCAACATTAACGTAATCATCGCGATAGTTGTCGTTAAGATAATATCACTTTTAATTTGATTGGCATTGGCAACTGCAATCAAAGCAGAACCGAAATAACTAATGGATGTTTTGCCTTTGAATTTCTGATTTAAATTTTCCTGAATCGATTTTAATTTTTCGGCAAAAAGGGTGTTTTTTTCTGTTTCGCTCGACGAAATATCAGAGGTGATGAAAAGCAACAACTTCTTTTTGTCTTTGGTCATTACAAAACCATTATCGAGCGTGAAATCGTCACCAATATTTAATTGTTGTAATTTTTTTAATGCGATAAAAGAAATGCCAAGCGGATCCTGCAGGATAAAATCTTTGGTAATAAATCCTGACGGGGAAATAATAGATTTGTAATTTCCCTGAACCGTTGCTGCAATACTGTCTTTTTGAAGTTTGTTCTGAATGGCATCATAATCTTTATTTTCCAGAAAAAGAGGCAAATTATGGTAAACAAAATCAATAGTTTCCTGAATATTTTCTTCGTCAATTTTACCCTGAATTCCGGTGATGTAAGGTTTGCAGGATTTAGCAACACTATCTGAAAATAGAGTTGCCATTTCTTTTAAATCTTCATCAGTTCCGTTTTTATCCAGTTTGAAAATAACGGTAGTTTTATCAGCAAAATTAAGTTGTTTGAGCACTTTTGCCGTAACGTCAGCTTTATCATTTGTTGGAATAAGCTTGGTAATGTCTTCTTCAAATTTAAGTTGAGAAGCAAAAAAACCAAAAGCCAGGAGCATCAGAATGGCCAATACAACCGATAACGTTTTTCGTCGGTTTACAAATAAATGAATGGCGTAGAAATAGTGATGCATGGTTTTTTTATTAATGTTTTTTGCCACGAATTGCACTAATTTTCATTACTTAATTCTTGCTAATTTGTGAAATTTGCAGCAAACTTTTTACGTTATATTCCTTTTATTCCCGGAGCTAAAAGCGGTTAAAAGTAAATAACTTATAAGACCGGACGATAGCGCCAAAACGGATGCTAAAATAAGACTTCCCGCGATATATTGTGTAGCATTTTTTTGAATATCGTCAAGTGTGACTGAACTATCTAAAATTAAAGGGGCATCATTCGATACAAAGTAGCTTCCCATTTTTAAAGAACCGTAGATAATAAAAGGGATAAAGGGAGGAAAACTCACATTTGATGCCAGATAAGCAATGACTTTATTGAGTCTGAATAGAGCTGCAAAAGTAAAAAGCAAAACCGTTTGAAATCCCCAAAAAGGAGAAATTCCGACAAAAACACCTAAAGCAATAGATGCCGATTTTTTAAAATTAGAGTCGGAACTTTCTAAAATGTCTTCCAGAAAGAATTTTTTAAAGCCTTTTTTTTTTGCTCTTCTAAAAAAATCACGGGGTTTGATGTACAACAAAGCGTTGATGACCAAAACGGTATTTAAAATGCTGATTCGGGTAAAATCCTTGAAAGGACGAAAATGCGAAACACGTTCTGCCGGATCATACAAAATGCGGATTGGAATATTTTTAACTACAATTCCTTTCCATGCAGACCGTACAATGACTTCAATTTCAAACTCAAATTTATTGGTGTAAAATTGTTTCGGAATCAATCGTAACGGATAAGATCTAAAACCGGATTGTGTGTCTTCGAGGACAATTCCGGTTTCAAACTTAAACCAGAAATTCGAAAATTTGTTTCCAAAACTGCTTTTCTTTGGCACATTTTCCTGTGTCATGTTTCGGCTTCCAATTAATAAAGAATTGGGTTCGTTTTGGATTTCCTGAATAAAATTAGGAATGTCAGAAGCAAAATGCTGTCCATCAGAATCGATCGTGATGGCATATTCAAAATTCATTTCGATTGCTTTTCTAAAACCATTTCGGAGCGCCCTTCCTTTTCCTAAATTTTGAGGATGATGAATTTGGGTAAGCTCCGAATATTGTTTTAAAATTTCGTTTGTTGTATCTGTTGAACCATCATTGACGATGATAATATCAGAAGTAAAATCTAAAATAGAATCCAGCACTTTTTTCAACGTTTTGTGATTATTGTACGTTGGAACAATAACACAAAAAGGCGTTGAATTAAGTAATTCCTGCTGAGATAAAGTTGGTTGCATTAGGGATTTTTTTCTTTACCTACTTCACGAATTGCTTTTCTTTTTCAGAGAAACTTTTCGATTGTAAAACAAAGTCTTTTAGGTATTCTTTTAAAACACCAGTTTGCTCCGGGTAGTGTGCTGTGATGAATTTTTTATCTTCTTTAATGTTTTTTTTGTAGCCTGTAATTCCCGGAACATCTTCCTGGATACTCAATCGGATCATTCTGATTTCGATATTGTTAGGGTCACTTTTTAAAGTTGCTTCAAGAAGTTTTGCGCCTTCTTTAAAGCGCGAAATTTTACTGCCTATCAGGTTTTCAAATTTAGAATCTACTAAAATTGAAGCCGCTTTGTAGGCCACTAAAATTTTTTCATCGTTGTTTGAAATCGCAGAAAGTTTTTCTGTGAATTCTTTAGCATTTGCTTCTGATTTTGCAACATCAGGATAGATCTTTCGGATAGTAGCCAAATCGGGTGTGTTGGCAAAATTTATCCATAATAGTAATGATACTAGTAATTTCATAGTTATAGTTTTTTATACACGGTACTTAATTTTAAAGCAACGGTGTCGTTAAAATATGTGGTGTTTTTCACCTTTACCAAATCATCTTCTGTAATTGTAATGTCAAGTTCCAAACGCAATTCCGGATTTGTTTCCGGATTTATTAAGGCCATGAATTTGACATTGGTCAGTGTTTGTATCATCAAGGAACTTTTGGAGATTGATTCTGTAAGTTCTTTAATAATCTGAATCATGCAAACGCCCGGCATAATTGGGTTTCCTGGAAAATGACCTTTAAAAACCTCATGATTGGCATTAACTAATATACGAATATTATATTTAGCATCCCCTGTTTTTTCTTCTGAAAGAACTTTATAAAAGTCTTTTAAAACCATATTTTTTTATTTTACTTTAAAAGTGTAACTAATACCGATCTGGAAAACCTGATTTAAGATAAGATCATTATAGTAATAATTATCATCATTATATTCAATTCCGTCGTACCCGTAAATGTCTATTAAACCTTGTTTAAACCTTGCCTCAAAAGTTAATCCGTTTGGTAAGGTGTACCCTAACCCGGCAACGATAGAAAAATCAAAATCGATTGGATCAAAGCCATATTGACCAAAATTATCACTTGTTTTAAAATCAGCTGAAGGTCCGGCTAAAATATGAAAACCTTTTCCGCCAAAGTTAAATTTAGCCACGACGCCAAGTGACAAATAATCTAATTCATATTTTGCCGGTGTTCCAAAGTTTGGGTTTTGATCATCAAAATATCGTCCTTCCGATCCTTGTTTTGAATACGTCAATTCAGGCTGAAGTGTAAAATACTTGTTGAATTTTATATCGACTAATCCACCAACATAAAAATCTGATTTCAAACCATTATCATCGATATTGGTCAGACTGGAAAGATTTAAACCTCCTCGCAATCCCGGACTTACGGTTACTTGCGCTTGTGTTGTTACAATTCCAATAAATAAAACAAAAGCAATTACGGTTAATTTTCTCATTTTTGGTTTGATTTAAGTTTATGGTTAGTTTAAATTTTTATTCTGATTTAAAATAATTCAACTCAATTTTCAACTTAATATTCTGATGAAGAATCTCAATCTTCTCGGCAAAAATATTGTTTTCTGAACTAAATGTTAGTGTAAATTTTTCTTTTGTTTTTGAAGCATGGACGACTTTCTCTAATTTAGGATCCTTTTTTGAGATAAAAAGATAGTTGTCGCGTTTTCCATCTTTCGATTTATAGATGTTATCTGAATCATTTTCAAACTGTTCCTGAATCAGATATTCTTTTTTTAGAAGCAATCTAAAATCTTCTTTTAAAGTATTGATCAGAATTTTTCTGTCTAACTCTGAAACAATCGAATTGACTTTGAAACTGTGGTCAGAAATTTCAAAATCTAACAATTTGTTACCAAATTCTGTGGTGAAAACAATACGATGTACAGTATCATTTATTTTTTTAGCAATGAAAATTCCGCTGATTTCATTTCCATAAACTGTAATGTTTGTTTTGTAAACATAATCTGTTTTTGAATCTGAGAAATAGGGAACCTCATAAGACGTTTTGTCTAATTTTTTAGGAGTATAATTTTTTGTGACCGAGCCACAAGAAACTAAAACAATCGCCAGAAAGCAATTAATTAGTAAAAACTGAATCGTCGATTTTTGCATTGATTACTTTATTTTTAAGTACAATTCTGGTATAATCTTCAGATGATTCTAATAGTTTTACCTGAACAACGGTTGCTTCTTCTTTATCAAAAGTCAGTTCGATTTGCTTGATGTATTTTTTCAGCGTAGCATCTTTCGGAACAAATTTTGCCAGATTCTGACCTTTTAATTTAAAATACGAAATCGTAAATGCTGCATCATCAAACATATTTCCGCTCACGCTTCCCACGATTAACTTATTGATGCGACCAAAGATTTTGCTGTTTCCAATATCAACGGCGCTTTTTTTGCCTTCGTCGTTAATAAGGATTTTTCCGTTCTTGAAAACGATACTATAATTGTATGGTTTCTTATATTGCCATTGCAACAAACCAGGTTCTTTAAAAATCATTTTCCCTGAAGTTTCAATGTCTTTCGATAAAAAATCCAAATGTTTGTATTGTACGAAATCAGTACTTAAAGTTTTGATTTTTTTGGAAACTAAATTTACATCTTGTTTGAAAGTTGCAATTTCAGCATCCGTCATTTTTTGTTCCTGAGCAAACAAATTGCCTGAAATAAATAGAATTAGTAGTGCTATTTTAGTTTTCATAGATTGTTAAAAGTTGTTTAGAAAGACCTAAGAGGTTTTTAAAACCTGTTAGGTCTGACCGAATGAATTCCTGTTTTATGAGTGTTCAATTTCATAAGCTTTAAGATTCAAAAGCTCTTCAGTCGAAATCACTTTATAATTGTTTTGCTGTAAAAATTGCAAAAACTGTTCCAATACCAAAACCGAGTGTGACGCCGTGTCATGCAAAAGTACGATTCCGCCGGGAGAAACACGTTTTATAATACGATTGAAAATCAATTCCTGATTTTTTGTTCCGCCATCGAGCGATCGAATATTCCAGCCAATTACGTTATGACCGGTTTTTTCTAAAGCTCTTCTGATCGAAGGCGTTGTAACTCCGTAAGGCGGACGAAAGAAGTTTATTTTTCTGGAGGTGTATTTTTCTAAAAGAAGATCTGTTTTCTCAATTTCTTCTTTGATTGTTGCAGCATTATAAAAATCAAAAAAAGGAGAATGACTGTAGGAATGATTGCCAACCAAATGTCCGTCAGCAATAATTTGTTTTAGGATTTCAGGATGGGCTTCAATATTTTTCCCGATACAAAAGAAAGTTGCTTTTACGTCATGTTTTTTCAATAATTCTAAAACCTCCAATGTAAAAATGCTTGGCCCGTCATCAAAAGTAATGGCGATTTTTTTTTCTGTTTCAGATGGATTATTGCAGAAAGCTTTTACATGATAATTGGATGAAATCCGGGCAGAGCCAAAAGCGTTTATTCCCAGCCAAATCAAAACAATTGCGATAAACCATACCCAGCTAATTGCTGTATAAAAGTTCACAAGAACGAGTAAAAGCAATAAAAAGAGAAAGAATAACGAAATGTTTTTATGCGTTATCATTTTGAGATCAAAGTAAAACTATGATTTTTTCCATTCAGTTGATTGTACAATAAAATAGTATTATAAGCTGGTTTTTCAACCGAATTTACTCTTATGATTTCAGGAATTTCCTGAGTTTTTATAATTTTAGAAGCCATCCATAAAGCAAAAGCCGAAGCCGTATCGTACTCGCCGCTCAAATGTTTGTAATACAAAACAGGTGTTGCTGCGAAAGCATTTTCGGCAAGATTTCTATAGTAATTTTCGAAATCAACGTTTCCGTCAAATCCTAAAACTAAAGCATCAACATCAGAAATTTCTAAATTACTGGATTTCAAAAAGGCTTTAATTTCAGCTTCGATTTCGTTTTCTTCCAGCGTATTTACAATAGCAATATCCAGAACTTCTGCGTATGTAGTTTCTTTTCTTTTATTTTCCAGAACAAAAAAACTGGCACCTTCACCATAAACTGCTCCGGGTGTTGTAGAATTTAAAAGATCATAAGGCGCTGAATTATCGGCTTTGATGCGTCCGTTTAATTTGAAAAGGGCAGTAGTATAATCGCCATTTTCATCCACTCCGCCAATTAAAACCGACTGAACTTCGTCTTCTTCGATTTGCATTTTAGCATCTAAAAGAGCCGATTCAAAAGAAACAGCACCATTTACATACGTAAAATTATATCCTTTACATTGCTGCAACAAAGCAATTTGCGCACCAACGGTATTATGGGTAGATTGAATAAAAGAAGTTGGCGTTAAGAATTCTTCATTATTATCGAGAATACTTTTGAGGAATTTTTCAGAATCTTCGATACATCCTAAACCGGTTCCGGTAATGATAGCGTCAACTTTTTCAACATTGGCATCTTTCATGGCCAATGCCGAAGCAACGATTCCGTTCTTTACTCCTTTTGCCATTCTTCTGCTTGCTGCAGGAGAAATATAATCTTTGTAAACCGGGGGAATGATCGCGAATACATTTTGATTATGATTGACAACGGCTTCTTCTAAAAAAACAGTATCAAATGTTTTTTGAGTCGAAATACAGCCTACTCCATTTATATATGTTTTTTTCATGCGAAGATTAAATTTTTTTTAAGGAATATGGTATTATCGTTTTTAAATTTAAATTGTCATTGGAATCATGACAATTTAAATTTAGCTTTTTGAAAATATAAGAGTGGAACAGTTTCCTCCAAAACCAAAAGAATTGGATAAAACGTGTTCGATATTTTTATTTTTTGCAGTAGTCTGCGGTTGCAAATCAAATTCTTCCATCGGGTTTTCGAAATTCAAATTGGGGTAAACCACATTATTCTGAATCGCCAAAACGCTATAAACAGCTTCAATTGCTGCAGCAGCTGCTAAAGTATGTCCGGTAAAAGGTTTTGTAGAACTAAAATCAGGGACTTTTTCGTCCTGATAAATTCTCTTTAAAGCTCTTCCTTCAGATAAATCATTGTTGGGAGTTGCCGTTCCGTGTACGTTGATGTAGTCGATTTCAGAAGGCTTTAAACCAGCAACTTCAAACGCTTTTTTCATGGCTAAATAAGCGCCATCACCATTTTCTGAAGAAGCAGTCTGGTGAAAAGCATCATTTGCATTTCCGTAACCCGAAACACGGGCCAGGACTTTTTTATTTTGTTTCGCTACAATTTCATCTGATTCTAAAACCAAATATGCTGCGGCTTCACCCAGGTTTAATCCTTTACGTTCGTTGTCAAAAGGTTTGTTGAAATCGTCTGATAAAATCATCAAAGTCTTAAATCCGTTGATGGTGAATTTTGCCAAACCATCGGCTCCGCCAACAATTACACGATCTAATTTTCCGGTTTTAATCAATCGGGCACCCAGCATAATTGAGTTTGCCGCCGATGAACAAGCGGTACTAATCGTGGTAACCATTCCTTTTAAACCCAGTTCTTCGGAAATTTTTTCAGCAACATCACCACCATCATGGCAGGTAATATATTTTACCAGCTCAGGATGTTTGAAATAATCGTAATAATGTCTTTCGGTCATGTCCATTCCGCCTACACTCGTAGCCGAAATAAGTCCTGTCCTGAATTCGTTTATCGATGTAATTCCGGCATTTTCAACAGCTTGTTTGGCTGCTAATGTACCGATCATTGCTGTTCGCGAAAAGTTATTATCTTCAGTAAGGTTCAATTCGTTGACCAATTCTTCGTTGGTTTTTTTAATTTCTCCCACCTTAATAACACCCGCATGAACGGTCGAAATATTTGTGATACGGGAAATGCCAATTTTATTTTCGATTAACGAAATATAATTTTCTTCGACTGAATTTCCAATCGAAGAGATAATTCCCATTCCCGTTATTGCAACACCTTTCATTTTAGACTTGCTTAGATTTTTAGATTCTTGGATTTTTAGACTTACTTAGATTATTAGACATTAGACTTCTTAGATTTTGTAACTTTTGGATTTAGACAGTTTTTATCTAAGGTGTCTAAAAATCTAAGCCAGTCTAAGCAGTCTTATTTCGTTCTGTTTGCCTGAATATAAGCTGCCATAGTTTCGATCGACTGGAAAATAGTTTTTCCTTCTTTTGGGTCTACTAATTTAATTCCGTAATCTTTATCTAAAATCACAATTAATTCAAGCGCATCAATGGAGTCTAAACCTAAACCATCTCCAAACAAAGGATCGTTATCAGCAATATCTTCGATTGCGATATCTTCAAGATTTAAGGTAGTAATGATTTTGTTTTTTAATTCTTTTTTTAATGCTTCCATGATTATTTATTATATAATGTTTTGATATTTTCGTTTGTATATTTTTCGTTTTTCTCTTTACTAATCGTGCAAAGAAACGCTTTATAATTGTCATTAAAAAATTCTACCCAACCACAAAGAACCTTATCTGCTTTATTCGTATTCAGAAGAATATCCGAGTAATTCGACATAAATTCAGTGTTAAAGGTGTCAAATATAAAGAAAGAATTTTCACTTTTCAGCTGATGACGGATACTTATTTCGCCCAAACAAATATTTGGCAGCGTATAAACAAAAACTGCCGGACTCGGAAAATAGTTTTCTTTGTCTGAAATCGATTCCTGATACTTAACGTCAGTATCTAAACTCGACGATTTATTGGCCAAAACCAAAGCAATATTGTTTTCCTGCTCAGCCGAAGTTATCGGACTCAAAAGCAATTCAGATCCTAAAAAAGCCAGTTTGCTCAAAGCATCCATTTTGAAAAATTTCGGGTATTGAATGTTAAAATTGCGATAAGCTTGTTTTGAGAAATCAGTAAAATCTGTTGGATCAATTTTGAATATGGAGGTTCCGTTCAAAACGATTTCGTTGTTTTGGATGGTGATGTAATCGTGTATATATGTTTTGTTTTGAGTCATTTTTTTTTGTTTTAACAGAGATTTTTAATATCCCTCTTTAAACTTATTTGTGAAAAAAGAACAGGTGTATTTAATTTATCTTGTCTTATCATGGTCAAATAAATAGAGTTTCCTCTTAAAAGAAAAATTCTACTTATTTTATAATTTGGATTAAAATTGTATGCCATTTCAGTATTATAAATTATTATATTGTTTAAATTTTTATACTTTTCAAAACCTTTTTTCTCACAATACTCATTAATTAATAATTTGTTTTCTTCGGCATTGTATTTACTTATAATTTTTGTGAGTCTTTTTTCTGTTGCTTTTTTATAAAAAGAATATGCAAAAAAAATGCTTAAAATAAAAACTAAATAATATTCAAATCCGGTTTTTGAATGGTCACGATATGGATCAAAATAAATTAAAAAAGGGCTTATAAAACCAGAACAACAAAATGAATAAAAAACGAATGACCCAAATTTATCTAACCAACTTTCAGAATAAACCAATTTATTGTGTTCAATACTTTTTCTAACGTTTAAGTTTTTTAAACTTCTCATTTTAAATCTATTTTGTTTAAAAATTTAATTTAAGAAACCCAAGTATGAATGACTTTCTTAATTTTCCATTTCATTTTATCTTTTGAAAAACCACAGCCGTATTACAACCTCCAAACCCGGAAGCTGTTTTCAAAAAATAATCAATAGTAGCCTCTTCGTTTTTCTCAATAACATGTATAGATTCACTAACACCCATTTCATCAAAACCTTTGGATTCAAAAAGTATATTTTGGTTTACTGATTCAATTGCGATTACCGTTTCCAACAATCCCGAAGCGCCTAATGTATGACCGTAAAAACCTTTTAAACTATTTATGGGTACGTTTTGTAAACCCAAACGATTTAAGGCAATCGCTTCCATTTCGTCGTTGAATGGAGTTGCAGTTCCGTGTGCTGAAATAAAATCAAGTTTGTTGGAATCTATTTGAGCTTCTTTCAAAGCATTCTGAATACTTCTGAACAAACCTTCACCTGTTCTTGATGGCCCCGAAATATGGTTGGCATCGTTTATCGAACTGTCTCCAATTACTTTTATCTTAGCGGTTGCCGGATTCGTTGAAATTAAAACAGCAGCCGTTGCTTCGCCTAAACTTACACCGGTTCTGTTTTTAGAATACGGTTTACAAGGCAAATCGCTCATGGCCTGAAAAGAATTAAATCCGGATAAAACAAATTCAGAAACTTCGTCTCCGGCTACAACAAAAACGTTATCATACAACTCAGACTGAATCATTCTTTTCGCCACCGAAACGGCTAAAATTCCGGAAACACAAGCATTCGAAACGACAATAGGCTGTGTTTTGAATCCGAAGAAATCAGCAACATTTTGCGCTAAAACATCTAAATGTGCATTATTGAAACGTTCTTTAGAATCTTCTTTTAATGCCGTAACATTTCCTTTTGTGGTCGAAAGTATAAAGGCAGTTTTCGAATTTAATTCGATTTGGGAATTTTTGATAATCGGCTCTAAGGCCAGAATCATCATTTTCTCTAAACGGGAATATTTTGTATCAGTGCTGATTTTTTCAAATGCACTGTTTATTTTTTCATTACTAATAATTGAAGCATAAAATGACGCTGGCATCAAAGCAATATCGTTATGAAATTGAATACCGGAATCTCCACGGAGAATAGCCTCGACGTTTGATGGAACATCGAATCCTAAAGGGGTGATACAATTGGTTTGGGTGATATATACTTCTCTTATCATTTTATGACTCTTAATTTCTCCTGAAAGTTTTTCAAAACCTTGTAGGCATATTTCTTTTTAACACAGAGATACATAGTTTCGTTTACTTGAAAGGCATTTCATTTGCTTAAATAAACATAGCTATGTGTAAAATCTAGATTTTATTTAATTCTTTTATTCACTTTTAAATTCTATGATTCTATGTGTTTAATTTTTTTGCACGCAGATTTTACAATTTTATAAATTTTAATTCGTGAAAATCCTGTTTGTCTTTTATTTTAATAATCCCACTTTTCGTTTCCATTCTTCGTAGAAAGGAGGATTCGTTAACATTAAATTTCCGTCGCCGTCTAAAAATACCTGAACGGTTTCTCCGGTGCAGGCTACTTCGCCTTTTGCATCTATTATTCTAAAACGATAAATCATTTTGGCAGCTGGTGTATCGACAACCGTTGTTTCTATGGTTACGACATCACCGTAGCGCAAAGACAATTTATGCTCGCATTTCGATTTTACGATCGGCGTTGTATAACCGGTGTTGCCAATATCTAAATAAGTAAGTCCGTGTTGACGGCCAAAGGCTTCACGTCCATCTTCAAAATAAGTAATATAATTGCCATGCCAAACGATTCCAAGCGGATCAGTTTCGTTAAAACGAATTCTGATTTCGTGAGAAACAGTTAGTTCAGTGGCTTCGTTATACTGTTCTTTTCTTTTTGTCATAAAATAAGGCAATGGATGTTGTGATAATAAAGAACAAAAATAACAAACTTATTTTTGGGATGATTTCCAGGAAAGAAACGTTGCGTAATAATACATCGTAAAAAGCTTCTAATCCCCAATTCATGGGTGACGATTTCGCGATATACTGCATAAGGGTTGGCATGGCAAAAACTGGTACCCAAACCCCTCCAACAGCAGCGAGAATCAATACGCTTGTGGCGCCAAAAGGTGCTGATTGTTCTTGTGTATTGGCTACGGTTCCTAATAAAATTCCGAAACCAATCGCAGCAAAACCAGAAAACAAAGCCACAACACTCATTAAAAATAAATGTCCTTCGATATTTAAAGAAGGTAACCCAATATGCGGAAATAAAAATACCGCCACGGCCACCATCATATAAAACTGAATCATACAAATGGCCGAATAGGTGATCGTTTTACCCATAATCACCACTAAATTAGAAACCGGATTGGTCAACAGTCGAACGAATGTCCCTTGTGATTTTTCTTTGACAATATTAATAGACAACGGAATCACGATAAAAAATATTGCAAAAAGTGTCCAGGCCGGAACGTTGTGCTGTACCGAATTGGGACGTACTTCTTTATTGTTGATTTTCGGGATTATTTCTTTGAAAGTAATGAAACTCTTTTGATCGAATTCGACAGTTCCTTCTCCTAATTGATTTTGAAAAGTGGTGTAAATGGATTTGGTTTCGATTTGAGAAATCATCTTATCAATCGAACTCATTACGGCATTTTTGAAACTCATCTGAACCGCAGGATCAAAATACAGTTTCACTTCTTTTTCTGTAATTACTTTAGGTTTCTCTGTTTGTGCGGTACTATCCGTTTCGGTTAAGCCCATTTTGCTCACAATGTTCTGGACATTTTGATCAATTTTGGTTTGTAAATCGACACTTAGATTTTTCGGGATTATAATCGCCAACTGGAATTTACCTTTATAAACGGCTTCTTTGGCTACTTCTTCGGTAATTTTTTTATTGTCGATTTGCGTGACAACGCTAAACAAATTGCTTTTTTCCAGATTATCAAAAACCGTTTTAGATACAGAACCGTTGTCATTATCGACTAATAAAATCGGAATTTTATTGTCGCTTATGGTTTTAAAAGTACTGTCCTGAATTAAAGTTACCGTGATTACAAGTACCAACGGCATAATAAACAGAATAATCAATCCGCCTAAATCTCGTTTAAGCAGCAGAAATTCTTTTACGACCGACATCCAAATTTTATTGACCATCTCTAAAATCTTTACCGGTTAATGAAATAAAAACTTCTTCAAGATTTCGTGCTTCATCTGTTGCATCAATCAAGCTTGATGGTGTTCCCTGGGCGTAAATTCTGCCTCGGTCCAGAATGGCAATATTGGTACAGAAATCTTCGGCTTCAGCCAAATGATGGGAGGTATATATAATTGTAGTTCCGTTTTGGTTTAAAACTTTCAAATAATCTATAATGGCATTTTTAGATTGTACATCAACGCCTACGGTGGGTTCATCTAAAAATAAAACTTTAGGATTGTGCAAAATTCCGGCAATCAAATTGACTCTTCGTTTCATTCCGCCTGAAAAAGTTTCGATGCGTTTGTCGGCAAATTTTAATAACCCCAAAAGATCTAAAGTTTCAATCACTTTGTCTTTTAAGTATGAACCTTTCAATCCGTACATACTTCCAAAATAATGTAGATTTTCTCTTGCGGTTAAAGTAGGATATAGGGCATATTCCTGAGGAACAACGCCTATGATTTTTTTGATTTTTGAAGAATGATTCGTGTAGTTCAGCTCATCAATCGTAAAATGTCCTGAGGTTGGTTTTATCAATCCGCAAAGCATAGAGATTAAGGTTGTTTTTCCGGCACCATTTGGACCCAATAATCCAAAAATCTGACCTTCGTTGATATCCAGCGAAACGTCGTTCAAAGAATACTGGTCTGCATCTTTGTACTTTTTCGAAAGGGATTCTATTTTTATAATGGGTTTCAAAATATATTTAGCTAATCGCTTTTTTTAGTTTTTTGAAAAAGATTTCTTCTCTGTTGGCAATGCTCAAAAGTTCATCAGCAATGGCATTGTAGGCATCTTCTTTGGCGCTTCGGTTTTTATAAATTCGGGAAGCTTCAACAGCAAAATCGCGCCATGAATCTCCAATTTGGGTCATTTCTTTCGAAAGTACTTTTAATTCTTCGTTATTCAAAATAACCGAAGCTTCCTGTAAAAAAGCAGCATAAATAAATCTAAATCCTCCGCCTCCGGTTCCTATTTCTTCCTGCATACGCACCATTTGTGCCAGGTAATGATTGGCTTTTTTGGTACCGTGTTTTAAAGGCCATTTTCTAATTTGTCTGGATACGAATTTTATGCCGCGTACCCCAACAATAGGTACTGGGGCTAACATATCGCGACAGGTATTTTTGATTCCTTTGATGATTGCACTTTTCAAATCTACGTTTTTTGGAATCTGAATTGGATAATACATTTGTCCTCTTGGGGCAAAAGCGCCTTTGGCAAAACGTACTTTATCTAATTCGTCATGTGTTAAAGTCGTAACAGTTTCCATAACAGGATCGCTGACCAAATAATCGGTTTCCGTTTTTCCATAAACGACTAAATTGTGCGCGTTAAAATGAAAACGATATTCATCAGGAAAATAACTCAAATGATAGACTCCAACTTGTAATCCGGTTGGGATATTATTTTTTAAATTTTCGTCTAATGCTTTGTTTGCATTTGCTGTAGAAGAAAATTTTTGTCTTTTTATTTTTAGATTTAAACGATTGGCCAGTTTATTAAAAATTTGCCCAGGCAAAGTTCTATAGCTAATTGCAGGCGCGTGATTTACTTTTATAAAAGGCAAATACACAAAAAAAAGTCCAGAGCCAATACCAAAAACCATCGGTTCGCTAATGTTCAGTCCGTTGTTTTTTAACAAATTCGAAGCTACGCCATTCTCGCAATGGGCAGATTGATGATGTGTAAAATTAATTTGCATTACTCGGTTTTAATATTTTTTAATTCAGTTACCGATATCTCAAAAGCATCGGCATATTTTTTAAGGATTGAATCGCTTAATTTGGCAAAAACGGTGGGTTTAAAATGCCTTTTTACACGCCATTTCCACATGCCCACATAACTGGATAAAATAGTAAGATCCATTTTATTGACTTCCATATAATAACAAATAGGGCTTACTTCTCCAATTTCGACCTGCATTTTTGCTTCGGCAATTCTTTCTTTTATTTCGTCTATTGAATTGGATAGTGCAATGGTTTTGGGTTCCCATCCTGTACTTAAAGTAGTCGTGTAATCGCCATTTTCATCAGTAGCATACAAAAGCTCTTTAACGTTGTTTTTTGTTAAGTTGCTTTTGTCTTGTGGTACTTTTTCTTTTTCCATATCATTATTAATTTATTAGATATATAAAGGCTAATGCAATACATAAACTAATTATTAAAAACCCCAGATTTGTGAAGGCTAAATTTTGTTTTTTCTTCACAAATAAATAAATCATTTCTATCAGTAGTCCTAAATAAAACATTTGAGCTGCTAAAAATGCCATAATAAACATTCCTAAACCTCCATCAACATGTCTGTGTCCGTTTTCATCACAATTTTTATGAGGATCAAAGGTAAGATACCAAAGTAAGAAAACGGATCCAATCAGGAGTACTAAAGTGCCAATCCGGATTAATACATGCAGGATGATCTTTTTAGTATTCATCTACACGGGAACTATTGTCTTTTGAATGAATAAATTAATTTCACATTCTAAAAGTAATTTATGTCCCCATATACTTTCGCATTTCATTGTACACAACGTATAATCGTCGCCTGTAAATTTTGAAACCAACGTTGCTTTGGTAATAATCGTATCACCCACTTTTGGGAGCAAATGTATTTTAAGGTTTTTTATCGCACTGATAAAACCTAATACATTTACGTTTTCATTTTCTGTTCCGTCTTCGTCAAAAAAATACTTTTTACCTACAATAGCAGAACAGGTTTGCGCTGTGTTTTCGATTAAGCCTGCTTCGATAAAAACGTTATTGTCAATAAAAACATTGTCTTTTTTTATCTCGAAGATAGTTTCTACAAAATTAGCATCTATATCTAAAATCAAATCCACCATAAGCATGGGCGCCCGGTGCGGTAAATAATTTTGTATATCAACTCCGGTTTTCATTGCTGTTATCATTTCGCTAAAACAGTTTTCATTTGTCCTTTGGCAATTTCTTCATTGTTCAAAGTCGTTACAATATCCACCAGTGTAATTCCTGCAAATTCCTGTAAAATAGTTACCGTTGATTGAATTGTATCATTAATTTCCGGCAACTTTTTAATCGCAATTTCTTTGATGGAACCTATATATCCTGTTGGGGCTATTTCGTTTTTCAGGAAAAACTGGTAACCTGTATGCAAAGCCACAGATTGTGCCATATGTTCGATTAAACCTGCTTCTAAAAAAGTATTATTATCGAAAAATATGTTATCGTTTTGAATTTTAAAACCTGAAACCAATGAGGTTTCAGTAAACGAATACATTTTATCTACCATAACAAAAGGAAACTTTTGTGGTAATAAATTTTCGACAGCTTCTTTTTCTAAAAGTAAAGTCGTTTCCATTTAGCAAACGGTTAAATAAGCATAAGCAAATGAAAATCTTCCACTTTCAGGAACTGATAGAAGGATATGATCTCCCTTTTTTAAATTTCCTGAATTCATCAATTCTTCCAAAGCTAAATAAATAGAGGCAGAACCTACATTTCCTACTCTTGAAAGGTTCATGAACCATTTTTCATCCGCCATTCCGATTCCTTTTTCAGCTAATCCTTTTTTTAGTCCTTCCACAAAAAAGTTAGAAGAAACATGAGGAATAAAATAATCGACCTGATCTGATGTTATTTTATTTTTATCCATGGCATCTTTCATACTTTCAGCTCCTTTAGAAAGTATAAATTCATCCAGTAATTTTACATCTTGTTTAATGGCAAAAACAGATTCATTTAGCCATTGTTCCGGAGGGTATTCGCTCCAGGCTTTAATTTCTCCATTCTCTAATTTATCACCACCGGCATACATACAGGTTTCTAGTTCGTACGCATACGAAAAAGCTTCCATCCATTCTATCTTCAGGGAAATAGGCCCTTTTGGTTTGTTTTCTAATAAAAACGCTCCTGCGCCATCTGATAACATCCAACGTAAAAAATCTTTTTTGAAGGCTATAATAGGTTGTTCTTCAAGGCTTTTTAAATTTGCGGCTTCATGGTTGTACATTTGTGCATTTAACCAGGTAGAAACTTTTTCTGATCCTGTGCAAATAGCATTTTTTGAATTTCCTGATCGTACGGAAAGGAAACCAAATTTTAACGAATTCATTCCGGCGCAACAAACTCCGGTTGATGAATTTAATTCTACCGATTTATTTTTTAATAGCCCATGAACCATTGCAGCATGCGAAGGCAGGAAAATATCAGGTGTTGAGGTCCCGCATGAAAGTACTTCAAGATCTTGTGCCGTAAAGTTTTCATCAAACAATTGTACAACAGCATTTCGGGTTAGCTCAGCATTGTTATGTGTGCTCTTTCCCGTTTTATCTATGGCGTAATAACGACTTGTAATTTTATTATTGCGCAAAATAATGCGTCGTGCTTTAGAAGCAGCATCATTAATGAGGCCTAAATAGTTCTCCATTTCTTCGTTAGAAACAGCTTCATTTGGCAAATACTTTGCGGCTTTGGTAATATATACTTCAAACATAATCTAATTTCGTCTTCTAAACTCCCTGATAATATTGAGTTTCTTTTTTTATGGTTTTTAACTTAAATGGGTAGGTAATAAGGTGCAATATATATACTATTGGTGAGATTAACCATATTGCAAGGAATAAATAAACATTAAATACTTTAAGAAGCTGTTTTCTGTTTTTTTGATGTTTATAAATCAGATTTGACCATTTATTGAAAATTTTATTCGCGGTTTTATCTACAGTAACTAAATACGGGCTGATTTTTACGGCACCAATTTCCAGTAATTTTGGCTGTAAATCTTCTAATTTACCTTCGTTTAATGCGGAAACAATGACATTTCCAAATTTATCTGATTCCTGAATGTCCTGATCCGAAACTCCCGGCAAAGGGAAAATTCCCAGATATTTTTTCTTCACTCCGGAGAACATCCATTCTACAATTGTGATTACGCTTACTAAATTTCCAACACGATCTACTAAAGCGATATTTCCTGTTAATTTTGCATTGGCTTCTTTTAGCAATATTTTGATTTTTTCCTGCGCCATAATCCACATATTACGGGAACCGCTTATGGTGACAACAGGGGTATTGTTCAATAGTTTTTTGGCATCTTCACTTTTTAGAAATGAATTGATTGGAATCGATGGTGACAAATACCACACCTGATAATGAAATAATACCAAATCGAATTTTGTATTTAGAATTTCTTCAGGAACTGGTTTTAATCCGGTTGGAATTTGAAGAAAAGATTCCGGAAAGGCGTCAAAAAAAGAATTCTTGTCCCATGGAAAAGGAAAAGGCCTCTCTAATTGTATTTCGTGAAACGTTACATTTATCTCTTCTGAATTCAGGAAAGGCTTTGCAATATTTCGTGCAATCTCTTCTAATTGTCCTGATTGGGAATAATAAATAACAAGAACATTTTTCATTTGGTTTGATGACTTTGGTGGTTGCGCAAAAATAAGTATTTTTTTTAAACGAATTTCCTTATTTTATCTGTTCGTTTGGTATGTACCCAATCTGGCCAGGTGGATGAATCTTCGGCATCATAAATTCTAATTTTTTGGGTTTCATCTTCAAGTAACAAATCATCGGATTTGCAGCCTAAAATTGCAGCAGCAGCTTCAACTCCTGAATATGTCGCCCCGGCAACGCCATGCGATAAGGTACAGGCGCCGCAAAGAAATAGGTTTTCGATTTCGGTTTTGTTCTTATACGAGAAAGGCCCCACCTGATTTAATGTTTTTTCGGTTCCGTAAACATTGCCTTTTGTCGAATTGATATAGAATTCATTGGTTTTGGGTGTTCCTAATTCTGCCTGAATAATATGTTGTTTCGCATTCGGGATTATTTTTTCGACATTGTTCATCAGTTTATTGATGATTTTTTCTTTAAATATTTTATACGCTGCATTGTGATAATCGTCTAAACCATTAAAATCTTTCAGATGATCATAATTCACATACGTTACAATTTCAAAATTATGATAACGCCCGTTAAAACTTGCCGGATCTTTGAGTGTAGTACAACTGATAAATACCGAAGGAAATGAATCTCCTGAATCGATGGTATCGCTCATTAAATGTTCAAAGTTGGCATCGTCATTTTCATCTTTCATCATCCAGAAATTTCCGGAATCGATATTATATAGGGTAACATCAATATCTAATGTTAAAAATAAAATTAAAGACGTAACCGAATATTTCGTTTTATCGAGTTTCTTCAAAAGCGATTTGCTGAGATGTTCTTTATCTATTAAATTTAAATAGGTTATCGAAGGATCTGCATTCGAAACGATATTTTTGGCTCGTATTTCTTCGCCATTTTCAAGCTGAATGCCAATCGCTTTTTTGTTTTCGATAATGATTTTACGAACGTTTTGTTTTACACGTATTTCTCCGTTATGTCTTTTTACACCGTTTGTCATGGCTTTTACAATTCCGCCACCACCGCCCATGGGATAAAATCCGCCATCAAAATAATGACTCATCACAGAACAATGTACAGGAAAGCAAGCCCGGGCCGGCGGAAGTCCGTGATCGCCACACTGAATATTCAGAACCGCTTTTAGTTTAGGATCTTTAACATGCCAGCCAATTACTTTTTTTAAAGGAAATAAGGCAAACTTGCCAAAATGTTTGGTTCGAAACGGAACGGTTATATTTTGCCAGAATCCTTTTAATTTCGGGATTAACTGCAATTCATAACTTACTTTTTGGACCAGTGAAAGATATTCGTGTATGTTTTTTTCTTCGTGAGGAAAATGGGTTGAAAGGGTTTTCTTGAGATTCTCAGCTCCGGCGGGTAAATCGAAAGTATCATCTCCAATTAAACAATGTTCATAGGCATTTTTGTTCATTCGAAAAAAAACCATGTCATTGGCAATTCCTAAACCTCTGTACAATTCGTTGGTAGATTGTCCTTCTTCTAATTGTCCTACATAATGTACACCGGGACTAAAACGCTGTCCTTGCAAAGTAAAACTATGACTCCAGCCGCCGGGAACATAATGCTGTTCGAGTACCAAAACTTTTTGTCCTGCTCTTGCGAGACAAATTGCAGTTGATAATCCGCCCACCCCGGAACCAATAATAATAGTGTCAAATTCCTGCATCTTTTACTTTAAGAATTGTAAGGTATAAAAGAACGATTTTTAATTAAATAATTTTTACGTCTTGCCGTAAATCATGAAAATCTTAAAACACATAGTCCTGAAACTTCGGGATAGATTTTATACCAGAAAAGGAAATAAGCAAAACTTATTTCTTTCAGATGGCTGTTTATGTGTGTTTTAAATAAATGAAACGTCTTTTTTTAAGTAACAAATTTATGTTTCTATGTCTTTAAAAAAAAATTACCCAAAGAGTGATTTTATTTTAACTGATTCCAAAAATCAAAGTAGTTGAACCATTGCAAAGGGTATTTTGCCAGCATCGATTCTACATTTTCGATATAGGCTTTCAATAATCCTTTTTCGTCACGGTGTTTGACTATAGCCTCACGTGCATACAAGTGATAATGCAGGTTTGGTTCTTTCATTACATACACAAAAACTACAGGGACTTTTAATCTTGAAGCGATTAAAAATGGGCCCGCAGGAAAGTTTGCCTGTTCTCCAAGGATGTTTTCAGAAAGCGATTTGGTACCTTCAAAATAACGATCGCCGGTAAAACAAACCAGTTCGTTTTTAGAAAGTGCCGCATTGATCTCAAAAATATGAGACAAATCTTCTCTGATAATGATAAATTTAACGGTAGGTTTTTGGGTAACGCTTTCCAGATAATTCTTAATAGCAGAATGTTCCAGATCTGTAGTAACCAGATTAATTTGAAAATCAATGTCGATATCGCCCAAAAAATGTTCTGCAATTTCAAAATTTCCAATATGTGCACTGATTAAAACGCCTCCTTTTTTCTCTGCCAAAAGATTTTTCAGGATCTCAATTCCGTCAAATTCATAGGTGAATTTATTTCGCATTCCTGCCGAAATGGAAATTTTATCAATAATGGTTTGCCCAAAAGTGTAATAACTTTTGAAGACCATTGTTTTAGATTTGAACCAGGAATACTTCAGCCTTTCCTTAAAATAATAAGAAATGGCTTTATTGCTTTTCTTTAGAAATAAAAAATAGTAAGAAGCAACAAAATAAAGTAAAATATAAGCAGCTTTAACACCCGCTTTTTTAATTAAAAAAACGAATATTCTATACCCTAAAACAGTTCCTTTTGATTTGCCATCCCATTTGCTCATTAAGCAGTTTTGGCTTTTAATTTGTTTTCAATAAGATCATAAAAGCTTTGAAAAGAAGCAATTCCTACGAAATCTACTTCAACCAGCTTAACACCAAAGTTAGCTTCAATTGAAACTACTAAATCAACATAGTCCAAACTATCTAACCCAAGTGTGTCTTTTAAATTAGCATCTGGTTCAATATCATCATTATCTACTTCAAACTCCTCAACTAAAAAACCATTAATTCTTGCTATAATCTCTTCTTTATTCATCGTTTAATTTAAACTTTTTAACCACCAACGCAGAGTTGGTTCCTCCGAATCCGAAGGAATTGGACAAAAATATGTCAAATTTTTTGTTTAAAGTAGTTTTGACCAAATTTAATTTGGCTGCATCTTCGTCCGGATGGTCTAAATTGATGTTTGGAGCGATGAAATCGTTCTGCATCATTAAGATAGAGTAAATTACTTCACTTGCTCCTGCCATCCAACATTCATGTCCTGTCATTGATTTTGTGGAACTTACATAAGGATTTTTCTCACCAAAAACTTCAAAGATGGCTTTGGCTTCATTACCGTCTCCTACAGGAGTTGAGGTTGCATGAGCATTTATATACTCAATATCGGTTGCTTTTAGTTGTGCATCATCAAGTGCCCGTTGCATGGCTATAGACGGACCTTCGACATTAGGAGTTGAGATATGTCCTCCGTTTGACGAGAATCCGTAACCCACAACTTCGGCAATAATATTGGCACCTCTGGCAATGGCAGATTCGTAACTTTCAAGGATTAAAGTGGCACCGCCGCCACTTGGGATTAGTCCGTCGCGATCTTTGTCAAACGGGCGGGAAGCTTTTTCCGGTTCACTTTCTCTGTTCGAAAAAACGCCTAAACCATCAAAACTGCTCATGGCATATTTGTTGATTTCCTGCGCTCCTCCGGTAATAATAATATCCTGAAAACCACTTTTGATTAAAAAATAAGCCAACCCGATCGAGTGTGAACCACTGGCACAGGCTGCACTTATGGTAAGATTGATGCCGCGGAGTTTAAAAATTGTTGATAAATTCATGGTTACCGTAGAATTCATCGATTTAAAAATCGCTCCGGAACCTATCAAAGCCGTGTCTTTTTTCTCTCGGACAATATCTGTTGCGTCAATAATAGCTTTTGAGACGCTATCGTTTCCGTACATGATGCCCACCTCGCGATTGTCGAAAAAAGCATCGTCTATATTGGCATTTTTCAAAGCTTCGATGGTGGCCATGTAAGCATATTCGGTTTCTTCACCAATGCTCATACGTTGTCTTCGGGTCAATAAGTTTTTCAAATCGGCTTTTGGAACCATTCCTGTTAAGGCAGATTGAAAACCAAATTCTTTTCTTTCAGCATCAAACTCAATACCGGATTTCCCGTTGTATAAAGATTCTTTTACTTCATCTAAAGAAGTTCCGATACAAGAATAAATTCCCATTCCAGTAATTACAACTCTCTTATTCATCGTCTTTCTAAGTAATTTTTTATCCGTTACTGTAATTTTTTTTTAACACATAGAAACGTAGCTTTTGTAAATTCAAAAAATTTTGTTTCACTTATTTGAAATACACATAGCGATCTATGTGAGAGAAATGTATCTCTTTTTTAAACTCTTTTTACACTTAGCATTCTATGTTTGTATGTGTTTATTTGAATTTTAAAATTACACGGTATGGTTATTTTTAAGAATATATTCCTCCGTTTATATTGATAATTTCTCCTGTAATATAGCTTGATTTTTTCGAAATTAAAAAATTTACTAAATCTGCTACTTCTTCAGCTTCGCCAAAACGATTTACGGGAATTAGTTTTAGTAATTCTTTTTCGTCTAACTGGCTGGTCATATCGGTTTTGATAAAACCGGGAGCAACAGCATTTACAGTAATATTTCGTTTGGCGACTTCCTGTGCGAGGGCTTTTGTTGCCGCAACAATTGCGCCTTTTGCAGCCGAGTAATTGGTTTGTCCTGCTGTTCCTTTTACTCCGGAAACAGAAACGACATTTACAATTCGGCCATATTTATTGCGCAACATTTTCTGAATGAAAAATTGTGTTACATTAAAAAATCCGTTTACACTTGTGTTCATTACTCCGTTCCAGTCTTGGGGAGTCATCCACATAAAAAGACCATCTTTTGTGATTCCGGCATTGTTTACAATCGCTTCTACAATTGCTTCAGGATTGGCTTCCTGCCATTTTACTAAAGTGTTTTGTACTTCATCAAAATTAGAAACATCAAAACCTAAAATTTCTCCTGTTGCACCTAATTTTTGTACTTCCTGAAGTGTTTCTTCGGCAGCAGTTTTATTGGAATGATAATTAATCAGAATATGATAACCAGATTCAACGGCTAATTTTTTACAAATAGCACTTCCAATTCCTCTTGAACCGCCTGTTACTAATACACATTTCATTTATGTTGGTTTTATTTCTTTATAGTTTATAAATGCTGTTGCCTTGGGGCAATGTCATGTATCGTGCATTTATTTTTTACAGAACAACTGTTATTTTTTCTTTTTACCTGCTGGTTTTGCTTCTGGCTTTGTTGCCGGTTTTGTTTCTGTTTTTGGTTTTTCAGCGGCAGCTTCATTTGTGCTATTTCTTTCTTTTGATTGTGAAAAAAGTTCAGCGTTTTCAAACCATTGATTGCCTAATACAGTTCCGTCCGGTTTAAGAAAACCCCATTTTCCTTCATTTTTCACTCTTGCCAGACCATCGATAAATCCTTTGTCTTGTTGTACAAACAAGGCAATCACGAATCCGTTTGAAGTGATAGCATATTGGGTTGGTATTACCAGTTTTCCTGTTTCATTGATGAATCCCCAATTCTTTTCTTTTACAGGAGCCAGTCCGTTTGTACTGAAAACTTCTGCATCACTGTACGTTGGCGGAATAACAAATTCTGCTTTCGGATTGATATAGCCCCATTTAGATCCAACACAAACCGGAGCTAAATTTTTTGAAAATGCTTTTGCTTTATCATATATAGGCAAAATGGTCCAGTTTCCTTTTAAGTCAATAAATCCAATTTTTCCGTTCTTTTTAGCATAAGTCAAATCCTGGGTTTCAAAGTCCCAGATTTTTTCGGCACCATCTACCGCAATAAAGTTTCCGGCACTTACAATTCCAAAATTTTTATCTTTTCTTGCCCAGGCAGTGTTTTTAAAATAATTGCCTATTTCATCGTATGCGGGTTCTACTAATTCTTTACCGGCAGTATTAATGATTCCCCATTTTTTGTTTAGTTCCACTCTTGCAAAACCATTTTCAAAAGGTTTGATCTGATCGTATTTTGGTTCTAAGACAACAGTCATTTTTGGATTGATTAATCCAACTTTCGTATTTTGTCTGATAAAGGCAACACCATTATTAAAATCAAATAATTTATCAGAAAAGGGGGCTTTCAGGATTTCGCCTTTGGTATCAATATAAACCCAGTCTTTCTCTTTTTGTACAATTGCAATTCCGCTGTTAAAATCTTTGGCATTATTAAAAGTTGCCGGAATGACCCAGGTTCCTTTAGTATCGATAAATCCCCATTTTCCATTGTCTTCTACAGCGGCTAATCCTTCAGAAAAGCTTTTGGCAGATTTGTACTGAGGCTCGATTTTAAAGTTTCCGTCTTTGGAAATATATCCAATTTTAGCGTTTTTTTTAACCAAAGCCAGTTCCTGACTATTAACAAATTGAATAAATAATACGAATAAAAAAAGAAGTGGTTTTTTCATGATTTTTAAGTTTCAATATTAATAATGTGAAAAAAAGTATTAACTGTTAATCAGGTAATCTTTTACTTTTTGAACAAACGGATACATTACCTGATCTTCTTTAAATACAGGAATTATGTTTCTGATATCATCGTACCATTTTTTAGTAACCGATGAAATTTGGTCTTTTTGTCCTAAATAGTCAATTGCCTGAACGATTGTAATCATTTCGATTGCTAAAACTTCAAAAGAATTCTCGATTACTTTTGAGGTAATAACTGCTGCGTTGGTTCCCATACTTACAATGTCCTGATTGTCATTGTTGTTCGGGATACTGTGAACGTACATTGGGTTGGATAACATTTGGCTTTCGGCAGTTGTTGAGGTGGCAGTAAATTGAACGCCCTGCATTCCGAAATTAAATCCTAATGTTCCTAAGTTTACAAATGGAGGAAGGATTTCGTTGATTTTTGAATTCAGTAAATAATTCAGCTGACGTTCTGCCAACATCGTTAGTTTGGTAATCACAATTTTTAGTTTATCCATTTCAAGCGAAATATAATCGCCGTGGAAGTTTCCTCCGTGGTAAACGTGTTTGTTTTTTACATCTATAATAGGATTGTCGTTTGCGGAATTAAATTCGTCTTCCAGAATAGACGCCACATTATTGATCGTTTCTAAAACCGGACCTAAAATTTGAGGTACACAACGTAATGAATAATATTCCTGAACTTTTTCCTTGAAAATTTCTTCGGTGTTTTCTCCGGAATATAAATGGTCTTCTCTTTTACGGATCAAAGTACTGTCAGAAAGATTTTGTCTCATTCTGGCAGCTACTTCCTGTTGTCCTTTATGGCGTTTGGTTTGGTTTAATTCTTCAGAAAAATGATCGTCATAAGCCTGAACCAATTCGTTAATGGCACAAGAACATTTTAGGGACCAGTCTAATAATTTATTAGCGTGGTGTACATTTACAACTCCAATTCCGGTCATTACAGATGTACCGTTTATTAAAGCCAGACCTTCTCTTATTTCGACCTGAATAGGTTTTAAGCCTTCAATCTCAAAAACTTCAGAAGTTGGTCTTCTGTCTCCTTTATAAAAAACCTCGCCTTCGCCAATCAAAACTAAGGCTAAATGGGATAATTGTACTAAATCTCCGCTGGCACCAACACCACCGTGTTCGAAAATAAGAGGGGTGATATCTTTATTGATAAGCTCAGCCATTAAGTGAATTACAGAAGGATGTACTCCGGAGTTACCTAATGAAAGGGTATTTAATCGGGCCAAAATTGCTGCTTTTGCACAAACCGGGCTTAAAGGTTTTCCGGTTCCAGAAGAGTGGCTTCGGATTAAATTATATTGTAACTGAATCTGGTCGGACTCTTTAATTCTATATTGAGCCATTGGCCCAAAACCGGTATTTACGCCATATATAACCTTGTTTCCGGAAAATTCTTTCAGGAAATTAAAGCTTTCGTTTACTCGGTTTAAAACTACATCACTGATTGCAACTTTATTATTTCCGAAAATAATTGATTCAAATTCGGCTAAACTTAAATATTCATTAATTGTATTCATTAAACTGGTTTTGATTGTGCTAATTTAATTTTATTTATCAAAATAAATGTAGTTATTTTGATGATGGCAAATGTAGGTTAATAATTGATAATATTTTTAATATGATAAAGGAGTTTGTTGATGTTTTAGTGATTGGTGCAGGACCTTCAGGATGTGTCTCAGCATCGTATCTTCATAAAAACAATGTTAAGATAAAAGTTGTAGAAAAAACAAAATTTCCAAGACTGGTGGTTGGCGAAAGTCTTATACCTCGGGTAATGGACCATTTTGCTGAGGCTGAGCTTTTTGAAAGTCTTGATGCAATGAATTTTGAAAAAAAATTAGGTGCTCGTTTTATAAGGGGAGAAGAGATTTGTGTGTTTGATTTCAGCAAAAAATTTGGTGAAGGCTGGGACTGGACCTGGCAGGTACCAAGAGCTGATTTTGACCATACAATGGCGCAGGAGGTTATTAGAAAGGGTATTGACCTGGAATTTGAGTCAGAAGTACTGGAAGTTTCTTTTGAAGGGAAAAAATCGAAGACAATCGTAAAAGATAAGGACGGAAATTTAAAAGAAATCCACGCTAATTTCATTATCGATTCCAGCGGATACGGTCGTGTTTTACCAAGACTTTTAGATTTGGATACGCCATCAAAACTAGATCCGCATTCTTCAATATTTACACACGTAAAAGATATTAACAGAACAGAAGGTGAGGAAGGAACCCAGATTTCATTTGATATTCTGGAAACCGAAGTCTGGTTATGGGTGATTCCGTTCTCTAACGGAAATACAAGTTTAGGTGTTGTGGGCCCAACAGATTTTATCAATTCGCTTTCTGAAAATAAAGACAATGCCGAGGCTTTGCGAAACGCTATTCAGCTATCAGATTATTATATTAAGAGATTTAAAGGAACTGAGTTTTTATTTGAACCGGTAAAATTAGAGAATTACTCCAGAGCCGTAAAAAGAATGTATGGGGATGGTTTTGCCTTAACCGGAAACAGTTCGGAGTTTTTAGATCCTGTTTTTTCATCAGGAGTAGCCTTTGCGACCGAATCAGGAATGCTGGCAGCAAAATTATACCTGAAAGAATCGCAAGGAATAAAAGTAGACTGGGAAGTTGAATTTACCGAATACATGAAACGAGGCATTGCTGTTTTTACTACTTACGTAAAAGAATGGTACACCGGAAACCTGCAAACCTTATTTTTTCACCAGCCTGAAAATCCGGAAGTAAAAGAAAAAATATGTTCGGTTCTGGCAGGTTATGTCTGGAATGAAGAAAATCCTTTCGTAAAAAAGCACGATCATGTGATCAAGAATATGGCGTATTTATTGAATATGCAGAAGGAAGAAAAAGAAAATCAGAGTTCTTAATCAGCTATAGAGCGCTGGCGCGAGCATCTTGCCCGTGAACGCAATCTAAATCTAATGTAAGCTGAATAAAAAACATAGTCACGAGCGGGACGCTCGCGCTAGCGACAATTAACAAACAAAAAAGCGCAATATCTTTTATGATTTTGCGCTTTTTTTTAAACTATCTTCTTCTAAAGAATATTATTTTTCTTTTAGCATTTTTTCTAAAAATTCATTCTTCTCTTTTTCAACCTGAACTAAACGCTCGTAAAGTTCCACAACTTTATCAAGAGGATTAAAGTTGCAGGTTGTATTGTTATTTCCAAAGAAGTTATTAGGACTATCGTTGAAAGTATTGAAATAATTAATCATATTTTCTTCTGAAAAGTTTTCAATTGCTTCTACTGTAACTCCAAGCGCTTTTGCTATTTCTACAAGCTTTTTATTGTCAATTTCCTCGCTTCCTTCGATGCTGGAAACGGTTTGTTGACTTACTCCAATAGCTTCTGCAAGTATTTCTTGTTTAATACCGCGCAGTTCTCTGATACGGCTTATATTTCTGCCAATATGTTTGGGTTTGGTTGCTGTACTCATACTTCAAAGGTATTTAAAATTCTTTAGAATAGGTATTGGTAAAAAACAAATGTTTTGGTAGAATACTATTTATAGGCTTTTTTTAGGATCAGTTTCGAAAGTGATTTTGCTGTTTTGGCATATCCTTCTCCAATTCGGGATTCGTTACTGTAATTATTTCCCCATTGATCTCCCGGAGCTTCTTCACTTGTAATCTCTAATAAAACATTTGATCTGTTTGCCGTTTCAACAAATTTTAAATTGGTAGTAACTTTTGCAGGCTGTTTCATGATACCGGCATCCCAGCCCGGATAAACCCAAACCGTTTGTACAATTAAAGTATAAGGAGTAGTTAAGCTTTCCTGAAAGTTTATATTTTTTTTCTCTTTAGCAAGAACAACATTTGCTATTTCTAAAAATTTCGGGGTCCAGATTGATTCTTTTGCAGAAACCCATTTCTTTTGCCAGATGTTTCCGTTTCCTTTTGTTTTTTCATTTAATTCGGCAGTTCTTTCTTCTACATATTGCGCTTCCGATTTTTTTTCTTTCATCATAGTAAAATTACTATAATCAAATTCAGTGTTAATTTCAGTTTGGTCTTTTAAAAAGTCAAAGTTACCCTTTACGACCTTCATGTCCTGTGCAAAAGCAATTCCGGAAATAAGGAATAATGCAAAAATTAGTTTTTTCATTTTTTTTAATGTTGGTTAATTAGTTAAATATTTCGCGACCAAATGTAAGTGAAATTCTGTAAGAAAAAACAAATTATGAAAATGTTTCTTTGACGATAAGCATTTTAAAATTATATAAACCAAAAAAGAGGATACCAAATGGCATCCTCTTTCTTTCTTCAAAAAATATATAGTAAAAAATTATACTACCAGAATTTAACGTATAAAGCCACGATAATCAATAATGTAATTACGATTAAAACCGTAGTTTGTGGTTTTACTTTAAACATTTCAGCATCTATTTCAAATGCTTTAGGATTGATTTTTGGTCCGGCAAAACTCATTGCCACCATTACCAGTGTGGTAAACAGGAATGATAATCCCATACAAATATGAAACGGAATTTCAAAAGCTCCTTTTCCGTTAGGATAAGCAGTGTATAACAAGGTTTCGTTTCCAAATAGCATTGGAGCATATTCGTTGAATAGTACAGATAATACAAATCCTAAAATCACACCCACAATGGCAGCAGCTCCGGTAGTTCTTTTCCAGAACATACCCAGAACGAACATGGCGAAAACTCCCGGGCTGATAAATCCGGTGTATTTTTGGATATAGGTAAATCCACCCACTCCGCCAATTCCTAAAATATCATTCCATGTAAACAACACCGCTAAAAGCATGGCAGCAAAAACGGCAATTCTACCAATGTTTACCTGTTGTTTTTCGCCAGCTTCTTTCTGGATGTATTTTTTATGAATATCCAAAGTATAGATAGTCGAGATACTGTTTACTTTTCCGGCCAATGAAGCTACAATTGCAGCAGTTAAGGCTGCTACCGAAAGTCCTTTTAAACCCGTTGGCAGGAACGTCAATACTGCTGAGTAAGCTCCGTCTTTTCCTCCAACCAATTGTGGTAAATGTCCGTTTTGGTATAATACATAAGCCGCAATACCAGGTAGCATCACAATTACAGGCATTAATAATTTTAGCATACCGGCAAATAAAATACCTGTACGGGCAGTTTGCAGGTCAGCACCTAAAGCTCTTTGTGTGATGTATTGGTTACAACCCCAATAGTTTAAGTTGATGATCCAGATACCGGCAAGGTAAGACATCAAACCAGGGAAAGTTAAATATTTATCGATATCCAGTTGAGAAGATGTTGCAGTTGGTTTTGGGATAATCATTTTGAAATGTTCTGGCGCTTCTTTCATTAAAACTTTAAATCCGGCAATAGCATTTTCGCCAACACCAAAATATTGTCCAACAGTTGTAAGGGCAATGTATGAAGTTACCAAACCTCCAATGATCAAAACCGCTACCTGAATAACGTCTGTGTATGCTACTACTTTCATACCTCCTAAAGAGATAAATAATGCAAATACAGCCAGACCAATCATAATTACATGAAGATATTCTCCTCCGGCTAAACCATTAATAGCAACAGCTCCCAGATATAAAATGGAAGTTAAGTTTACAAAAACATATAAAAACAACCAGAAAACCGCCATAATCAACGCAGTCGATTCGTTATAACGTGTTTTTAAAAATTGAGGCATGGTGTAAATCTTGTTTTTAAGGTACACCGGAATAAACCAAACGGCTACGATAATCAAAGCAATAGCGGCGATCCATTCGTAAGCTGCAACGGCAATTCCTAAAAAGAAACCTTCGCCACTCATACCAATAAATTGTTCAGCCGATATGTTTGAGGCGATAAGAGAAGCTCCAATTGCCCACCATGTTAAGTTTCCTTCAGCCAAAAAATAAGCTTTAGCATCTTGTTCGTCCTGTTTACGTTTGCGATAAACGGTATAACCGTAGACAGAGACTACGATGAAGTAAATAATAAAAACCGCATAATCTGCGAAAGCGAGGTTCTGGTTCATTGTTAGTAGTGTTTTAAAAATTAGTATAGGTGATTGTTTGTTTAATATGGTTTTTTAAAAAGTGATTTAGAAAATAATCTAAACTATGTTTTTATGGTTAATGTTGGTTTAAAATAAGATATGTGTTTTTATTCTGTTATTTTTTTATGAAAATAAGAACGAAAGTCAAAAGTAAAATAAATAATTATAAATACACCACTAACAAATGTGTTTTTTACATTTATAAAAATATTTATTGTGTTAAATTTAAAAATGACCTTCTTAAAAGCTGCTATCCCATACTTGTTTTATTTCAATTTGTAATGGATATCCGATTGTTGTCTTAAAATTTCGGCACTTTTTTCAGCCGTAATATCCCTTTGTGCTTCTCCTAGCATTTCGTAACCCACCATAAATTTTTTAACAGTAGCAGATCGCAATAATGGCGGATAAAAATGCATGTGAAAATGCCATTCCGGATGCTCTAACCCGTCTGTTGGCGCCTGATGAATTCCTGATGAATACGGAAAAGAAGTGCTGAATAAATTATCGTACTTTATGGTTAACTGTTTTAAAATTTTTGCAAAAGCAGTAGTTTCTTCAGCAGTAAAATCAGTAATCTTATTAAACGCTCTTTTGCTGATAATCATAGTCTCGTAAGGCCAGATTGCCCAGAAAGGAACTAAAGCGACAAAGTGATCGTTCTCGATTACAATACGGTCACCCGTTCTTAATTCGGCTTGAAGATAATCCTGTAGCAGTGTCCTGTTGTTTTTGTCAAAATAGTATTTCAGGCTGTTTTGTGTTTTTTCAACCTGAGTAGGTAAGGATGACTGTGCCCAGATTTGCCCGTGCGGATGCGGATTACTACATCCCATAACGCTTCCTTTATTCTCAAAAATCTGAACGTGATTGATGTATTTTATTTTTCCTAAATCCGTGTATTCTTTTTGCCAGGTTTTAATGATGGTTTCAATTCCGTCAACTTCCATTTCCGGTAATGTAAGATCATGTCTTGGAGAAAAACAAACCACTCTGGAAATTCCCTGTTCAGGCTCGGCCTTAAAGAAAGTATGTTTGATATCTTCTTCAAAAATAATTTCGTCCTGCTTCATGGCAGCAAAATCATTTTCAAATACAAAACTACTGTTGTAAGCAGGATTGTTTGCACCATTTGCACGTACATTTCCCGGACATAAATAGCAGGTCGGGTCGTGTTTTGGTAAAGTTTCAGTTGTAATGGTTTCGTTTTGTCCTTGCCATGGGCGTTTTGCACGATGAGGTGATACTAAAACCCATTCATTAATTAGAGGGTTAAAACGTCTGTGAGGATCTTCGTTAATGTCAAAATTTTTCATTTTAGTCTTTGTGGTATTAAAGTAATGTTGTTCCGTTTGAGATTTTTACATCATAATATTTTAATTCAATCCCAAATGTATTTAAATAAAGATTTGAAAACTTACTTTTTACCTCATTTTCATGTCCTTTTTTAATTAAATTTATGGTGCAACCTCCAAAACCACCACCCATTAACCGTGAACCAATGATCGAATCGTCTGTTTTTGCTGTATTTACAAGCATATCCAGCTCCTCGCAACTTACTTCATATTCTTCTGATAAGCCATAGTGCGTTTCAAAAAGCAATTGTCCTAAAAGTTCGATATTCCCGTTATCTAAAGCCTCACATGCTTTTATAACCCTGTTTATTTCTTTTATTACAAAATGAACCCTTTTAAAAACCACCGGGGTAAATTGATCCTGAATGCTTAAAAGACGTTCTTCAGAACAATCCCTGAAGCTTTTTACTTCGGGAAAATGAGCTGCAATAATGGCTAAGCCCTGCTCGCACTCAATTCGGCGCGTATTATATTCAGATGTAAAAAGGGAATGTTTTACATTACTGTCAAATAAAACCAACGAATAATCTTTAAAATCTGCATTGTGGTATTCAAAATCCAGTGTATTGCAATCTAATTTTATTACCTTATTTTCAAGCCCGTGCACACTTGAAAACTGATCCATGATACCACAATTGATACCTACCCAGTGTTCTGCTTTTTGACCTAATAAAGCCATATCCACCTTCTCAATCTTTAAATTAAAAAGTGCTGCAATGCCAAAAATCATCCCGCATTCTAAGGCTGCCGAAGAAGATAATCCGGAACCAACCGGAATATTACTGCTAAAAACACAATTAAAACCTTCAAACAAAAATCCGTTATCCTGCAATTGCTTGATAACGCCACGAACGTAATTCGTCCAGACAATATCGCTTAATTTAATTTCTTCAGTCAAATCAGCTTCAAACTCTTCATTTAAATCAAGGGCAATTATCCTTGATTTTTTTGTGTTGTTTTTTTCGAATGCAAAACAAATTACCTTGTCAATTGCTGCCGGTAAAACATAACCGTCATTATAATCAATATGCTCTCCGATAATATTAATCCTTCCAGGAGAAAGTACTACTTTTTGAGGGGCTGATCCAAAAGATTTTTCGAAAAAAGAAGTGGTATTTTGTATTAAAATGTCATTCATTAGGATAGAGTTGAAAGGGTAATAAGTTGTTTTTTTTGAATTGTTTTTGAAACGAAATATTAGTTTATATTTTCAAACTTATAAATGGTTTCCTGATAATATTCATCGCCTTTTTTTAAAACCGAATCTGGAAAATGTTCGTGATTAGGCGCATCCGGGAAATTTTGTGTCTCAAAGCAAATTCCGCTTGACGGATGATAATCAACATCTCCTTTTCCTTTTAATATTCCAAAACAATTTCCGCCTACATAAATGTGAACGCTGGGCTGATTTGTGTAAACGCTCATTTGCAAATTGTTTTTGGAACTGAATAATTTCGCCACCGCATTTTGTGATGGTTCAGTTACAAAGGAGTTATCAATAGTTGCCGGACATTTTTTTGGCGTTCTGAAATCAAAATCATGATTAGAAAGTGCAGTAAATTTTCCGGTTGGAATATTCGCTGAGTCCGTTTCTAACATTTTTTCAGCCTCAATATACATGGTCTGATTTAAAACAGTGGCATGATGGCCATCCAGATTAAAATAACTATGATGGGTCAGGTTTATAATGGTATCTTCTGTAGACGTCGCTTTATAGACTAATTTTAATTCATTTTCTTCCGTCAAAGTATAGGTCAAATCAACCTGGAGTGCTCCGGGATAATTTTCGTCTAAATTTTCACTTAAAAGGCTAAAAGTTATCGACGGATTATTGCCGGAAGTAATATCAGTAACATTCCATGCTTTTTTGCCAAAACCTATATTTCCGCCATGTAAAGCATTCTCATTATTATTAATGTTGAGTTGGATTTTTTTATCATTCAAAGTAAAGCGGCCTTTATTGATTCTTCCGGCATAACGGCCCACTGTTGTCCCAAAGTAAGGAGCGCTTGGCAGGTTATAAGAGGCTAAATAAGAAGCTAAAGTATCAAAACCCAAAACAATATCGACAAGTTTACCATCTGAAACCGGAATTTGTAATGAAGTTACGGTTGCCCCATAATTGATAAGCTGGACCTTCATTCCGTTTTTATTTGATAACTCAAAAGAAAGAATTTCTTCATGATCCGGCGTCAAACCAAATGATTTAGAAGCAGAGGTGTCCTGAAAATGCGATATGTGTTTAATTTCCATGCTATTTTTACAAATAATGAAATCCAAAAATAGAAACAATCTTTATTTTTACATACCAGTACCTACCAGTTTTTGTATATTGCACCCAAAAATGTATTTTTTATGAATGTTATTTCGATCCATAATAATATTGGTTTGCCAAAATATAAGCAGATAATTCTTTCAATAGAAAAAGCGATTGAAGAAGAAAAATTGGTAAAAGGAGACAGGCTTCCGTCAGTAAATAAAGTCTGCCTGGCTTTTTCGCTGTCGAGGGACACCGTATTATTGGGGTACGACGAACTCAAAAAAAGAGGCATTATTTATGCTATTCCGGGTAAAGGATATTACGTTAAAAGCGTAGAAATCACTATAAAACAAAAGATTTTCCTATTGTTTGACGAATTAAATAGTTTTAAGGAGGACATTTATAATTCGTTTTTGCAACACATTGGAAAAAATGTTCAGGTCGATATTTTCTTTCATCATTTTAATCCGCAGGTTTTTCAAAAGCTAATCCATGACAGTAACGGAAATTATACCAAGTATATCATTATGCCTACCAACTTAAACGATGTAGCTAATTTTGTAAAAAACCTACCAGTAGGAGAAGTTATTATACTCGATCAGACCAATCCTGAGTTAAAAATATATCCCGCAATTTATCAAAACCATCAAAAAGATATTGTTGAAGGTTTGATTAAAGGCAAAGCCAGACTGAACAAATACAAAAAACTGATTTTGATTTTTCCGGGATTCCGGGAACCACTCGGAATGAAAATTGGTTTTGAAGCATTTTGTACAGAATATCATTTTGAGTATGAAATTATCACCGAATTCACTAACAGGGAAATCATTTCAGGTGATTTATATATTATACCCAACGATCGGGACCTGGTGCGTGTCATCGAAAATGCGAGAAATCAAAACCTGAAATTAGGAGCCGATTTTGGCATTATATCCTATAATGAAACGCCATTAAAAAAAATTGTTGCCAACGGCATCACTACAATTTCTACCCATTTTGAAATGATGGGAAAAATCCTGGCCAATATGGTGCTTAAAAACAGTAAAGAACAAATAGAAAATAAATCGTCTTTGATTATTCGAAATTCTTTATGATTGTTAAATGCGGTTTTTTCTTCAATTGTTGTTTATATCACAATTAAAATTGTTTTTGCTTATCAATACATTTGTTTTTTAATTAAAAAAATAAGGAAACAATTTTTTGTTTTTGTGAAATTATTTTACATACATTTGTAAATGTAAATTTTACACTTATTGTTTGGTTGGTTTTATTGATGCGTATACCTAGGAAGAAACGCATCAAAATTTTAAAACAAAACAATTTTTAATTCATCAAAATAAAAGAAAAAATGAAATTTTTTATAGATACAGCGAATTTAAAAGATATTAAAGAAGCCAATGATTTAGGTGTTTTGGATGGAGTAACCACAAACCCTTCGTTAATGGCAAAAGAAGGCATTACAGGAGCTCAGAATATTTTAGACCATTATGTAAAAATTTGTGAGTTGGTAGAAGGTGATGTAAGTGCTGAGGTAATCTCGACAGATTTTGAAGGTATGATTGCCGAAGGAGAAAAACTGGCCGCTTTACATCCGCAGATTGTGGTAAAAATCCCGATGATAAAAGAGGGGGTAAAAGCAATCAAATATTTTACAAATAAAGGAATCAGGACCAATTGTACACTGGTATTTTCTGTAGGTCAGGCATTGTTGGCGGCAAAAGCCGGAGCAACTTATGTGTCACCCTTTATTGGTCGTCTGGACGATGTTTCGACAGATGGACTGGTTTTAATCGAAGATATTAGATTGATTTACGACAATTATGGTTTCGAAACACAAATCCTGGCAGCCTCGGTTCGAAATGTAATGCACATTATTAATTGTGCCAAAATTGGATCTGATGTGATCACCGGGCCACTAAGCGCGATTGAAGGTTTACTCAGACACCCGTTAACAGATATTGGTTTAGCTACTTTCCTGGCGGACTATCAAAAAGGAAATAGTTAGATATTTTTGCCCGTGGACAGAATGGATTAAACCGGTTTACGCTGATTTTTTTAAAATTAAAAACCGTTAAAATGGTTTTAATTCGTGGACTCATCTCAAAGAGAATAATTTGTTTAGTTTTTTAATAGTAGTTTTATTTGAAGAAAAAACCCTGAAAGTTTGTGGCTTTCAGGGTTTGTTTTTTATTGGTGAACAGTTTTCTCGCGCAGATTTGAGGAATTTTTTAACTTTTATACCTGCCAGATCCGCAACAAAAAATGATACGGTTTTCAGTTTAAAAAAAAATTAAAATCTGAGTCGATCCGTTTCATCCGTAAAATCTGTGGCTAAACTCTTTTACAAATTCAACACAAAATCGTTAAGTAATTTTTCTTCATATTTTTCCTTATTGAAAGTGTACAGATAAGATCCTTTTCGGGAAGACTGCATATCTTTTTCATCTAATTTATTTAGAATTTCCAGTGAATTGATTTTGCTTATAAAATTACGTTTGTCTAATTCTTTACTCAAAATCGCTTCATACAATTCCAGTAACTGGCGCATTGTGAATTTTTCTGGAAGTAGTTCAAAGCCAATAGGTTTTATTGAAGTTCTGTAGCGTAATCTTCTAATGGCGTGCTCCACCATTTCGTTATGGTCAAAAATTAAGTTGGGAGCATCTGTAATACTAAACCATTGTGCATGATAATTTTTAATCAGTTCGGCATTATGGTTCTCAATATTAATCAGGGCATAGTAAGAAACAGATATGGTTCTTTCTACAGGATCACGATCAATTTCACTATAAGCATACAACTGCTCCATGTAAATATCGTTTAAACCGGTATAGGTATTTAAAATTCTGATGGCAGCATCATCTAATACTTCATCTCGTTTTAAAAAGCCACCAATTAAAGACCATTTTCCTTTTTCAGGCTCAAAGTCTCTCTTAATTAACAGGATTTTTAACCCCTCGTGGTCAAATCCAAAAATGATACAATCTACTGCTAATAAGACTTTATCTGCAGAGCTATAACTGTTTAGCATACTCAATATTTTATTGGTAAATATATAAACTTCCTGATCGGTTTCATAATTTATTAATGTAGATTTTACACTTACAAAAACAACTACTCAAAAAAAGAGTTAAAAAAAAGACTTTTTGGACAAAAATAACATACATTTTTTGTTTTTATGTTTTTTTTAAGACGAAAACAGGACAGTTACAGGATAGTTTTTTCAAAAAAGGTCTAAAAAGATCGTAAAACATGCTTTCTGCCGATAAGTTTTTTTTTACAAAATTAATGTTTTATCGCTTCCAAACCGCTATAAAACAACTCCTTTTTAATTTTTTTTCAACCTATCGTTTTTTGACTAAAAAGAGGCTTTTTGATTAAAAGTGTAGTTTTTACACAAATAACGTATTCAAAAAGCTGTTTTTTTTATAGAAACTACGAATATTTAAATGTTGTTATTACACTTAATTTACGATATGCGTTTTTTTTGGCGCTTTTTTTTGTGATATTAATTTGTTTTTAAGCTTTTTTTTTATTTAAATTTACAAATGTAGAATTAACACTTATAATTATACACTAACTAACTTAAACCAACCAATATGATAACAAACCAACAATTATTTTTTTATTGCAATTTTTTATTGCCAAAAAAAGAATGGCTTTTAGCACTAGTAATGCTATTATTTTCTGTTAATCAAATGTCGGCTCAGGACAAAATGATTATTGGAGTTGTTACTTCGGCACAGGATAAATTGCCTTTGCCGGGAGTAAATGTTTTAATAAAAGGAACCAAAACAGTCTCAACAACTGGTTTTGATGGAGAATATTCGATTAAGGCATCTCCAAACGATGTTTTAGTTTTTTCATTTATAGGATTTCAAAATCAGGAAATCGCAGTTGGAAACCAATCCAAAATAAGTATTGCATTAAGCGAAGACACCAATAAATTAAATGAGGTAGTTGTTGTAGGTTATGGAACCCAAAAGAAATCAAACCTTACCGGTTCTATTGCTGTTGTAGATATGGAATCTGCGAAAAAAACAATTACCTATGATCCTGCAAAAATGCTTCAGGGCCAGGTTGCCGGTGTTACAGTACAATCGTCAGGTGAACCGGGTGGATTTGTTAATGTTAAAATTAGGGGGATTAACTCTTTCACAAACAATAATCCTCTTTTTGTTATTGACGGAATGATTGTAGATAGCCCAAATGATTTTGCACCTGGAGATATTGAATCGATGCAGGTATTAAAAGACGCCTCTTCAGCGGCTATTTACGGTGTTCAGGGGGCAAATGGAGTGGTTATTATTACCACTAAAAAAGGTAAAAACGGGAAACTGGATATTAAATACAAGTCGTTAGTCGGGCTTCAGAATGTGGCTAAACAATGGGATTTGACAGATAGGGTCGGATATCAAAAAATCACAACTGCTGCCGAATTAAATGCCGGATTAACAGTTGCTCCCGGAAATGACCCAACGAGTCCGTCTTATATAAAAAATGTAAATACAGACTGGCAAAAGGAGGCTTTTCAGACCGGGATTATCCAAAATCAATCGCTTACACTGAATGGAGGAGCTGAAAATTTAGGCTATAATATGAATGTAGATTATTTTAAAAATACAAGCTACCTAAACTCTCCACAGGATTATGAAAGATTGTCGACCAATTTGAATTTATATGGTAAGAAAGGAAAATTTAAATACGGATCCAAGATTGGTTATACTCAATCAGACAAAGAGAATTTTAACGAATATAATGTCGGACAATCTGCTATTGTTGATTTGCTTGGCGCTGTTCCAACAATGCCCGTTTACGATCCAAACAGACTTGGCGGATATGGAGGAACAGATAATTTAACTCAAAGAGCCATTTCGATGAACGTAATTGGGTTTAATAATCTAATGAGTAATAACGGAAAAAGAAATCGTTTCATTGGTGATATTTGGGGAGAACTTGAAATTATAAAAGGATTAAAGTATAAACTGGATGCAAGTTATGACAGACTGGACTGGCACAACAGAAAATTTAATCCGCCAAGTGATTTAGGCTGGTACTACATTACAACCAATGATGAGGCTGCATTAGATGTCGAAACAGGAAATCAGTCCAGAACATTCTTAAATAATTTATTAACGTATGAAGTTTCTCTGGGAAAACATAAAATAGAGGCGCTGGCGGGATGGATTCAGGAAAGAAAGGATTTCTATAAACACTGGTCAAGAGGTGTTGGATATACGCCTGGAGAAATCAGCCAGATTCAATATGCTGATGCTACAAGCGCAGGGGAGTACAAAAGTACCATTACCAATATCTCTTATTTAAGCCGATTGAATTATTCGTATGATGATCGTTATTTCATTACCGGAAATTTCAGACAAGACAAAACATCACTTTTTAGTGAAGAAAATAACACAGGTAATTTCTATTCTTTTTCAGGAGCATGGAAAGTAAGCAACGAAAAGTTTTTGCACTTACCGGAATGGTGGAATACCATTAAAGTTAGAGGTGGTTATGGTATTTTAGGAAACAATACAATTGGAGTTTATGCCTATTCACCAACCATTAATGCTTTTGCAGGATATGATTTCAACAATGCATTAGCACCGGGAACAACAGTGGTAAGTGCCATTGACCCAAATGTACACTGGGAAGAAACTTCGACTTCGAATGTCGCACTTGAATTAGGATTTTTCAATAACGATTTACAAGTTACAGCAGAATATTATCAAAAAAAATCAACTGATTTATTAATTGGAGTTCCGTTGCCTTTTTCAACAGGGGCATTTCCGGCAAACGTAGTAACAAATGCGGGTGCAGTTAAAAATAGTGGTTTAGAATTCTCAGCAAGTTACAACAACAATCATCATGAATTTAAATATACTATTTCTGCCAATTTAGGCACTTTAAAAAATGAGGTTTTACAAATAGGCCGTGACGGAAATCCAATTTACGGAGCCGCTTCAAAAACAGAAGTAGGAAGATCTATTGGTGAAATTTATGCGTATGAAACAGCAGGAATTTTTCAAAATGCGGCTGATTTAGCAGCTTCGCCAACACAAACCAATGCAGGCGTTGGAGATATTAAATTTAAAGATGTGAATGGCGATGGTAAAATTACGGATGCTGACAGAACTTTCCAGGGAGTGGCCATTCCAAAATATAGCTATGGATTTAATTTTAGCGCTAATTATAAAAACTTTGACTTTTCTATGTTTTGGCAGGGAAGCGGCGGAAACAAGGTATTCAACGGATTGTACCGTAATTTAATGACAGAACAATACGGAAACAGCAGCGTTGACGCTTTGAATTACTGGACTCCAACCAATACAAATACAGATGTACCACGTCCGATTATTGGAGATCCAAATGCAAACTCAAGAGACTCTAACCGATTTATTGAAAGCGGCGATTATATCAAATTGCAAACAATGGAAATTGGATATTTAATTCCGGTTCCTAAAGATACTTTTATTCAGAAAGCAAAAATATTTATTAACGGACAAAACTTATTGATCATTAGTAAATACAAAGGTTACGATCCGGATTTTAATTACAATGACGGATTATTTTCCAGAGGATACGATGCGGGATCTTTCCCTAATCCAAGAACAATCTCTATGGGTGTTGAAGTGAATTTTTAAACTAGCCTAACCAATTAAAACGTATTAAAATGAAATATAAAATATTTAACTATATAACGGTTTTCTTTTCCGTAACGGTTTTAACAACAAGTTGCGTTGATAATGAAGACTTGCTTCAGGTTGATCCAAATGTAGAAACTGCAGGTTCATTCTGGAAAACAGATCAGGATGCTATTGAAGGGGTAAATGCTGCTTACGGAAGTTTATTAACAGATGGAACTTACATGCGTAGTACGCCTTTATTATTAGATGCAAGAGCAGATGATGCCCGTACAAACAGTCCATGGGGATCTATGTACAACGCAGGAAGATTCAATTCGAACGTAGCAGATGCTTCGATTTATGGCTGGGCTTACGAAACCTATTATCAGGGAATTTACCGTGCCAATCAGGTTTTAACCAATGTGCCGGGTATTGAGTTTAAAGATGCAGCACTTAAAAACAGAATTTTAGGACAGGCTTATTTTTTAAGAGGGCTGTATTTATTTCATGCTGTAAACATGTTCAAAAATGTACCGTTACCAATAGATGTTGCAGTATATCATCCTCAAAAAACACAAGCAGAAGGCTGGGCACAGGTTATTGCTGATTTTAAAACTGCAGCTGAACTTTTACCGGTTTCGTATGATGGGATTTCAGGAATAGATGCAGGTCAAAAAGGACGTGCTACAAAAGGAGCGGCATTAGGATATTTAGGAAAAGCCTACTTGTTTACAAAAGATTTTGGTAATGCAAAAACAACATTTAAACAAGTAATCGATTTAGGGGTTTACTCTTTAGTATCAAACTATCGCGATAACTTCACAACAGCAAACGAAAACAATTCTGAATCGCTGTTTGAAGTACAATTTAGCAGATCTGCCGGTGGAGTTGATTTAGGTTGGGGCGGTGCTCCTGCTTCAGGCTGGGGGAAAACTTCGGCAAGAGCCATTACGTATGCTCCAAGAGCTTTTGGGTGGACAGATGTGCAGCCATCCTGGGCATTATTTAATGAATTTCACGATGAAAAAACAAAAACAGGAGATCTTGATCCCCGTTTAGATGCCACAATATTTTATAATAAACCGGGAGGAATGAAATTATACGGTAAAGATTTTGCCACTTTCTATGCTTCAAGCCCGGCCGATTTAAATGATATATTTTGTAGAAAATATCAAAATTCTGATGGTGAATTTGCAGACGAATACGATTGGCGTTCCGGTATCAACGAGCGTTTGCTTCGTTATGCAGATATTCTTTTAATGTATGCTGAAACTTTAAATGAAACAGGAGATACTCCGGGAGCATACGATTACATTCAAATGGTACGAAACAGAGTAGGTTTGCCGGATTTAGCTACTACAAAACCACGAATGAGCCAAGACCAGATGAGAGAACAAATAGGTCATGAAAGATTCTTAGAATTCCCTCTTGAAGGACACCGTTTTGATGATATTCGTCGTTGGGGATGGTTAGAGAACACGACAAAATTAGCCTGGTTAAAATCCAGAGATGCGGAGTTTAATTCTTATACAGCAGGAAGAGAATATTATCCGATTCCACAATTAGAAATGGATAATAATCCGGGAACAAAACAAAATGATAGTTATTAATAGGTAACATACTTCATATCATATGGCGATTTAAAGTTGCCATATGATATTATGTCTTAAAAAAGAATTGGAATACAAGAGCAGTAAATTTAACAGTAACTAAAATTATATCACAAATGAAAACAATTACAAATTTGGTTTTATTAGCAGTATTATTAGTGAGTTGTCAAAATGAAGATTTAGTTTCTCCAAGTGCAGAAACAAACGCTGAAATTCAAAATTCTCAAACAAAAAATTTAACCGCCAAAACAGTTACCGGAACCGTTCCTTCCCACGATCCAAGTACGATTGTAAAAAGCGGAGTCAATTATTATGTTTTTACAACGGGAGATAATATCCCAATGACCTATTCTGCAAATTTAGTAAATTGGACGTGGGGAACATCTGTATTTACTTCGACCCCTGGCTGGATTACAGGATATGTGCCGGGATTTGTCAAAACATTCTGGGCCCCGGATGTAGCCTGGTTTAACAATCGATGGAACATGTATTATTCCTGTTCTACTTTTGGCTCAGCCACTTCCGCAATTGGATTAGTAACTGCCCCGGCAATTAGTGCTTCGGCAGGAACAACATGGACAGACAGAGGTGTTGTGGTTTCATCATCTTCATCGTCAGATGTAAATGCGATTGACCCTTCAATTCTGGTAGACGGAAGTAATGTCTATATGGCTTATGGATCCTGGCATGCCGGTATTGGTGTTATCCAGATTAATCCTTCAACAGGAAAAACTACAGGAAGCAGAACCATTGTAGCAGGCGGAAGCAGTGCCAGTTGGGAAGCCCCTTGTTTAATCAAAGAAGGAAGTTATTATTATATGTTCGTAAATCGGGGTACTTGCTGCAATGGAGTAAACAGTACATACTATATCGTAGTGGGACGTTCAACAAGTCCGTTTGGGCCATATGTTGATAAAAACGGCGTCAATTTAAAAAACGGTGGAGGAACAACAGTTTTAGCCACACAAGGAAATTATATCGGGCCTGGGCATTTATCCAGAATTGTCGGAACTCAAAAAGGATCGGTTCATTACTATGACGGAGCTGACAGCGGAAATCCAAAACTTGAAATTGTATACTTTACATGGTCATCAGGATGGCCAACACTTTCTTATTAAATTACTATAAAGAGGAAAGTCTCATAAAACTTTCCTCTTTATAACTTAAAAACAAATATTATCCACATATGAAAAAAGCACTTTTAATCACATTTCTTTTTACCCTTCAGGTAAGTTTCGGACAAAATCAAACCACAATCGTTACGATCAAAAACACTGCAGATGCACCAACGATTAATAAAAACATCTACGGACATTTCGCGGAACATTTGGGGCGTTCTATTTATGGAGGTTTTTTTGTGGGAGATACATCCAAAATCCCCAATACAAAAGGAGTTAGAAATGATATTATTAAAGCTTTAAAAGAATTAAAAATTCCAAATTTAAGATGGCCTGGCGGATGTTTTGCCGATACTTACCATTGGAAAGACGGAATTGGACCACAGCTGGAAAGACCAACTATTGTAAACAAATGGTGGGGTGGCGTAACGGAAGACAATAGCTTCGGGACACATGATTTCCTGAATATGTGTGAACTTTTGGGAGCAGAACCTTATTTATCAGGAAATGTGGGCAGCGGAACTGTTCAGGAATTGGCTGATTGGGTGCAGTACACCAATTTTAGTGGAAAAAGCCCGATGAGTGATTTGCGTAAAAAGAACGGAAGAACAGAACCGTGGAAAGTAAAATTCTGGGGAATTGGAAACGAAGCCTGGGGGTGCGGCGGAAATATGACAGCAGAATATTATGCTAATGAATACCGCAAATATGCCACTTTCATGTCAGACTGGGAAAACACAGGAGGAATTACTCGCATCGCTTCCGGATCAAATAGCGCTGATTATAACTGGACAGAAGTTTTAATGAAAAATATTCCGCTAAATATGTTAGGCGGAGTGGGAGTACATCATTATGCCGTAATCGACTGGGGTAAAAAAGGAGATGATAGAAATTTTACCGAAGAAGGTTATTTTAAAACTATGCAATCTGCTCTAAAAATGGAAGAATTGGTAACCAAACATTCCGCTATTATGGATAAATACGATCCGGAGAAAAAAGTAGCCATGATTGTAGACGAATGGGGAGCCTGGTATGAAGTTGAAAAAGGAACAAATCCCGGATTTTTATACCAGCAAAATACTATGAGAGATGCTGTTTTGGCCGGAGCAACCTTGAATATTTTCAACAATCATGCTGACAGGGTCCGTATGGCAAACTTAGCACAATGTGTAAATGTCTTGCAAGCCGTAATCCTTACGGATAAAGCAAAAATGATTACGACGCCAACGTATCATGTCATGAAATTGTACAGCGTTCATCAGGATGCGAAATTATTGCCGGTAAGTTTTCAATCGCCATTATATACTTTCAACGGAGAAACACTTCCGGCAGTATCGGCTTCGGCATCAAAAGACAAAAGCGGATTAGTACATATTTCATTAGTAAATGTGGATGCAAAAAATAAAAATACAATCGAAATTGATGTAAAAGATCTGGGTGTTAAAAACTTCACAGGAACCATTATAACATCGGCCAAATTACAGGATTACAATTCATTCGATACACCAAACAAAATTGTACCAACAGTTTTTAAAGGCTTCGAAAACAAAAAAGGAAAATTAGAAATCACAATTCCTCCTTTCTCAGTAGTGGTGTTAGAAGGAAAATAAAAGTCTTAAAAATGAAAAACTCCATTTTAAAAATAACAACCTCATGCATCGGACTTCTTTTCTGTGCAATTGCATTAACGGGTTGTTCAGGTGATGATCCTGCAAAAGATCCGGATCCGGTTGTTGATCCACCGGTTGTAGTGGTTCCCAATGCTTTTCCCGGACCAACGTACGCAGATAATTATACGGCAATATCAGCTTGGGGAAGCAGAGCACAATGGAATTTAGCCAATGTACACGATCCAACAGTAGAAAAATGTGGAGACTATTATTATATGTACCAAACTGATGCTTCTTACGGCAATGCGCACGAAGGAAATGGGCATTTTTTCTACAGAAGATCAAAAGATTTAATCAATTGGGAATTCATGGGATCTTCAATGACACAGGCTCCGGCCTGGGTAAAAGATTCACTGAACAATAAAAGAGCCAGAATGTCACCGGCATTACCCCCAATTACCAATCCGAACTATGGATATTGGGCACCTTGTGTTCGTAAAGTGGGCAATATTTACAGAATGTATTACAGCATTGTAGTGACAAATCCTATTGTGGGAACAGACACGAATACTTCCTGGACAGAACGCGCTTTTATTGGCTTAGCCGAAACAGATGACCTGGCTTCCAATAATTGGACAGATAAAGGAATGGTTGTTTGCTCAGAACCGGATGGCGTAAAAAGTTACGTTCGAAACGGAGGAAACGACTGGGATGCTTATTTTAAATTTAACGCTATCGATCCAAGTTTTATTCAGACTCCTGAAGGCGATCAGTACTTAATTTACGGTTCCTGGCATTCCGGAATTGCAGCTTTAAAATTGAATCCCGCAACAGGAAAACCGGATAAATTAAAAACAATTGACGATTACGGAGTACGAATTGCAGGACGCGGCAACGTAAATTCAAACCGTTGGCAGGCGCTCGAAGGACCTGAAATTATTTACAATCCGGACACTCAATATTATTACTTGTTTTTGGCTTATGATGAATTATCAGTTGCGTACAATACACGTGTTGCACGTTCAAAGAGTATCTTAGGACCTTATCAAACCATTACCGGAAGCAGCATTACAAATGGAGCAGAATGTTTTCCGATGCTGACACATCCCTACTCCTTTAAAAACCATACAGGCTGGGTTGGAATCTCACATGTTGGAATCTTTCAAAATCCAACAACCAAGCAATGGTTTTATGCTTCGCAGGCACGTTTGCCAGAAGGAGTTCCGGGAATTGCAGTATCGAATGCAGTGATGATGGGGCACGTTCGCGGCATTCAATGGACAGAAGACGGATGGCCGGTTGTAGAAGCAGAACGTTATGCAGGAGTACCAACCACAACAATTTCTGATGCCAGTTTTGTGGGAACCTGGGAACAAATAACGATGAATTACCAATACAAAATCATTCAAAAATCAGTAACACTTTACTTAACAGCAGATAAAAAAGTGAGTGGAGATGCAAACGGAACCTGGTCGTACGACAGTACCAAAAAAATCCTGACCGTTAACGGAGTAAAATGCAATGTATCTGATGCCTGGGATTGGGAACTAGCTACCAGAAAAGTGACTTTGAGTTATTCAGGTCTAACATCGGCCGGATTACCGGTTTGGGGTAAAAAGGTAAATTAGAATTATTTTTTTAACACATAGAAACATAGTTTAACCAATCGCATAAAAAGACCGTTTCACTCCAAATAAATCGCATAGCTATGTGCATTAAAGCCAAGTGAAACGCCTTTTTCAACACAAAGAATTCTATGTCTCTATGTGTTTAAATAAAACAACGCATTACAAATAAAACAATGCATTACAAATAAAACAATGAAAAATATAGTATCACTTTTAGTTTTGCTTGCCTGCTGTCAAACAGTTCAAAGCCAAATTGATCCCTCAAAATTCAACAACCCCATCATAAAAGATCAATATACAGGTGATCCTGCAGCATTGGTTTATAAAGACAAAGTGTATTTATATGCCGGTCATGACGAAGCGCCAAACGATTTTAATTTTTATAAAATGAATGAATGGGTAGTGTATTCTTCATCAGATATGAAAAAATGGGAATCATATCCTGTACCCTTAAAAGTAACCGATTTTAAATGGGCAAAAAGTGATGCCTGGGCTTCGCAGGTAATTGAAAGAAACGGAAAATTTTATTGGTATGTAACAGTAGAACATGGTTCTGTACACGGAAAGGCTATTGGAATTGCCGTTTCAGACAGTCCAACCGGACCTTTTAAAGATGCTTTAGGAAAAGCCCTGATCACAAATGACATGACCAAATTTACCGATATAAGCTGGGACGATATTGATCCAACGGTTTATATCGATACCGATGGACAAGCCTATTTGTTTTGGGGAAATACTTCTTGCCACTATGCCAAATTAAAAGAAAATATGATAGCGTTAGACGGACCAATTCAGCACATCGATTTGCCCCATTTTACCGAAGCGCCCTGGATCCATAAACACAAAGACTGGTATTATTTATCTTATGCTTATGAGTTTCCTGAAAAAATTGCCTACGCGATGAGTAAGTCCATTAATGGTCCTTGGGAATTCAAAGGAATCTTAAATGAATTAGCCGGAAACAGTAATACCAATCATCAATCGATAATCGATTTTAAAGGACAATCGTATTTCATTTACCACAACGGAGCATCACAACCCAACGGAGGAAGTTTCAGAAGATCCGTTTGTGTGGATCAATTATACTATAACAAAGACGGAACGATGAAAAGAGTGGTGATGACCTCTGAAGGAATTCAATAGTTGGTTTTTAGATAAAACAGAAACGCTTATTTAACCCCATAGAAGTATAGTTTTAATTGTAAAAAAAATATAAAAAGAAACACATTTCTTTCACATAGATTGGCTATGTGTGTTACAAATAAGTGAAACGCCTTTTTTTGAGCTTACAAAATCTATGTTTCTATGTGTTTACAATAATTACGCAGAAAGATTATAATTTATATAGGTTATAATTTTTTCAGACTAAAATTTAAATTTATTTACATGGTTTATAAAAACATAAAATATACACTCCCAGTTTTCTTAATACTAATGGTTTCTGTTTGTTTTGCGCAGGAAATTGTAGTGCACGACCCAGTTGTCATCAAACAAAAAGACACCTATTATTTATATTGTACGGGAAAAGGAATCAGTGTTTTTAGTTCCAAAGATTTAAAAAACTGGAATCCCGAGCCACAAGTTTTTAAAGACAAGCCAACTTGGGCAGATGGTGTTGCGGCCGATTTCAAAAATCATATTTGGGCACCGGATATTTCGTTGCACAACAAGGTATATTATCTCTATTATTCGGTGTCGGCTTTTGCCAAAAATACATCGGCGATTGGTGTGGCGACCAATACGACATTAGATCCAAAAGATAAAAAGTACAAATGGGTCGATCAGGGAATTGTGATTCAATCGCAACCAAACAGAGATATGTGGAACGCTATAGATCCGAATTTAATTTTCGATGAAAACAATACACCATGGTTGTCTTTTGGTTCTTTTTGGGAAGGATTAAAGCTGGTAAAATTAAATCCTGATTTAAAATCGCTTGCACAGCCACAGGAATGGCACACGATTTCTAAACGTAAAAGAACTTTTGAATTAGCAGATTCAGATCCGGGCGATGGTGCATTGGAAGCTCCTTTCATTTTCAAGAAAAACGGCTATTACTATCAATTTCTTTCCTGGGATTTATGCTGCCGCGGAGAAAAAAGCACTTATAAAGTCGTGATTGGAAGATCTAAAAACGTAACAGGACCTTATGTAGATAAAGACGGGAAATTATTAACCGAAGGCGGCGGAAGTATCGTAGTTCAGGGAGATGAAAATTACTTTGGCGCGGGCCATAACAGCGCTTATACCTTTGATGGTAAAGATTATATTTTTTACCACGCTTACGAAAAGAAAACAAACGGAACACCAAGATTAGTGGTGAAAGAAATACAATGGGATGCCAATTTATGGCCCGTTTTAAAATAGAATATAAAATAGAATGAAAAAATACACTTTCCATATCGTAACGATTTTGCTATCATTTTTGATTTTTGTTTCGTGTAAAGAAACGAAGAACGATGTTGTACAATCCAATAAAACTTCTGTTCTAAAAGCAGGTTACGAAATTGAACCGGTAAACATTCAAAATGTAAAACTGACCGATTCTTTTTGGTTGCCTATTATTAAAAGACTTCAGGAGGTTACGATTGCATACGCCATTCAAAAATGTAATGAAGAAGGCCGTTTTGAGAATTTCTTAATCGCAGGAAAACAAAAAACAGGAGAAGTGAGAGGGCAAATGCCTTTTGATGATACTGATGTTTACAAAATAATCGAAGGCGCATCAAATACGTTAATCAGCGCACCCAACCCAAAACTGGATCGTGTTCTGGATTCGTTGATCGCGATTGTAAAAATCGGTCAGGAAAAAGACGGTTACTTAACGACGTGGAGAACTATAAATCCTGCTAAACCACCAGCACCGTGGGTTCCGGTTATTGAAGGAAAACGTTGGGAATCATTACAAATTAGTCATGAATGCTACAATGCAGGACATTTAATTGAAGCTGCCGTTGTACATTATGAAGCAGCAGGAAAAAGAAATTTTCTTGACATTGCCATCAAAAATGCAGACTTGTTAGTAAAAACTTTTGGCAACAAACCAGGTCAGGTAAAAGGAGTTCCCGGACATCAGATTGTAGAAACAGGTTTGATCAAATTATACCAAATTACCGGAAAAGAAGCTTATCTAAAACTGGCAAAATACTTTTTAGACAATCGCGGAAATCCAAACAATCATAAATTATATGGCGAATATGCACAAGATCATATTCCGGTCGTGCAGCAAAATGAAGTGGTGGGTCACGCCGTAAGAGCCGTTTATATGTACGCAGGAATGACAGATATCGCCGCGATGACAAAAGACAAAGGTTACACAGATGCCATAAATAATTTGTGGAACAATATGGTCAACAAAAAAATGTACATCACGGGCGGAATTGGTTCCATACACGACGGAGAAGCTTTTGGAGCAAATTATGAATTGCCCAATTTAACTGCGTATAACGAAACCTGCGCTGCTATTGGCGATGTATACTGGAACCACAGGCTGCATAATTTATATGGAAAATCAGAATATTTTGATGTGATCGAAAGAACCATGTACAACGGATTAATCTCCGGAATTTCATTAGACGGAAAAGAATTTTTCTATCCGAATGCCTTAGAATCCGATGGTGTTTTCAAATCAAACAGAGGGTCTTGCACCCGTCAGGCCTGGTTTGATTGTTCTTGTTGTCCAACGAACTTAATCCGATTTATTCCATCGATTCCGGGACTTATTTATTCGAAATCAAAAGACGCGCTTTATGTGAATCTGTATGCTTCAAACAACGCCTCATTTACTTTAGGAAAAACCGATTTACAGATTTCACAACAAACCGGATATCCCTGGAACGGAAAAGTAGCCATGACCGTTAATCCAAAAAAAGAAAGTCAATTTACGATGAAACTCAGAGTTCCGGGTTGGGCAAGAAATGAGGTCTTACCGGGTGATTTATACAGTTATAAAAAAGCTTCAACTCAAAAAGCTTCAATTTCCCTGAATGGAGAAACTTTGGCTATTCAGCCACAAGATGGTTATTTCACCATTACCAGAAACTGGAAAAAAGGCGATAAAATCAATCTTAATTTTCCAATGGAAGTGCAGGAAGTAGCAACAAACACAAAAGTTGAAACCAATAAAAACAAAGTGTCATTAGAATACGGTCCAATCGTTTATGCCGTAGAAGAAATCGACAACAAAACCAATTTTGATAAAATAAATGTAGCTGCCGGAGATACTTTCAAAATAAAAAAAGAACCCAATGTATTGCAAGGTGTAAACGTCATAGAAAATTCAAAATTCAAAGCCATACCGTATTACAGCTGGTCAAACCGGGGAGTAGGAAAAATGAAAGTTTGGCTGGATTATAAGAATTAAGAGCATAGAGGAAAGAATATTAAGAGAAAAGAATATAGAGAAAAGAATATAGAGAAAAGAATATAGAGTCAAGAATATAGAGTCAAGAATATAGAGGAAAGAAGAAAGAGTCAAGATTAGGATTAAAAAGATTAGAAATAAAATGGGCTTAATCTGCCAAATCTGCATGAAAAAATATTTAAACACATAGAAAGATAGAATTTAAAAATGAATAAAAGAGAGGGTAATGCAAATCTAGATTTGCTAACATAGCTATATGACTTTAAAACAAATGAAATGCCTTTTTTATAAGAAATCAAAAGCTTTGTTTCTATGTGTTTAAACCGTCAAAGATTAGAAAATAAAAATCCGTTTTAATCCGCGTTTTCACTTTAGTAAATCAGTGTAATCCGCGTACCATTAAACAAAAATTCAAATAAAATGAAGTCCAATTTAATTACCAAAATTACCCTTTGTGGTTTATTGCTGAACGGCTTTTATGCTTCGGCACAAAAAAACAACCTTCAGGTAGACGCTGCAAAAACCGTGACCAAAATTCAGCCCACTATGTACGGAGTGTTTTTTGAAGACATCAATTTTGCTGCCGATGGAGGTCTGTATGCCGAAATGATCAAGAACAGATCATTCGAATTCGAAACGCCTATGATGGGATGGAGCGAACCCAACAGCGACCGGCACAAACTAAACCTGCAATCCGGAATTGCTAATATCATTCAGTATTCGCAAAAAGGGACGAATCATAATTATTGCCGCGTTACAATTAACGACGCCAGCGGTTATGAATTGATCAATGAAGGCTTCAGGGGAATGGGAATCAAGAAAGACCTGAAATATAATTTGTCTTTGAAAGCTTCAAAAATATCAGGAAATGTTTCTAAGATCAAGATTCAGTTCATTGATAAAAATAAAAAAGTTTTAGGCGAAACTTCGATTGTTCCAACAGCAAAAGACTGGGCTAATTATACAGCAGAATTAACCGCAACGGCAACCGAAGCAAAAGCACAAATCAGAATCACTTTTGAAGGAACAGGAGTAATCGATTTAGATCAGATTTCGTTGTTTCCGGAAGATACCTGGAAAGGAAGAAAAAACGGAATGCGTGCTGATTTAGTACAATTGTTATACGATTTGAAACCGGGATTTTTGCGTTTCCCTGGCGGTTGTATCGTAGAAGGAAAAACACTGGCATTGCGTTACCAATGGAAAAAATCAATTGGAAATGTAGAAGACAGAGAAACGATGATCAACCGTTGGAATACCGAATTTGCTCATAAACCGGCACCGGATTATTTCCAGAGCTTTGGTTTAGGATTCTTTGAATATTTCCAGCTTTCAGAAGATATTGGTGCTTCACCACTACCTATTTTAAGTTGCGGAATGGCATGTCAGTTCAATACCGGAGAATTAGTGCCAATGGATCAATTGGATCCTTATGTTCAGGACGCTTTAGACTTGATTGAATTTGCAAACGGCGATCAAACCACAGCCTGGGGGAAAGTGAGAGCTGATATGGGGCATCCAAAACCATTCAATTTAAAGCATATAGGAGTTGGAAATGAGCAATGGGGACCGGATTATATCGAGCGTTTCAAAGTGTTCCAGAAAGCCATTAAAGATAAATATCCAAATATCATTATTGTTTCCGGAACGGGACCATTTCCTGACGGGGATTATTTTGATTACGGTATGACCGAACTTAAAAAACTAAACGCCGAAATTGTAGACGAACATTATTATAAAGATCCGGCATGGTTTCGTAAAAATGTAACCCGTTACGACAATTACGATCGTAAAGGACCAAAGATTTTTGCCGGAGAATATGCAGCGCAAAGTGTAGCGATTGCAAGTCCCGATAATAAAAACAACTGGGAATGTGCTTTCTCTGAAGCCGCTTTCATGACCGGAATGGAGCGCAATGCTGAGGTTGTGCACCTGACTTCTTACGCACCTTTATTGGCTCACGTAGAAGGCTGGCAATGGACTCCGGATATGATTTGGTTCAACAATTTGCAATCCTACGGAACGCCAAATTATTATGTTCAAAAGTTATTCTCCAATAATAAAGGAACCGATTTAATCACTATTACAAAAGACGGAAAAGCAGTTACAGGACAAAACGATTTGTTTGCATCGGCAGTAAAAGATGTAAATACCAAAGAAGTAATCTTGAAAATCGTGAATGCTTCTGCATCGGCACAAAATGCTTCGATTGCTATAAAAGGGGTGAAATTAGAGGCAAAAGGAACAGCACTAATTTTAAAAGGCGACGGAATAAAAGACGAGAATTCTTTTGATGCTCCAACTAAAATTAGCCCAAAAGAAAGTGAATTTAAAGTGAACGGAACCAAGGTTCAATACGATTTTCCTGCATACTCAGTTACCGTTTTGAAAATTAAGTTGAAATAATCGCAACAGAATAAATGTAAAACTAACGTTTATTTTTTGTTTTGCCCCTAAAGGCTTGTTTTGATGCATTATTTGTAAAAATTACGGACCTTATTTTTGTTAAGTGTTTTTTATACACTTATGAATTAATTATATTTATATTTGTCATTATTAAAAAATGAATTTCGAATGAAAAATTACGTTATAGGATTGGACTACGGAACAGATTCTGTTCGGGCGATGCTAATAGACACTGAAAACGGGCAAGAGCTGGCATCGAATGTTTCTCATTATAAAAGATGGAAAAACAAGCAATATTGTGACGCGGCCGCAAATCAGTTTCGCCAACATCCTTTAGATCATATTGAAGGTTTAGAAATCACCATTCAAACGGTTATAAAAGAAAGTAAAGTTGATCCTTCGCAAGTACGCGGAATCTGTATTGATACTACAGGATCTTCGCCTGTACCTGTTACCAAAGACGGAATTCCATTGGCCTTGACAAAAGGTTTTGAGGAAAACCCAAATGCGATGATGGTACTTTGGAAAGATCATACTTCGATAAATGAAGCAAACGAAATCAACGAACTGGCAGTAAGCTGGGGCGGAGAAAACGTAACCAAATATGTAGGCGGAATTTATTCCTCAGAATGGTTTTGGGCAAAAATCCTGCACATCGCCAGAGAAGATGAAGCCGTTCGAAATGCAGCGCACACCTGGATGGAGCACTGCGATTTAATGACCTATTTATTAATAGAAGACAAAGATTTAAAAACATTCAAAAGAAGCCGTTGTGCCGCGGGTCATAAAGCGATGTGGCATGAAGACTGGAACGGATTACCTCCGGTTGAATTCTTAGAAAAATTACATCCGTATTTGGCAACACTTCGTGGTAATTTATACGATGAAACGTATACATCAGATGTAGTGGCGGGAAATTTAAGCAAAGAATGGGCAGATCGTTTAGGACTTTCTACAGATACAGTTGTAGCCGTAGGAACTTTTGATGCACATTCCGGAGCTGTTGGAGCTAAAATTGGAGAAAATACTTTAGTTCGCGTTATGGGAACTTCAACCTGTGATATTTTGGTAGGTTCAAAAGAAGAAGTAGGAACCAAAACCGTTCGAGGAATATGCGGACAGGTTGACGGATCTGTAATTCCGGGGTATATTGGTTTAGAAGCAGGACAATCGGCTTTTGGCGATTTATTAGCCTGGTATAAAGAATTATTATTGTGGCCAACAGATCATTTATTAACAGCTTCGACTGTTTTGAATGATGCTCAAAAAGAACAATTAAGAGAAGAATTCAGCGATAAACTAATTGTAGAATTAACGAAAGAAGCAGAAAAAATACCAGTTTCGGACAGTCTTCCAATGGCGCTGGACTGGATCAACGGAAGAAGAACTCCAGATGCCAATCAGGAATTAAAAAGCGCAATTTCAAATCTTTCTTTAGGAACAAAAGCACCACATATTTTCAAAGCTTTGGTAAACGCAATCTGTTTTGGAGCGAAAAAAATCGTGGATCGTTTTGAAGAAGAAGGGGTGAAAATCGAAAGTGTAATCGGAATTGGAGGTGTTGCCCGTAAATCACCTTTTATCATGCAGACTTTGGCAAACGTCCTGAACAAGCCAATTAAAATTGCAGCTTCAGACCAGACTCCTGCTTTGGGAGCAGCGATTTATGCAGCCGTTGCAGCCGGAATTTATCCAAATGTAATCGAAGCAAGCCAAAAAATAGGAAGTGATTTTGACGGAGAATATTTCCCTCAATTAGATAAAGTGGCGGCTTATAACAAATTGTTAATTGCTTACGATCGATTAAGCGCTTACGAAGATCCAACTATTAAAATAGCACAACATGAGTTCTCTTTATAAAGATTTAAAACAGGAATGTTACGAAGCCAATATGCAATTGAATGCATTGAATCTGGTCGTATATACTTTCGGGAATGTGAGTGCAGTGGACAGAGAAAAGGGTGTTTTTGCTATTAAACCAAGCGGTGTTCCGTATGAAGATTTAAAACCGGAAGATATTGTGATTGTTGATTTTGACAACAACATTATCGAAGGAACAATGCGTCCGTCATCTGACACCAAAACGCATGCTTATTTATACAAAAACTGGCCAAACATTGGAGGCGTTGCACATACACACGCCACGTATTCTGTAGCCTGGGCACAATCACAACGCGATATTCCAATTTTCGGAACTACGCATGCCGATCATTTAACAGCTGATATTCCGTGTGCGCCCCCGATGGCAGATTCGCTCATAGAAGGAAACTACGAACACAATACCGGAATTCAGATTTTGGATTGTTTCAAAGAAAAAAATCTTTCCTACGAAGAAGTAGAAATGGTTCTGATCGGGAATCATGGTCCGTTCGCCTGGGGAAAAAACGCAGCAAAAGCAGTGTACAACAGCAAGGTTTTGGAAGTTGTAGCCGAAATGGCTTACCTGACTTTACAAATAAACCCAAACGCACCAAGATTAAAAGATTCCCTAATAAAGAAACATTACAACCGTAAACACGGAAAAGATTCGTATTACGGACAATAAAAGAGAAAAAAGAGTAAAGATTTTAGACGGTTTGAAATTTGAAATAAAGAAAACCAGAAGCCAGAAACAAAAAATAACAATTCAAGATTTCAGTTTCCAACAACTTGACTCGAGAGCTATGCTCGAACAGGCGAAGCAAACCTGAAACTTGAAACAAAAAATAACAAAAAGAATGATAGATATATCTCAAAAAGAAGTTTGGTTTGTAGTAGGAAGCCAGGAATTATATGGTGAAGAAACACTTAGAAAAGTAGCAGAACATTCGCAGGTAATTGCAAAAGGATTAGATGCATCGTCTAGTATACCGGTAAAAGTGGTTTATAAAGATGTGGTAAAATCTCCTGCTCAAATATTAGAGGTATGTTTAGCGGCAAACACCGCTAAAAACTGTATCGGAATCATTGCCTGGATGCATACTTTCTCGCCGGCAAAAATGTGGATTGGCGGATTAAGCATTCTAAAGAAACCATTGTGCCATTTGCATACACAATACAATGCCGAAATTCCGTGGGGAACTATCGACATGGATTTCATGAACCTGAATCAATCGGCACACGGAGATCGTGAGTTTGGTTTTATCATGTCCAGAATGCGTAAAAAACGCAAAGTGGTTGTTGGGCACTGGGAAGATCCTCGTGTTTTGAACAAACTTGGAGTTTGGACAAGAGTAGTTTTGGGTTGGGATGAACTTCAAAATTTAAAAGTAGCCCGTATTGGAGACAATATGCGTGAAGTTGCCGTTACAGAAGGCGATAAAGTAGAAGCTCAAATCCGTTTTGGAATGTCGGTTAACGGATATGATTCTTCAGATGTGACGAAACATATCGAGAAAGTTACGGAGCAGCAATTAAACGATTTATTGGCCGTTTACGAATCTTCTTATTCTTTAACCGATGCTTTAAAAGAAGGCGGAGCACAAAGAAGTTCATTAGTAGAAGCAGCAAAAATAGAATTAGGTTTAAGAGCTTTCCTTGAAGAAGGAGGTTTTGGAGCCTTTACAGATACATTTGAAAACCTTGGAGCCTGGAAACAATTGCCAGGAATCGCTACACAAAGATTAATGGCCGACGGTTATGGTTTTGGTGGCGAAGGCGACTGGAAAACTGCTGCAATGGTTCGTGCCTTAAAAGTAATGAACGTGGGTCTTGAAGGAGGAACCTCTTTCATGGAAGATTATACCTATCATTTCACACCGCAAAAATCGTATGTTTTAGGATCACACATGTTAGAAATTTGTCCATCAATTGCAGAGGCAAAACCTTCATGCGAAGTGCATCCGTTAGGAATTGGAGGAAAAGAAGATCCTGCACGTTTGGTTTTCAATTCACCTGCCGGAGCTGCAATCAACGTTTCTTTGGTTGATATGGGGAATCGTTTCCGTTTGATCGTGAATGAAGTCGAAGCCATTAAACCTTTAGCTGAATTACCAAAATTGCCGGTTGCAAGAGTTTTATGGGATTGTAAACCAAACCTTGATGTTGCAGCAACAGCCTGGATTTTAGCCGGAGGAGCGCATCATACCGTTTACAGTCAGGCCATCACAACAGAATATATGGAAGATTTTGCAGATATCGCGGGAATCGAATTATTGGTTATTGACGAAAAAACAACCGTAAGGGACTTTAAAGATAAGATCAATGCGAATGAAGCATATTATCATTTGTTTCAACACGGGCTTTAATCTGGTTAAAAGTCAAATGTCATAAAGTCGTAAAGATTTAGTTACTTTGGAGCACTTGATTTTTTGACTTTCGACTTTAAGACTTTACTAACTTAAAACTATATTTATGAATGTATTAAAACGTTGTTTTTTTGGAATCAGCCTAATGAGTCTGGCTGCAATTTCAGTTCAATGCAAAAACGATAAAAAAATGGATGCTACAACAGTTTCTTCAGATGAAAAAGCTACGGTTACAATCGAAAAATCTTCTTACGGAACAACTGCCAAAGGAGAAAAAGTAGATAGTTATAAGTTAAAAAACCAAAATGGGATGGAGGTTGATATCATCACTTTTGGAGGAAGAATTACAGATTTGAAAGTACCTAATAAAGATGGTGTTTCTGAAAATGTAGTAATCGGATTTAATTCTTTGGCACAATATGAAAAAGAAAATCCATTCTTTGGAGCTTTGATCGGAAGATACGGAAACCGAATTGCTAAAGGAAAATTTTCGCTTGACGGAAAAGAATATCAATTAGCAATTAATAATGCACCAAATGCTTTGCACGGTGGACCGCAAGGATATTTTAACGTGGTTTGGAAAGCCGATGAGGTGAAATCCGGAAGTACAGCTTCTTTAAAGTTATCTTATTTAAGTAAAGATATGGAAGAAGGTTATCCGGGAAACCTGCAGGTTTTTGTAACGTATACATTGACAAATGACAATCAGTTAGAAGTACTTTATGAAGCAACTACAGATAAGAAAACAGTAGTGAATCTGACTCAGCACTCGTATTTCAATTTATCTGGAGATTTCACCAAAACTATCTTAGATCACGAATTGACTTTGAATGCGGATAAATTAGTTCCGGTTGACGCGACTCTTATTCCAACAGGAAAATTAGAAGATGTTGCCCATACTCCTTTCGATTTCAGAACACCAAAATTAATTGGAAAAGACATTGAAGTGAAAAACGAACAATTAGAAAGAGGAAAAGGTTATGATCATTGCTGGGTATTGAACAATCCTGAAAAAGGAAAAACAATTATAGCCAAAGTATATCACGCCGCAAGCGGAAGAGTACTGGAAATGACAACAGACGAACCTGGAATTCAGTTTTACTCCGGAAATTTCCTTGACGGGACTTTACCAATGCCTAAAGGCGGAACATACGCACACAGAACAGGACTTTGTTTAGAAACAGAACATTATCCGGATTCTCCAAACCAGAAAAACTTTCCAACAACGGTTTTAAACCCGGGAGAAAATTATAAAACTAAAACTACTTTTAAATTCTCAGTAAAGAAATAGTTTTAGGATTTGTTTATTAGTTTAGTAATTCTCTAAGAAACCTCGAAAGCATTGCTTTCGAGGTTTTTTGTTTTTAATTGCAATTTAATTAAAGTAATTTTTTTTAAATCACCTGAAGCCGAAAAACCGAAAAGTTTGTAAACTTTCTTTATTTTCTTTTCGCCTTGGCGACTTTACGCGATTAATTCATTAGCAGATTATAAAAACCTTAATTTAGCAAAAGCAAAATAAAAGCAAAATGAGACATCTATTCAGAGCAGAAGCAAAATGGACTTCCAAACAAAATCAAGAAGATTCAACGAAGCGATTGTACAGCAAAAGTCATCAAATTAAAATAGAAGGAAAACCAATTTTAAATGTTTCAGCAGCCAAAGCATTCAAAGGCGATCCGGAATTATACAATCCCGAAGATTTGTTATTAAGCAGTTTGGTTTCCTGCCACATGATGTCCTTTTTATACGTATGCTCTCAAAACGAAATAGAAGTTCTCGAATATTCAGACAACGCCGAAGCAACCCTCGAAGTTTCTCCAGATGGAAGCGGGCGCTTTACAGAAGTTCGATTAAATCCTAAAGTAAAGATCTCCAATCCTGATAAAGTAGCGTTAGCAATAGAACTTCATACAAAAGCAAATCAATTATGTTTTATTGCTAATTCATGCAATTTTCCTGTTTTGCACAATGCGAGTTGTGAGGTATTATAAATTAAAAAAGAGGTCTTTTTAGCCTCTTTTTTAATTTTTCTCGCAATCTTTTCATCCTGACGGAGGAAGGATCATCCTGGAAACTCCCCACAGTAAAGAAAATACCTTGTCGAATCATGCGCGTGATCCTTCGTTCCTCAGGATAACAAGGTTGAAAACAAAATTAAATTTTTACCACAAAACCACCATTCGGTTTCATTTTTACAGTTGGTTTTTTGGCGTCGGATATTTTAACGACTTTTAAATCGGAATAAAATTGGCGGAGTTTAATTAAAATTTTATAAAAAACAAGATAACCTGTTAAGTTTGTTATTGTAGCTTTTATTATGTGTATTCAAAGCATATTACGGCTTTTTTAATATCGTCATCATAAAATAAATATATCTGGTCTGCAGCATCTTTCTGAAAATCATATCCTTCTATACAACCAACGTAATTAAAAATATTGCCATTAGGTTTAATAGGTACATTGATAAGATTTTCTCCTGAACATTCACAATCGGTAAGGGTAATATTGTCGACATTAATTTCTGTTAGTATTCCGTTGATTTTTTCGTTTATTCGATCTGATAAATAATCAGAAGGTTCGTCTTTTTGTAAATCCTCAGGAGTGAGCTTCAGAAGTCTTTCTAATTTTCTAATCCCTTCAACGGTCAAACCAGGTCTGTAAAAAACACGATCATATAATTTTCCATATTTTTCATAATATGATTTCTTTAATAAATACATCGCATTATTAAAATTAAATTGTATTTCCCGATCGGTATATTCCAAGTGATAATTTTCCGGTAGAATTTCAGTGGAAACAGTGAAATATTCCCAACTTGCGTCGAACTTATACTTACCATCAATAACATCAAACCCAAACATATCACTTTTGGTATAGTCTGTATGAAACGATTTTGTATTTTCACCAACTCTGCCATCGTAAATTTCTTTTACAGATATAAAATGCAACCATTGTTCTTTATCTTTTGATAGAAATGCCAGATTAATAGAACACAATGGCAAAAAATATTTCTTGTGATTTTCTAAATCGTCATAAAAAACATCTTCATATTCAGGGAAAATTTTAATAAATTTTTCAGGGATTTCCATTTTCATAATTTAAGAGATTTAATTGCTAAATCTAATAAATAAAGTTAATTCTTACAATAAGTTAAGCTGAGATATTTGTTAATTAACAAATATTTTGTGTTAAATAGATTAAAGCGTAACGAAAATGGGACAACGGAGTATTTAGAAGTGTTAATACTAATAATGTTACGAGCCTAAATAGAATAATAAAAACACATTCTGTACAGAAAAGCGTACATTTGTAAAAATATTAATTTATGAAAACAGTTAGCGTTACAGAATTTAGAGGGAATATTAAAAAATATCTTGACATTGCTGAAAATGAAAAATTAGTGATACATAGAAGTAAAGGAAGTTCTTTTGTTGTTGTTCCTTTACATGAAGAAGAAGATGAGTCTTTGTTGAGTAATGCTCAAAAAGCAGCCATAGATGAAGCTTTAGAAGATGTTGCTCATGGAAGAGTTCATTCTCATGAAGATGTTATGGATGAAACTAAAAAACGTTTTCCTTATTTATTCAATCGATAATTGACGGTAAAAATAATTTGGACCACGAATGCTAAGAATGATTATTGGAGGAATATTGAATATTTAGAAAGTGAATGGGCGTTACAAGATGTCTATAACTTTATGGATAAAACAGATGATAATTGAATTGCTAACAAAGCAAAACTTAATTTTTAAACCTGCAAAATACAAAGATATACAAGAGGTTCCGGTAACAAAACAGATTACGTTGTATTATAAAGTCTTAGAAAGAGATAAAATAGAGCTTTTAAGATTTTGGAATACGTATCAAAATCCTAAAAAATTGAAATTATAAAAACCGTATAAAACCAAAAAAACCTCTTCAAAAGAAGAGGTTTTTGTACCCGGAGCCGGAGTCGAACCGGCACGGTTTCCCACAGGTGTTTGAGACCAGCGCGTCTACCAATTCCGCCATCCGGGCTTAGCAGACGAAAAAATAATTAATAAATCAATTATTTTAACGCAATAGAATAAGTGAATTATGATGTCATAACTGTGCTTATTCCTTTAACACGGTGCAAATGTAAAAAATAAAATTAAATGATCTACTAAAAATACTTAAATTTTTCCTTTCAGTGTCCAATAAATTTTCTAAATTTGCACCTCGTTAAAACGAAGCACACACAACTAACTACACCCGAGGCATTTATATGTATTTTGTTTTACCAAAAAAGGTGAAGCCAAATTGTACTAAGCGCAGCGGAGCAAAAACAACAAATTATAATGTCGCACCTAGAACCAGAAGCTAAAATTTTTGCTTGTTCACAAAGTGTTTATCTTGCAGAAAAAATTGCAGAACAATACGGAATTCCGTTAGGAAAAGTAACGATGTCAACGTATAGTGATGGAGAATTTCAGCCATCTTACGAAGAATCAATCAGAGGATTACGCGTTTTTATCGTGTGTTCGACTTTTCCAACTGCCGATAATTTGATGGAATTGTTACTAATGATTGATGCCGCAAAACGCGCATCTGCAAGACATATTACAGCTGTTATGCCTTATTTTGGTTGGGCAAGACAGGATAGAAAAGATAAACCAAGAGTTCCGATTGGAGCAAAATTAGTAGCTAATTTATTAGATGCTGCCGGAGCAACAAGAGTAATGACAATGGATTTGCATGCAGATCAAATCCAGGGATTTTTTGAAAAACCAGTAGATCATTTATTTGCCTCTACCATCTTTTTACCATACGTAGAAAGTTTAAAATTAGAAAATCTAACCATTGCATCTCCGGATATGGGAGGTTCAAAAAGAGCATATGCTTACTCTAAGTTTCTGGAATCAGATGTAGTAATCTGTTACAAACAAAGAAAAGCAGCCAACGTTATCGACACTATGGAGCTAATTGGTGAAGTAAAAGGCCGTAACGTAATATTAGTAGACGACATGATCGATACGGGTGGCACACTTGCAAAAGCAGCAGATTTAATGATCGAAAAAGGAGCATTAAGCGTTAGGGCAATTTGTACACACGCCATTTTATCAGGTGACGCATACGAAAAAATCGAAAACTCAAAATTAAGCGAGTTAATTGTTACCGATTCTATTCCGTTAAAGAAAGAATCAAACAAAATCAGAGTAGTGAGTTGTGCACCTCTTTTTGCCGAAGTTATGCACATGGTGCACCACAACAATTCCATCAGTGGAAAATTTATAATGTAATACCGCGTTAAGCAATTACATTATATATAAAACAGTATATTATTTAATAACTATATTTTTTTTACAATGAAATCGATTACAATTAAAGGATCAGAAAGAGAAAGCGTGGGCAAAGTGTCAACTAAAGCCTTACGTAATGCTGGAGCGGTTCCTTGCGTGTTATACGGAGGAAATCAGGCAGTACACTTCTCAGCAGACGCTGCAGCGTTCAAAAACTTGGTTTACACTCCAAACGCACACACAGTTGTGATTGAGCTTGGAAAAGGAAAATCATTCAATGCAATTTTACAAGATATTCAGGTTCACCCGGTATCTGACAAAATCTTACACATTGACTTCTTTCAATTATTTGATGACAAAGAAATCACTATGGAAGTTCCTGTAAAAGTTGTAGGTACATCTAAAGGTGTTCTTGCGGGTGGTGTTTTACGTTTAAACACTCGTAAATTAAAAGTTAAAGCTTTACCTAAAAATCTTCCTGATTTTGTTGAAGCTGACATTACTCCACTTGAAATGGGTAACAAATTATACGTTACTAAGGTTGGTGCTCCGGAATACAAAGTAATGCACCCGGAAAACACTGTTGTTGCTCAGGTAAGAATCTCTCGTGCTGCTATGAAAGCTGCTCAGGAAGCTGCAAAAGCTGCAAAAGCTCCTGCAAAAGGAAAGAAAAAATAATTTTTTTCAAATTCAATACAAAAGCATCAATCGAAAGATTGGTGCTTTTTTTTGTTTATAGAGGGACAAAGGATCAGAGATTCAAAGGGGCAAAGAAGGCAAGTCTGACAACACTATCAAATAAAAAAAACCGCGTCATCAGCGTGCCATTCTTAGCGATCTTGTCTTAAAACATTTTCTTGGCGCTCTTTGCGAAAAACCTTTTGCGTTCTTTGCGGTTAAATAACAATACAATTCAAATTATCTAATTGACACATTTTCTAATTACCAAATTAACCCTATTTTTGCAAGCATGATAAAATGGATAACAAAACTGTTTTCATCAACACAAAAAGAAGAGAACATAGATAATATGAAACCGGAGGTTCACGAACACCAAAAAAACAATATAAAAAACGTGAGTAAAAAATATTTAATCGCAGGACTGGGTAATATTGGTGCCGAATACGTAAATACACGCCATAATATAGGGTTTAAAGTCCTGGATTTTTTAGCGAAGAAAGAAGGGCTTTCATTTGAAACTGTAAAATTAGGCGCTGTGGCAGAATATAAATTTAAGGGGAGGACCTTTTTCTTGCTTAAGCCCAATACCTATATGAATTTAAGTGGTAAAGCTGTAAAATACTGGATGGATAAGGAAAACATTCCTTTAGAGAATATTCTGGTGATTACAGACGATTTAAACCTGTCTTTCGGAACCATCCGAATAAAACCAAAAGGCAGCGACGGAGGTCATAACGGACTAAAAAATATCAACTTGGTTTTAAACACACAAAATTACACCCGTTTTAGGTTTGGTATCAGTGATCAGTTCAAAAAAGGACAGCAAATAGATTACGTTTTGGGCGATTGGGATGAAGAAGAAAAGGCAAAATTACCCGAACGTTTAGAAGTGGCCTCAGAAATTATTAAATCTTTTGGAACAGCCGGTTTAGAAAATACCATGACTGCTTTTAACGGAAAATAAAGATTTACAGGTATTTAAGTCTTAAAAAATCAAATTATCAGTTAATTAAATAGAATAATAACGAAATACTATTTCCTATTCCAAAGTTAAATGTTTAAATTTGGGATAAATTATTATAAACCATAAAATCATAATATCATGGCTTTTGAATTACCACAATTACCTTATGCATATGATGCATTAGAACCACATATTGATGCACGTACAATGGAAATCCATTATACAAAGCACCACAATGCTTACACTACAAATCTTAACGCTGCAATTGCAGGAACAGATTTAGAAGGTAAGACAATCGAAAATATCTTAATTAACTTAGATAAATCAAATGCTGCAGTACGTAACAATGGAGGAGGTTTTTACAACCACAATTTATTCTGGACTGTAATGTCTCCGGACGGTGGCGGATTACCAACAGGTGATTTGTTAGCTGCAATTGAGGCTTCTTTTGGAACTTTTGATGAATTTAAAGCAAAATTTGCTAAAGCCGGAGCAACTCAATTTGGTTCAGGATGGGCTTGGTTAACAGTACAAAAAGGTGGTAAACTAGAAGTTGTAGGTACTCCAAATCAGGATAATCCATTAATGCCGGAAGTTGCTGGTAACGGTGGGACTCCAATCTTAGGAATGGATGTTTGGGAGCATGCTTACTACTTAAACTACCAAAACAGAAGGCCAGATTATATTGAAGCTTTCTTCAGTGTGATTAACTGGACAGAAGTAGCAAGAAGATTCGCTTTAGATAAATAGTCGATTCGAAGAGAACAGAAAATAGAAAAAAGACGGATGATCGAAAGATTATCCGTCTTTTTTTGTCTATACTTTTTTTGTCTCTATTGTATTCTCTTCTCTATATTCTTTGCTCTTTTTTCTTTATTCTATCCTCTATATTCTCTTCTCTAAAAAAAATAAAAAAGGTGGAATCTCTTCCACCTTTTTTGCCCCAAATCTACCATATACTTAACCTACTAATGTTATGGTTCAGTAAATGTATATCAGCTGTTCTTATATAAAAAACTTTTCAGACGAATGGTCAATATATCCGATTAAGTAAGGAAAAGATAGAATATGGATTGAGAGTAAAGAGGATAGAGTAAAGAGGATAGAGTAAAGAGGATAGAGTAAAGAGGAGAGAATATAGAGGAGAGAATGAAAATGAAAAAAATTAGAGAAACAGTCTTTTACTTATTTTAAGGATATGTTTTTTGTTTTATTCTATTTTCTATAATCTATTCTCTTTGCTCTAAAAAAAAAATAAAAAAGGCGGAATCTCTTCCACCTTTTTTGCCCCAAATCTACCATAAACTTAACCTACTAATGTTATGGTTTAGTAAAAGTATGGCAGCTATTTTTATTAAAAAAACTTTTCAGACGAATGGTCAATATATTCGACAAAAGGAATATAATTCTTTAAAATTGAAATACTTGAGTTTATTCCAATAAAAAAGGTGGAATTACTTCCACCCTTTTTGCCCCAAATCTACCATAAACTTAACCTACTAATGTTATGGTATTTCAAAAGTATTGTAGCTTTTCATTTTTACCAAACATATAGGACGAACGGCAAAAAAAACCGATGAAATGCACAAATTAACCTTTTGTTAGTATTTTATTAATACGCTCTGGCGTCTTTTCCTTCGTAAAAATTCATGAAAGCCCTGTTTACTACACGATTCCCTCCGGGAGTTGGATAATCTCCTGTAAAGTACCAGTCTCCAAGATTTTTAGGACAAGCAATATGCAAATCTTCTACTTTTTGGAAAATGATTTTTACTTCGGCATTGATTTCAGGTGAACTTAGCATTTCGGCAATTTTATCTGAAATCTCTTCAGGCGTAAACTGGTCGTAAATTGCTGTAACGTAATTTACTACATCACTATCTACATAGTTCTCCTGGGCTTTGCATTTTGCGTAAACTTCGTCTACTATATGGTATAGGTTTCTTTCTTTTAATAAAGCCAGTGCCGCTCTAAAAGCTACAAGGCCTTCTAGTTTTGCCATGTCAATTCCGTAACAATCAGGATAACGAATTTGTGGTGCCGATGAAACAATTACAATACGTTTAGGATTTAAACGATCCATCATTTTAATGATGCTCATTTTAAGTGTTGTACCACGAACGATACTGTCATCAATGATAACCAAATTATCGGTTGGTTTGATCACTCCGTAAGTTACATCGTAAACGTGAGCGACTAAATCGTCACGGCTGCTATCCTCAGTAATAAAGGTTCTAAGTTTAGCATCTTTAATCGCTACTTTTTCGGTACGGATTTTAACGGCCAATAATTCTTGTAGCGTTTCAGCTGTAAGGGTATTTCTGTTGGCTAAAATATAATTGTTTTTTCTTTGGTTCAGGAAATCCTGAGCTGCTTCAACTAAACCGTAAAATGAAGTTTCGGCTGTATTCGGGATATAAGAGAAAACAGTATTGTCTGTATCGCTGTCAATTGATTCAAGTACAGCAGGTAAAATTAATTTTCCTAAATTTTTACGTTCCTGATAAATTTCGGCATCACTTCCTCTTGAGAAATAGATTCTTTCAAATGAGCAGGCTTTCTTTACCGTTGGTTCCAAAATTTGTTGCATCGAAACTTTTCCGCTTTTCTTAATAATTAAAGCATTTCCCGGATCGATTTCCTGAACGCTTTCAAATGGAACGTTGAATACCGTTTGAATAACAGGTCTTTCAGAAGCTACAACAACAACTTCGTCATCCTGGTAAAAATAAGCCGGACGAATTCCTGCAGGATCTCTAAATACAAAGGCGTCTCCGTGTCCTAATAGTCCTGCCATGGCATAACCACCGTCAAGATTTTTAGCGGAGCGGGTAAGTATTTTTGCAATATCCAATCGTTCTGCAATTACGGGAGAAGCTTCTCTTTTGGAGTAGCCTTCTTGTTTGCAGTCCTGGTAAAGTTGCATTACTTCTTTGTCTAAGAAGTGACCAATTTTTTCCATAACTGTAACGGTATCCGCCATTTCTTTTGGATGTTGTCCAAGCTCTACTAAGTTTTCGAAAAGTTCTTTAACATTCGTCATGTTAAAGTTACCTGCCAAAATTAGATTGCGGTGCATCCAGTTACTCTGACGTAAAAACGGGTGTACGCTTTCAATACTGTTTTTTCCAAAAGTTCCGTAACGAACGTGCCCTAAAAACAATTCGCCCACGTACGGAATTTCTGCTTTGATTTTGTTTATGTCGTCTGCAATTTCAGGTTTTGCAGTTAATTCTTCATTGATACGGTCATTGATCTGTTTGAAGACATCCTGTATTGGTTGAGAATGATTAGAACGAACTCTGCTGATGTAACGTTGTCCCGGCTCAACATCTAATTTGATGCTTGCAAATCCGGCACCATCCTGACCACGGTTGTGTTGCTTCTCCATCATAAGATACATTTTTTGTATCCCGTAAAAAGCAGTTCCGTATTTTTCTTTGTAATATTCAAGCGGTTTAAGAAGTCTAACTAAGGCTATACCACATTCGTGTTTTAAAGCGTCGCTCATTGTTTTTTGTATTTGTGTTGTTGTAAGTTGTGTGTATTAACGTAATAAAAAAGCCCCGTGTTATCGAGGCTTTCGGGCATTATATTTCTATGTCGAACTGTGTTAACGACTTAAACTGTTGTAATCGAATTGCTACTTCGGCCTTGCTTAAGGTTTCCATCCTTTCGGTTCCAAATTTCTCTACACAAAATGAAGCTAAATTTGATCCGTAGATAATCGCATTTTTCATATTGCCAAACGAAATGTTTTCACTTTGTGCAATGAATCCTGAAAAACCACCTGCAAAAGTGTCTCCTGCTCCTGTTGGATCAAAAACATCTTCTAATGGTAAAGCCGGTGCAAAGAATACTTCTCTGTTATGGAATAAAAGTGCGCCGTGTTCTCCTTTTTTGATCACCACGTATTTTGGTCCCAATTCCTGGATTTTGTTGGCTGCTTTTACTAATGAATATTCACCTGAAAGTTGTCTTGCTTCTTCGTCATTGATTGTAATAACGTCTACACGTTTAATTACATCTAATAATTCAGGTAAAGCACAATCCATCCAAAAGTTCATAGTGTCTAAAACTACTAATTTTGGTTTTTTCTCCATTTGATCTAAAACACTGCTTTGTACTAAAGGATGTAAGTTTCCTAACATCACAACATCAGCATCTTTGTAGTTTTGAGGAACTTTTGGTTGAAAATCAGCCAAAACGTTTAATTCCGTTACAAGAGTGTCTCTTGAATTTAGATCGTTGTGGTATAAACCGCTCCAGAAAAAGGTTTTACCGCCTTTTACAATTTCGATACCGGAGATATCAATATTTTTTGAAGTCAAAAGATCTAAATGTTCTTGAGGAAAATCGTCACCAACTACAGAAACAATGGCCGATTGTAAGTTAAAAAATGATGCCGATAAACCAATATACGTTGCAGCACCACCTAATATTTTATCTGTTTTTCCGAAAGGAGTTTCAATCGCGTCGAAAGCAACCGTTCCAACAATCAATAATTTATTCATTTTATGAATTTCGAATTAGGGTGCAAAGATACTTCATAAGTTACAATATTGCAACGGTTTAGGTTCTCAAAATTTTCATAAAAAAAGAATATCGTTTTCGGGGCTAAAACTATTGTAAATGAGTGAATTAAATTTGATTCCTCTGAGTGCTTAAAATATGTTTTTTCGATTTAAAATACAATATTTATTTTCGAAAAATGAGTTGAAGATTTTAGTTAGATTTGTTGAAATGTCAGATTTCATTCATGGATAAAATTATAACCTTATTGCTGTTGCTTTGTTTTTTGATTTCCTGTGAAAGAAAAGAGCCCAGTTTTTCTGAAGAAATGATTGAGAAGTTGGCTGATCGAGGAGAAGTTAAAAATGGAATTGTTAGATTACCACCTCCACCAGTATCGTTTACGGATTTATATTTTGGTGTAAATAGTGATGAAATTATTTTGATAAATGGCGATGAGTTATTTTTCTTTTATAAAGAGGATTATTCTAAAAGATTCAAATCTTTCAAAGAGTTTTTAAATGCAGTTTTAAATGATGGTTTTGTTTTGGATAAAAAACTATTTAAAAATCCAACATATCCAAAAAGGTTTACATTAAATCAAAAAATAGAAAAAGAATATTCAGATTTAGGATTTGATAAATTTCTAAAAAAATACTCAAAACCATCACAAAGAAAAAATGAAATTGAACTCAATAAATCAAATCTAAAAACTAACGAATATCTCACAATAGTATATTTGCTATTTATAAACAGATATGATGTAAGCGAAGATTGTTATCTTGGAATTGACTATATTATAAAAAGAGAAGATTCTTTTAAATAATTCTACAACTCATACTTCTTGTCAAAATAATTTTTCAAAACCCCAATCTGAATTAAAACCATAAAAGGAACGACTAATAAAGCATAAAGTAGATTTTTAGAAAAATGAATTCCTGAAAACAGGTCAGAAGCTTTGTCTAAATATACTTGAGCTGTTTCAGAATTAGAAATATCATTATTTGAATACACAGAATAAAGGGTTAAAGCAATTACACTTATACCAATAAATATCCAGGTTGTTTTAGAGATTAAAGGTTTGTAAGTTTTTATTTTGCTTTTTTCGGCCACTAAAACCTGAGACATTATTTTTGAGGTAAAGTCAAATGATGGTGATTCCAAAGTAGTTTCGGCCATCATTTTATCAATTAGATTTTCTATATTTTTATCGCTCTCTTTCATAACATTCTATTATTTCTGGTTCTAATTGCTTTTTCAAAATTACGGCTAATTTTTGTCGGCTTCTAAATAATTTTACCTTAACATTATTAGCATTAATATTCATGATCTTTCCAATTTCTTCTAAATTCTGATCTTCAAAATAAAATAAAGTTAGCAAGAAATTCTCTTCTCTTGGTAATAAATTCAAACAATTTTGAATCGTTTGCTTTCGTTCTTTATCTTCTAAAGCACTTAAGGCATTGTCCATTGTTTTAATTAAATGTGCCGAAAATTCATCTATTGAAATATTGTTGTCTTCTTTTTTGTTTTTTTTCAAACGATCTAAACATGTATTGTAAGCTACTTTATAAATCCAGGTCGAAAATTTAGAATCGCCTTTAAACTTACTTAAAGAATTATACGCTTTGATAAAAGTATCTTGTGCGACCTCTTCGGCTTCTTCTCTGTTCTTAATCATTTTAAGGGCCAATGAAAAGATCATATCCTTATAACGATCGACCAGCACGGCAAAAGCATTGGTCTCACCCTGCAGGATTTTATCGATATAATATTGATCGCTTATTGTACTCATATTGGGTAAGACGACACGTTCTGTGTTTAGGTTACAAGAATTTTAAAATAAATAAATAAATTTCAATTTTTTTAAATTGCTTCGCCTGTTCGCTAGCGCTCGAGTCCAAATTCCAATTTTAAAGTTGGCCTGCGCATTTTTGTCATTTCGGGGAACGAGAAATCGCACTAGAAATTCCGCAAAGCAAATCGCTAATATTGAACGCGGATGACGCAGATTCGCTTCGCGAAAACACGGATTAAAACGGATTTTTTATCATAGAAATCGAGATCACAAGATTATGTTACTATACATAAAGATTTATGGTTTCATTAAAAACAATTTTAAACTCAAAATTAACTGATATTCAGTAAGTTTTGGAGTTTGGAGCTTAGAAATTGAAATTTTTTAGTGAAAGTTGTAACCTCAATTCAAAAACTGTCGTCATATGGGGTATCAATCAATTATAAAAACATAAAAATTATGGGAGCACAAATTTTAGTACCAATCAGTCTTTTCTTAATGATCTTCGGAATCGTCTATCTTATTTATTCAACAAGAAACAGAGAGCGTTTGGCGCTTATAGAAAAAGGGGTCGATGCCAGTATCTTTTTAAAAGGAAAAACAAATGGAGTTCCGGTTTGGAAAATCTTTATTCTGAATACCGCTTTTCTTTTAATCGGAATTGGACTTGGATTTTTTATCGCTTTATTTCTTTCGACTTACACACAAATGAATTCAGATGTAATTTATCCGGCAACGATCATTACCATGTCAGGGGTGGGTTTGCTTGTGGGGTTTCACAGAGCAAAAGATTTAGATAAAGAGTAAGTAAAACGTTTAAGTTAGTATCTTCAATAACGATTATAAGGCGCCGGAAACAATTGTTTTCGACGCCTTTTGTGTTATGATTTTGAACCGATGGTTTCATAGTAAACATCTACGGAAAGGTTTTTTTGCATAGAGGCCATAACAGCCAGTTCATCGCAGCGTTCGTTTTGCGGGTGGTTGTTGTGTCCTTTAATCCATTTAAAGTCCACCTGGTGTTTGCGGTAAACAATTAAAAAACGTTTCCAGAGATCGGGGTTTTTTTTGCCGGTATAGTTTTTTTTCTCCCAGCCAAAAACCCATTTTTTTACCACAGAATCAATTACGTATTTAGAATCTGAAACAACCAAAACTTTCATGTTGGGGTTTTTTAATTTTTCCAGACCCACAATTACCGCTAAAAGCTCCATTCTATTATTGGTAGTAAGCCGAAAACCTTCGTAAAATTCTTTTTTATGTGGTGTTCCAACCAGTTCCATCACTACGCCATAACCTCCGTTTCCGGGATTTCCTTTTGCAGCGCCATCAGTATATATATGTACTTCGTGATTCATTTTTTTTAGACTTCTTAGATTTTAGGATTTTAGATTTCTTAGATTTTGGATGTTCGGCTTTTTTGAATTCATTAAAGGCTATATTTAATAGTCTGACGATCTTAGAAGTCTAACCATCTAACGGATCTATTCTTCTAATAATCTTGAAATAATTTCCGGAAAATACTTTTGCTCCAGTTCGTGAATTTTTTCGGCTACTGTTTCAGGGGTGTCATCATCTGTGAGGGCTACATTTTTCTGAAAAATAATCGCTCCTTCGTCATAATTTTCATTAACATAATGAATAGAGATTCCGGTTTCTTTTTCCTTATTGTTTACTATAGCACGGTGTATGTGCATGCCGTACATTCCTTTACCGCCATAATTAGGTAAAAGGGCCGGGTGAATATTAATGATTTTGTGTGGATATTGTTCAATTATATTTTCCGGAAATTGCAATAAGAAACCTGCCAGAACTATCATATCCGGGGCGATTTCCTGTATTTTTTGTAAAACATTTCGTTCTAAAAGTTCGTTTTTTGAGAAGATTTCGACCGGAATCTGATGATTTTTTGCTCTTTCGATGACTTTTGCCGAAGCATTATTCGTAAAAACCGAAACGACTTTGGCAATTTTGCTTTTTGCAAAATATTTTATTATATTTTCAGCATTACTTCCTGATCCTGAGGCAAAAACGATAATTTTTTTCATAATGAAACTTATTTTGAGAATGCAAAAAACGGAATAAAAATCGAAAATAAATAGTATTAAAAGGGCTTTCTTGAAATTAATTTTATAAATTAGTGTTACATTTATAAACTAAATAGTTGTTTTAAAATAAAGTTTTTTATTTTTGCCAACAAATTAAATTCTAAAATTAAAGATTATGTCAGACATTGCATCAAGAGTAAAAGCGATTATCGTAGACAAATTAGGTGTTGACGAAAACGAAGTTGTAACAGAAGCAAGCTTCACTAATGATTTGGGAGCTGACTCATTAGACACTGTTGAGCTTATTATGGAATTCGAAAAAGAATTTGATATTCAAATTCCAGACGATCAAGCAGAAAACATTGCTACTGTTGGTCAAGCTATTTCTTATATCGAGGAAGCTAAAAAATAATAATACCACACCCGATTTCTAAAAACCCCAATTTTTGAAATTCTAAATTCCAAAATTGGAATTTGATTTTTGAGCTTTGTAATTTTTAAGAGTCGGGTGTTATTATTTTTTTTAAAATTTAAATTTCGATTGGTTTTCAATCAAAAAGATATATTTATATTGTAATACCCATGGCTCTTAAGTAAACAATACAGTTAAGAAAGCGTGGGTTTTATTTGTTTAAAGTACAAAACACATATTTATGACGTTAAAGCGAGTTGTTGTAACAGGATTAGGTGCTCTTACTCCGATAGGGAATAATATCCAGGATTACTGGGAAGCACTTGTGAATGGGGTTAGCGGAGCTGCTCCTATCACGTATTATGATACAGAGAAGCATAAAACGAAATTTGCCTGTGAAGTAAAAAACTTCAATATTGAAGATTACATGGATCGCAAGGAATCTCGTAGATTAGATAAATTCGCTCAATACGCTGTTGCTGCAAGTGATGAAGCTATTAAGGATGCCGGACTTACTGATGATAATATCGACAAAACAAGAGTAGGTGTTATCTGGGGAGCAGGAATTGGTGGTTTAGAAACTTTTCAGGAAGAAGTTATTTATTATGCTAAAGGAGATGGAACTCCAAAATTCAATCCGTTTTTTATTCCTAAAATGATTGCCGATATTGCACCTGCGCACATTTCTATGCGTAATGGCTATATGGGGCCTAATTATACTACTGTTTCTGCATGTGCATCTTCTGCAAATGCTTTAATTGATGCTTTCAACTACATTCGTTTAGGAATGTGTGATGTTATTGTATCAGGAGGATCAGAAGCTGCCATTACTATTGCAGGTATGGGAGGTTTTAACTCGATGCACGCTTTATCTACAAGAAACGAAAGTCCGGAAACGGCTTCAAGACCTTTTGATGCAACCAGAGATGGTTTCGTTTTAGGAGAAGGAGCAGGAGCTTTGGTTCTGGAAGAATACGAACATGCTAAGGCCAGGGGCGCAAAAATTTATTGCGAAATTGGCGGAGGCGGAATGTCATCTGATGCCTACCATCTAACTGCACCACATCCGGAAGGAATTGGAGTTATTGCAGTAATGAAAAATACATTAAGAGATGCCGGAATGAACCCTGAAGATGTTGATCATATCAATACTCACGGAACTTCTACTCCGTTAGGAGATGTAGCCGAATTAAAAGCAATTAGTGCTGTTTTTGGCGAACATGCAAAAAATATTAATATCAACTCTACCAAATCAATGACAGGACACTTACTTGGTGCTGCCGGAGCTATTGAAGCAATTGCTTCTATTTTAGCGATGCAACACGGTATCGTTCCTCCAACAATTAACCATACTGTGGTTGACGAAAACATTGATCCGTCATTGAACCTTACTTTAAACAAACCTCAAAAAAGAGAAGTAAATGTTGCTATGAGCAACACATTTGGTTTTGGTGGACACAATGCTTGTGTATTGTTTAAAAAATTAGTTGACTAATTTCTGTATATGAATATTATCAAAAAAATATTTTCTAAATCCCGTTCTCTAGAAGACGGGATTTTTTTTGACACTATTCAGAAAATAGTTGGTTTTTCACCGGCTACGATCGATTATTATAAGAAAGCATTTACACACAGATCTTCGAATAAATTAGACGAATCAGGACACCCGATCAATTACGAAAGATTGGAGTTTTTAGGGGATGCGATGTTAAGTGCTGTTATTGCCGCACATTTGTTTAATAAAGCGCCAAATGGCGACGAAGGTTATTTGACCAAAATGCGTTCGAAAATTGTAAGCCGTGAACATTTGAATGAATTAGGTAAAGATTTAAATTTAGTTCGCTTTGTAGAAAGTAAAGTGCCTATTCAGCATTTTGGAGAAAATATTCATGGTAATATTTTTGAGTCCTTAATAGGAGCTATTTATTTGGATAAAGGGTATGCATTTTGCGAAAAGTTTATTCAAAAAAGAGTCATTACCCCTTACGTTGATATTGCAAGGCTCGAAGGAAAAGTAATTAGTTACAAGAGCTTGGTTATCGAATGGTGTCAGAAAGAAAAGAGAATCTTTCATTATGATATTTTTGAAGATAACGGTATCGACGGCCAACGTTTGTTTGGTGTTAAATTAAGTATAGACGATAAAGTAATCGCAAGAGCGCGGGCAACTTCAAAAAAGAAAGCAGAAGAGAAAGCATCACAAAGAGCTTATTTTGCATTTCAGGAGAAAATAGACAAGAAATAGCTACAAAATAGCGGTAACTATCTTAAAGCTATAACGTTTTCGTTTATAAATTAACAAAAACAAGCACATCTTAACTATAGATGCTCCGTTAGAAATAGTATATTTACAACTTGATTTTTCATGACATGGCTATTCATAGATTGGATTTAGACGAATTTGACGAAATTGATTATTATTTAATGGCAATTCATACTTCATTAGAAGATTATAGATTGGCTTATTTTATCAATAAAAACCTTCCGATAAACTTAAGTAAGAGCAAAAACGAGATCCATGCTCAAACTAAAGAAGGCGAGGCAAATTTTTCGAGATTTTATTATTATGATGCCGAAAAAGCAGTTTCATGGAATTTAATTCAGAATAAAAATGAGATCATTTCAGCGAGTAAAAATGATTCTCAAGATTTGTTTTCCAATGAGACAAGTGAGGTTTCAACAACAATTCATTTACTTCCTGAATTCAAAAAAGTAGATTTTTTCCTGAAAATAGAGAATAGCGAAGAGGCTGTCGATTTTTCAGAAATTCAACAACAATTAAATACAATCGAAAGTATTGCGGCTATTTATGCCGTAGATACAGATAAAATAAAATCAAAAAACAATCTAATTTTTTAAAAACAATGTTAACAAACAAGAAAACCAAAATTGTCGCTACACTTGGTCCTGCATGTGGTACGAGAGAGATTATCAAAGATATGATCGATGCAGGGGTTAATGTGTTTAGGGTTAATTTTTCGCATGCTGATTACGAAGGAGTAAAAGAAAAGATTAATATTATTAGAGGACTTAACGAAGAGTTTGGTTACACTACAGCAATTCTTGGAGATTTGCAGGGACCAAAACTTAGAGTTGGGGTAATGGAAGAAGGAACCGTAGTAAACGATGGTGATGTTATCACTTTTACGACTGCAGAAGATATTGTGGGAACAGCTCAAAAAGTGTTCATGAAATATCAGAATTTTCCAAATGATGTTAATCCTGGAGAGCGTATTTTGCTTGACGATGGTAAATTGATTTTTGAAATTCTGACAACAGATAAAAAAACAGAAGTTACGGCTGTAGTAATTCAGGGTGGAGAATTAAAATCTAAAAAAGGGGTTAATCTTCCAAACACTAAAATTTCTTTACCGGCTTTAACTGAAAAAGATATTGCAGATGCTATTTTTGCTATTGAGCAAAAAGTAGACTGGATTGCACTTTCATTTGTAAAAACACCTCGTGATTTACAAGATTTGCAGGAATTAATTGCGAAGCATTCAGAATATAAAATTCCAATTGTTGCTAAAATTGAAATGCCGGAAGCTCTTGAGAACATGGATAAAATTATAGCTTATTGTGATGCTTTAATGGTAGCCCGTGGAGATTTAGGAGTTGAACTTCCTGCTCATGAAGTACCATTGGTTCAAAAAGACCTGATCCGTAGAGCTAAAACTGCGAGAATACCTGTTATCGTTGCCACACAAATGATGGAAACTATGATTACAAGTTTAACGCCAACAAGAGCAGAAGTAAACGACGTTGCCAACTCTGTAATGGATGGAGCTGATGCTGTAATGCTATCCGGAGAAACTGCTACAGGAAACTATCCGGTACAGGTAATCCAGAAAATGACCCAGATTTGTGAGGCTGTTGAAGATTCTCCGCTTATTCAGGTTCCACAAAACACACCACAAATTAAAACAAAACGTTTTGTTACTAAAACAGTTTGTCACCAGGCAGCTTTATTAGCAAATGAAATCAAAGCTAAAGCCATTTGTACTTTAACAAACAGTGGCTATACAGCTTTTCAAATTTCAGCGTGGAGACCATCGGCACATATTTTAGTATTTACTTCAAACAAAAGAATCTTAACACAATTGAATTTATTATGGGGAGTAAAATCATACTTCTATGATAAAGACGAAAGTACAGATGATACTGTAACTGATGTAAATGAAATCGCAGTTCAAAAAGGGTATGCTGTAAAAGGAGATTATTTAATCAATCTTGCTGCAATGCCAATTAAAGATAAAGGAATGGTAAACACTATGAGAGTTTCTGAAATAGAATAATTCCCTGCTTCCTTATTTATATAAAAACCATCAAATTTTTTGATGGTTTTTTTTTGTTTAATTAATTCCTTTTTCTCTTACTATACGTCAATAGAGAGCCCTGACAGAACCTTTTTTTATTATTCTTTTTTTTAACAGGAAAAATATAAAATAATTGTTAAAAAATTGTAGTCTTAAAGCTTCATCTGTGTATATTTGTTCCGCAGAAACACTTTTTTTAGCTTTTTTCTTGCATTATTTTTCAAACTATTGATTTTCAGTCTGATAGTATTAATCAATGTTAGCTGTATAATTAACTACACAAAGTTACAGAATCAACATTATGTTAGATAAATACATACATCTAATAGTAAAACAGTACTAATTTGATGTTGCAAGTTATAAAATGAAACAAGCTCTCGCCTTTAAATTGCTATTAGTCAGTTTTTTATTGGTTAATTTTGAGAATCATAAAAAAAAGTTAAGAAAATTTTGTCGCAAATACCCTGGGCGATAATTTCAAAAAGTTAATACCACTAAAATTAAAAACTATCAATACCACTTTTAATTAGTAGTGTTTTTCCTGTATTTTAAATTGATAAGAATTATTAACAAATTTTATTACCATGAAACAAAGTAGACTTAAAAATGGATTTAGAAATTCGATAATGCTATTTGCATTAGCTTGTTTTTCAATAACTGAAATACACGCGCAGGATACAAAAAAGCCCAATGTGTTAATTATTTGGGGAGATGATATTGGTATAAGTAATATTAGCGCTTATAGTAATGGTCTAATGGGATATCAAACACCTAATATTGATCGTATTGCTAATGAAGGGATAAAATTTCTTCATTATTACGGAGAACAAAGCTGTACCGCGGGACGTGCTGCTTTATTAACTGGTCAGCAAGGTATTCGTACGGGTTTGACTAAAGTAGGCTTTCCTGGTGCTCCAATGGGTATGAATCAGTTAGATCCTTCGATTGGCGGAATCATGAAAAATTTAGGTTATGCTACAGGGCAATTTGGTAAAAACCACGTAGGAGATCGAAACGAGAATTTGCCAACAGTAAATGGATTTGATGAATATTTTGGAAGTTTATATCACTTGAATGCTTCAGAAGAACCGGAATTGGCAGATTATCCTAAAGATCCTGCTTTCTTTAATAAATTCGGGCCTCGCGGTGTTTTAAAATGTACAGCAACAAGTACAGATGATGCAACAGTAGATCCTCGTTTTGGAAAAATAGGGAAACAAAGAATAGAAGATACAGGGCCTCTTACTAAAAAGAGAATGGAAACTATAGATGATGAAACATCTGCTGCAGCTATTGATTATATCAAAAGACAAAATGCTGCCGGAAAACCATTTTTTGTATGGTACAATGCTACCCGTATGCACTTGCGTACCCACGTAAGACCTGAACACAGAGGGAAATACACACATGGTGACAGTGAATATATCGACGGTATGATCGAGCACGATATGACTGTTGGGGAACTTTTAAAAGCATTAGACGATTTAGGAATTGCTAATAATACGATCGTAGTCTATTCTTCGGATAATGGACCTCACATGAACAGCTGGCCTGATGCGGCAATGACACCATTCCGTTCTGAGAAAGACACCAACTGGGAAGGAGCTTTTCGCGTACCATGTGTTGTTCGCTGGCCGGGACATATTAAACCGGGACAAATTAGTGATCAATTAATGGCGCACAATGACTGGATGCCAACTTTGGCTGCTATTGCCGGAGAACCAGATTTGACAAAAAAATTACTAACAGGGTACAAAGCCAATGGTATTACTTATAAAGTACACTTAGATGGCTATGATCAGTCAGCATATTTAGAAGGAAAAAGCCCAAAAAGTGCAAGAAATAAATTTTTCTACTCTGATGATGATGGATTACTGGTAGCGATGAGAAAAGGAGATTATAAATCCGTTTTTGCTGAACAACGTTCTCCTGGAACTTTAGAGGTCTGGGCAGAGCCTTTTACCAAATTACGTTTGCAAAAAATGTATAATTTGTACCAGGATCCATACGAAAGAGCCGATATCACGTCTAATACGTATTGGGACTGGATTTTAAATCACGTTTACTATGGCTATGATTTTATTGCTGAAGTAGCAGAATTTGCCGGAACGTTTAAAGAATATCCTCCAAGAGCCATACCGCCAAGTTTCTCTCCGGCTACTATTATGGAAGAAACATTGGATGCCATTAAACTACAAGGTCAGTTGAAAGGATCTCAGGCAGCTCCAAAGAAAAAATAAAAATATCATTAGGAAATAAAATAGCTTGAGTTACCTCATAACTCAAGCTATTCCATAACTTGAAAAATCAATATCATGTATAGAAAAATATATATATTGCCCCTATTTTTATTGTTACTGGTTTCATTTCATAAAGCTGATAGCGCTACAACAGTACCTCCTTCAAACCCTGTAAATTTTACAAAAAACTCAGATCCGCTGCCAAGCTGGAATGAGAGTGCTTTAAAAAAAGAAATTATTGCTTATGTAACCAAAGTAACCAAAAAAGGAAGTCCGGATTTTATTCCAATAGAAGACAGAATCGCCACTTTTGATAATGATGGAACACTTTGGGCTGAAAAACCCTATGTTCAGGAATTATTTGCTTTTTACAGAGTAAAGAAAATGGTCGAAGCAAAACCCGAATTAGCACAAAAACAACCTTTCAAAGCCGTTGTCGAAAAAGATAAAACGTATTTTGAAACAGGAGGTGAGAAAGCACTGATCGATTTAGTGGCTGCAACCCATACCGGCATGACCGAAGATGAGTTTGAAGCGGCAGCAAAAGAATTTTTTACAGGAGCCAAATATCCGGGAAAAAATGTTCCGTTAAAACAAATTAGATATCAGCCGCAATTAGAGTTGTTGGACTATCTGCGTGCAAACGGATTTAAAACTTTTATTGTAACCGGAGGAACCGTAGAATTAGTTCGTTCAATATCACAGGATTTTTATGGTATTCCAAAAGATCAGGTAGTAGGAACTTCTTTCAAATACAAATTTGATGATGCAACAAACAGCATTCAAAGAGAACCAGCTTTGGATCTTTTAAATGATAAAGAAGGAAAACCTGTTGGCATACAATTGCATATTGGACAACGTCCTGTTTTTGCTTGTGGAAACGAAGGCGGAGCAGGTGATCTGGCCATGTTGAGATACTCATCAGGAAGCAAGTACCCTTCATTTCAAATGATAGTCAACCACAATGATGAAGCCAGAGAATACAGTTATCAGGAAAAAGATAATCTATCCTTAAATACTGCAGCTAAGTATAAGTATCATGTAATCAGTATAAAAGATGACTGGAAGAAAATATTTCCGGATAAATAATTTGAATTAGTGAGAAGTAAAAATGAAACAACTTTTACAAGTTGGAATTTGTTTCGTTTTTAATTTTTTCAGCATGATTAATAAATCTCTTAAAGTACATGATTATGAAATCTACAATAGCACAGAATAGCGTTAAATTATTTTTTAGTATAACTTTTTTACTCTTAAGCTTTGTTCTGTTTGCACAGGAAGAACCGGCAAAAGCGGGAGCAAGTGCACAGGAACTGGCAGACAAATTAGCAAATCCTGTGGCGAGTTTAATTAGTGTTCCGTTACAAAACAATCTTAATTATGGTATTGGTCCTTATAACGGATCAAAATATACAATAAACATACAACCTGTAGTTCCTTTTAAATTAAGTGATAATTTAAATTTAATTACCCGTTACATTCTTCCTGTAGTAGATCAACGTGATATTACGGGAGAAAACACCCATCAATTTGGTTTAAGTGACGCGACCGTAACCGCTTTTTTTGCTCCTAAAACAAAGGGAATTATTTTTGGATTCGGACCTGCATTTTTGATACCAACTGCTACTGATAAATTTTTAGGAACAGAAAAATTTGGTGTAGGACCAAGTGTATTGGTTATGCATCAGGGAAAAGGACTTTCTGTGGGTTTTTTAGCCAATCAAATTTGGTCTGTGGCAGGAAATGAAGACCGTGCCGATTTTAATAGCTTTTACACACAAATTTTCCTTTCACACAGTTACAAAAGCGGGGCAAGTTTAGGTGTCAATGCAGAGATTACCCAAAACTGGGAAGCCAATACAACAATGATTTCCCTAAATCCATCAATAGGTGCGGTTACTAAATTAGGTGATCAGGTGGTTCAGTTTGCCGTTATGCCATTAATTCCAATTGTAGGCCCGCATGAAAGCAGACCTGATTGGGGATTAAGAGCCGTAGTGGCTTTTGTATTTCCGGGTTCGTAAAAAAGTTTCCATTTAAAAAATCACTTCCATGAAAAAATCACTTCTTATACTAGTTGCGGTAGCCCTGTTTATTAGTTGCAAAAAAGAAACAGCAACTAAAGATACCACAACTGCAGCTTCAGAAACAACTGCAGCTCCCGCAGATCAGGATATTGTCGATGCCTATATTTATTTATATGCGAGATATCTCGTAATCCAACAGGAGAATCATGATATCAATGTAGAAAAAGCAGGGTATAATAAAATCAAATACAATCCGCTTGGGTCAGCACAGTTTGTGAATCCAAATCTTGATGTTGCTTATCTGGAAGCCTGGATTGCTGTTGATAAAGATCATGCCGTAATTCTGAATGTTCCTAAAATCGAAGGGCGTTATTATACGGCACAATTATTAGACGGTTGGGGAGAAGTAATTGTAAATATCAACGAACGTAATTTTCCTAAGACCCCTTACGGAAAATTTGCTTTGGTATTAAAAGGATCTAATCCAACGATTCCCGCAGGAGCAGTAAAAATCGAATTGCCATCAGAAAAAGTAAAAATGCTGGCAAGAGTAGAGTTGAAAGGAACTCCGGCTATTGCACAAAAACTTCAAAAGCAATTTACATTTGACGTTCCTGACGGAATCAAAGTCGCGCCGCCAATTACTATTCCTGATTTTAGTCCTAAAAAACCAATTGGTGCTGAAATATTTGACAAGGCAGATGAAGTAATCGCATCTTATCCCGATGTAATGCCAAAATCAAAAGAATATCAGGCAAAAGTTGCTGCTGTTGAAGCGTATCGCAAAAAAGAGGATAAAGCTAAAACACATGTCGATGAAATTATAAAAACCAAAGCAATCCCTACCTTCTTATCTGGTGCAAAAGGTTTTGGAACCCAAAAAGGCGGATGGTCAGTATCGTATGCTGCAGGTAATTTTGGTGATGATATATTGGCTCGTGATATTATCAATTATGGAGGGCTATGGGCTAACCGGATAGAAGAAGCCATTTATTTCGTTGGACTTATGGATACCAATAAGCAATTATTAAGTGGCGATAAAGTCTATGAAATCAAGTTTCCTAAAGAGGCACTTCCGGATTCAGAAGTCAATGCATTTTGGTCTGTGACCTTATACAGCGTTCCGGATTACAGAGTAGTAGATAATAAATTAAAAAGATACAATCTGAACAATGTTTCTGGTTTAAAGAAAAATCCTGACGGATCATTGAGTATCTGGCTCGCTTCGTCATTGCCTAAAGGAGCAATAGAAAGCAACTGGTTACCCACTCCTGCAGGAAAAGGTTTTGCGTTAACTTTCAGGATGTATGTTTCGAAAAAACCGGTTCTTGACGGACAATGGTTTCCGGCTCCTATTGAAGAAAAGAAATAGTTAATTATAACTTCCAAAAACAAATTCCATGAAAAAGAAATCGCTTATTTTTTTAGCTGCTTCATTTTTAATTTTAGCTGTTGGATGCGAAAAAAAGACAACAATAAATGAAACGACTGCATCAGCTTCTTCATCCGGAACTGAAATAAAAATGGATGGCGAATTGCCTTCAAAAGAATCTATTAAGGAAGTGAAATAATTAGGTTGCCTAATAATAATTCAGAATAGTTATTGAAGTAATTGTAAAAATTGATCTACTTGTAATAAATGAAGAGTGCCAATATTTCTACAACGCTGTTTACCTTAATTGTATTTGCGCTTTTTGGCGTGAAAACAAACGCTCAAAAAATGGCGCAAAATGTTGCTGCCTGGGTGGGGTACGAAATGTATTTGCCTTTTAAAGAAGACGGAAGATGGGGATTATTACTGGAAGGATATTCAAAAGGAAATGATTTTGTATCAGAACTTCAGGGTTCTTTTTACAGGGCCGGAGCCAATTATTATCTTAAAAACGGAAACCGATTAGGGGCGGGTGTTGCCTACCAATGGGATTTGCCTTATGATGAAGTTTCATTGCCTTACAACAACCCGGATTACAGGATATACGAGCAATTTATCTGGCGTATTGTTAAGAAAGAAGGAAATGAAGTCTGGTCACAACGTTTTAGGATGGAACAACGCTGGTTAGGACGAAAAGATGATCCTGCTAGTACAAGTGATCATTTTGATTATTACAAATTCGAAAATACGTTTCGATATCAGGTTCGGTATCAATTGTGGTTTAAACAGAGATGGGCTGCCGTTGTGTATGATGAGGTTCATATAAGAACCAATGCGGCAAGTGGTAATGAAAATTATCTGGATCAAAACCGGTTGTATTTGGGAACGGCATACAGTCTGGACAAACGCAGGGAAATTAGAATGGAACTGGGATATATGAATCAGATCTTTTGGAAATCTCCTGATACCGAAAGTGGTCTTAGCCGAATGAACCATACGATCAGAGTTACACTCACGACAGATTTGCCTTTTAAAAGAAAAGAAAATTAAGAAGCTATGACTGACGAATTTAAAGAAAGCGAAAACAGATTTGACCCTGCGGCATCAAAAGCAAAACGTTTTGATAAAGGTGCTGCTGTCAGAAAAATGACGCCCCGCTCAGTTCATCAGGAATGGAACCCTAAAGAAGACCGCGAAGATCCGGTTGAAATTCTAATTAAAACCAGTATTGGAAGAATAGAGAGTTTATTACCCATTCGATATAGCCGAATGATGGAATCACCATTTGCATTTTTTAGAGGGGCTGCTGCAATTATGGCCGCTGATCTGGCACAAACGCCCAATACGGGAATTGATCTTCAGCTGTGCGGCGATTGTCATTTAATGAATTTTGGAGGATTTGCAACACCCGAACGTCAGCTGGTTTTTGATATTAATGATTTTGATGAAACATTTCCAGGACCGTGGGAATGGGATTTAAAAAGGCTGGCGGCAAGTTTTGTCATTGCCGGAAGATGGAGAAATTTCTCTAATAAAACCTGTAAAGAATTTGCCTGGAATGTGGCCGACAGTTATAAAAGACATATGTTGGAATACAGTAAATTATCGGCACTTCAAATTTGGTATGCGCAGATCGATTTGGCAGAACTTATTGAAAGAGGGGAAGATGAAGACATAAGAGCATTTCAGCAAAAGCGAATTAAAAAGGCAGCAGAATATACAGCACATGAAAAAGAATTTGCAAAGATGACATATCAGGAAGGTTCCCGTGCCCGGATAAAAGATAATCCCCCTTTAATCTATCATCCAACAGGCGAGCAGGGAAAACGAATTTTACTCGAAGCTGAAACCATACATCACAGATATCTAGCGACATTGTCTGATGATAAAAAAGTGCTTTTAAGCAGATATACTTTGCACGATCTGGCCATAAAGGTTGTAGGGGTAGGAAGTGTAGGAACACTTTGCGGCATTAGTTTATTAATGTCGGCAACGGGCGAACCTATTTTTTTACAGTTTAAAGAAGCCAGAAAAAGTGTGCTGGAGGATAATGTAAAAGTTAAAAGTAAATATACACATCAGGGCGAACGAATTGTTAGGGGGCAAAGGCTTATGCAATCGGCTTCGGATATGTTTTTAGGATGGACAAACGACGACAATAACAAGTTTTTTTACATCCGTCAGTTGCGTGATGCCAAGGTAAAACCGGTACTTGAAATCATGAAAGCTAAAAACATGAACGATTACGCAAAAGCCTGCGGATGGGCACTTGCAAGAGCACACGCCCGTACGGGAGATCCTTCGGTTTTATCCGGTTATATAGGAAAAAGTAATGAATTTGCCAATGCAATTTCGAAATTTTCCGTTGCCTATGCCAATCAAAATGATCTGGATTATAATAGAATGTTACAAGCAATAAAAGAGGGAAGATTGCCAATTTCGACAGAAGTCTAACCTTTCATTAATTAATAAAATAAAGTATATGGGTAAAAAGTTTTTGTTTTTGATGGGCTTTGTGATGTTAGCAATCACAACAAACGGCCAAACACAGCGTATAGATTCTACGGCTGTTTTTCTCTTACATCGAACTGGCGAAACTTTACAGGATATAAAATCCTGCAGTTTTACAGCGATTACAACGTATGATGTCCCCAATGAAACTTTAGGACTTATTAAACATTCCATAAACGATAAAGTGGCGATAAAGTTTCCGGATAAAATGAAAGTTACTTCATCAGGAGATAAAGGAAATCGCGGTTTGTGGTATAATGGCAAAAGCCTGAACTACTATTCTTTCGACAATAATACGTATGGTTCTACAAGTGCTCCGGGGTCTGTTATTGAAACCATTGATGAAACTAGTAAAAAATTCGGGATTGAATTTCCCGGAGCTGATTTTTTCTATCCTACCTTTTTACAGGATTTACTATCAGAACAGGGAAACTTGATTTTTCTTGGAAAAACGATAGTCGACGGACGTGAATGTTTTCATATTGCAGGAAGTGATAAAACAAAAAGTTTTCAGTTCTGGATCGGGAGTGATGATTTGTTCCTGCCCGTAAAATTGGTGATCATTTATACTTCTGATAAAGATTATCCCCAATACGAAGCACTTTATAAAGACTGGACTATAAATACAGATTATCCGGATTCAATGTTTGAATTTACGACGCCTCCAAAAGCTACAAAAGTAAAGTTAGCGCCTAGAGAAAACACTAAATAATCCTATAAACTCCATAGTTATGAAATCATATCAACCCAAAAATAAAATCTCACTCATAATTATCGCATTTTTTGCCTTGTTAATTATGATTCCGGAAGACGCAACAGCACAGCGTTTTGGTCATTTTGCACCACCAAGGCCAATGCCACGCCCAATGCCTATGCCATCGCCAAGACCTATGCCGGCGCCGCGACCAATTCCGCCTGCACCTCGACCAATTCCGCCAAGGCCACTGCCGCCACCACCGCATCCGTACCCACATCCGTATCCATATCCCAGACCGTTGCCACCGCCATTTCATCCTTATCCGGTACCGTTTCCTTATGCATATCATCCTTTTGTACCTTATTATTGGGGCCCAACCTGGTATCCAATCGGATTTTTTGCCGCAACATTAACCACGGCAGCTATTGTTATATCAGTAGAAAATACGAATTATAATTATGATGACGGCGTGTATTATGTAAAAGAATCTAACGGTTACAAAGTAGTACCGGCACCACTTGGAGCAACAATTTCAGAATTGCCAAAAGGATATGTAACGATAAACGTTTCCGGTACAGTGTATTATTACTATGGCGGAACCTATTACGCAAAAGATACCAGTAAGTATAAAGTAGTAAATGCACCGGTTGGGGCTGTTGTGGCACATCTTCCCGAAGGAGCTGAAGAAAAAACCATTGATGGTCAAAAGTATTTGATTTATAACAATGTGTATTACCAGCCTATTTCAAAAGACGGACAAGACAGTTATGTTGTTGTACAGGGAAAATAGAAACTCAAAAACATTCCGGACAGTGTCTGTTAAGCTTATACATGGTCCGGAACAAATAAGTAAGAATTTTACCAATAGCGTTATGTTAATTAAATAAAATCGCTTATCTTTGAGTTTTAGGTAAAGCATTGGTTAGTAGTTGTTTGAGTGTATTTAAATAACTATTTAACATGATTTCCCGTATATTCAGGATTTAAGCACGATTTTAAGAATTTCAAGTTAAACTAATTGAATCATTAATTTAAATACCTCAAGATGAATATTAAAAGAAAGAATCTTCGTATAATCCCAATGTTGTTTTTGGGTTTAATTTACAGTTGTTCTCCTACCGTAAAAGTTACAACTGATTATGATCATGCTGCTAATTTTAGCGAATACAAAACTTTTGCATTTTACGATTTAAAAGCTCAGGAGGGTCAGATCAATCAATTGAATGCGGACCGTATTACAAAAGCAATCCGTGCCGAACTGATCAACAAAGGTTTTACAGAAACGACCAGCAATCCGGATTTAAAAGTAAACGCAGTAACCATCCTGAAAAACAAAACATCGGTATCAGCCAATACAGATTTTTATGGTTATGGCGGAATGTACCGTCCATACGGATATTGGGGGGGTGGTGCCATGATGGGGGGCGCTAATACTACATTTAACTCTTACGATTATGTTGATGGCTCACTGATCATTGATATTGTCTCTTCAAAAACCCAGAAACTAATCTGGCAGGGAATTGGAAATGCTCAAATCGACAGCAAACCAGACAATCCGGAAGAATTTGTGGGTAATTCGATCAAAAAAATCCTGGCAGGTTTTCCTCCCGGATCAGCAAAAAAATAGCTTAGAATAGTGTTATACAGTTCTGCTTATCTGCTGCAGATAAGCAGAACTGTATAACAAAAAGTGAAAAAACCTTCTTTTAAATTTATTTTGAAAGGAAAAAGGATACGTACAAAATAAACTCAAGACTCATGATTGGTATAGTACTCTCGCTTTTCTTTTTTATAGCAACAATAGTAGGCTTTGCAACATCTTTTATGGTGCTTTTTTCCAAAAAAAATTATTCAAAAAGTTTTTTTCTGGGACTCTTCCTCTTTAGCCTTGCGGTAGTCAGCATTTATAATTTTTACTTATCAGCAAATGGTTTTAAAGATTTTCCTGATTTATTTATGATCACAAAATCATTTATCTTTTTAGTAGCCCCTTCAGCCTTTTTATATGTAAGAAGTATTTTGTTTTCAGACAAAATTTTTAGAAAATACGACTGGCTTCATTTTTTACCTTTTCTGATTTACTTTGGTCTGACGCTATTTGTCTGGATAGGAAATTTTATCGATTTACAGATTATTAAAAATCTTTCTTCCAAAATAAAGAGCCCTTTTTCGATGTTGAGCCTGAGTGTCTGGTTATTCTATGCTTTTTGTCAGACCATGATGATTTTGAATTATGATTTAAAAAAAATAAAAAAAGATCACTTTGAGAGTATAAAGATATTAAGCTGGATCAGGGTCTATAATTTGATGATATTGTTTTTGTTTTCAACCCTTTTTGTGCATTATTTTTTAATTACAAGAGTAGATAAAATTGATTTCTCCTGTTATATTTTAATATCATCGGTTTTGATTTTTACAGTAAGCTGGCTCTATTTTAAACCGCAAATTTTTTATGATTCAAACGAGAGTATAGCCAATAACGATCAGGAACCCATATTAGCAGGAACAACAGAAAACAAACCCCCATTACCGCTTGTAAAAGAATTGACCCCCGAGAAAAAAGAACTTTATCTCACACAACTAGAGGGCATTTTTGAAGAAAAAAAACTCTTTTTAAAGAAAGATCTCGTGATTCGTGATATAGCTGACGAAACCGGGATATCGGTACATCATATTTCAAATTTAATCAATTCAGAATTTAGTCTTCATTTTCAGGATTACGTAAATCTAAAAAGGATAGAATATTTTAAAGAAAAAATAAACGAGCCCGAGTGGAAAGATTTATCCTTAGAAGGCATGGCCTGGGGTTCCGGTTTTAAATCCAGGACGACTTGTTTTAGGGCTTTTATAAAACATACCGGAAAATCGCCTTCGGAATATTTTAAAGTAATCAGGATAAGTCCGGAAAAAACAAATACCTATTATTTAAAACAAACTTCCAACTAAGAAAGCTTATAAAAAGTAGTGGCGAAGTTTTAGTACATTTTTAAAACATCAGTTATGAAAACCAAATTTAATATACAAGGACGCATCAAATCAGCTTTTGTATTGACGCTTTTATTGGTTTGTTTTGTCAGCCATGCCCAACTTAAAGGAGGACATATCCTGGGGGCAATGGGACTGCAGTCCGGAACCCAGACTCCTGAAAATACCTTAAGTGTCTATGTACCGGGTTACTTTTACAGTGCTTCATCTCTACGAAATGCCGATGGCGATAAATCGATTGCCAATCCTGACCTGAATATGTTCATTACAGGGGTAGGCGCAAGTTATGTAAGCGATTTTAAAATTCTGGGCGCCAATTACGGAGCATCGGTTTTGCTGGCATTTGCATCCAATAGAATTCAGGGAAATACTTTAGACTCCAAAAGTCCTTTTGCCCTGACCGATACTTATATCGTACCGGTACAGTTAGGCTGGCACCATAAAAGAGCCGATTTTGTTTTGAGCTATCAAATCTATTTACCAACCGGAAAATTCGATTTGGGCGCTTCTGATAATAGCGGTCTGGGCATGTTTATGAATGAGTTTTCGGCCGGAACAACTTTGTTCTTTAATGATAAAAAAACAATTCATTTTTCGGCTTTGGCCTCTTATGAGCTTAACGGAAAAAAGAAAGATAGCGATATTAAAACCGGGGATATTTTAAGTATTGAAGGAGGTTTGGGAAAGACATTTTACATGATGAATGCTGAAAAAACAGCCCCAAAAGGAATTCTTAACGCAGGATTGATTTATTATTTGCAATATAAAGTAAGCAATGATAAAATACCCGTTCCGGTTTTTGGTACTATCGAAACAGATAAAGACAGGATTGGGGGTCTTGGTGCAGAGTTAAATTACTATCATATTGGCTGTAGTACTTCGGCAGGATTTCGTTGGATCGCTGAGGTTGGTGCGATTAACAGATTTCAGGGAAATACCTTTTTCCTGACATTGGCTCATGTGTTTAGTTTCAAAAAAAAATAATCTAAAGAGCAGCTACGAAGCTGTTTTTTTAGTTAAAGTGGATGGTTTTAAGGGATGTAATAAATTTTAAATTATTTTAAATGAGAAATAAATATTCAGACTCTGCCAGGAGAAGTACAAAATCTTTCCGAAAAATCTTTCTCGCAAATCTTTTCTTTATCCTGTCTTTTACAATGATGGGGCAAAAACCACATATTACTGTAAAAGACTCGCTGGACGGAGCATTCGATTTAAGCGATTACATTATTTATGCACATGGTTTTGTTGTGGTTCCTACGCTTATTACCGAACCGGCTTTGGGCGGCATTGGAGGGGCCATTGTACCCATTTTTCTAAAAAAGCACGACCCGATTATTGATGAAAACGGAAAGAAAAGATTTATAGATCCTGATATTACAGGAGCGATGGGAATGTATACCGGTAATAAGAGCTGGGTTGCAGGTGCATTTAGGGCAGGTAGTTTTATCAAATCAAAAATAATGTACCGTGTGGGGGCTGGCTACGGAGATGTAAACATGTCTTTTTACGAAAATTTGCCTACCGGGAAAGATAAAGAAATTGACCTTAATTTTAAATCATTTGTTTTTTACGCACGAGTCATGAAGCAGTTTCGAAATGCAAAATGGAGTGCAGGCCCACAATATTTCTTGTTAGATTCTAAAATTAATTTTCCGGATTTAAGCAATCTTCCATCCTTTGCCAAACTCAAAGATGTGAACAGTGTTGTGAGTCAGTTAGGAGCAGCGATTCAGTTTGACGGACGTGATAACATCTTTACTCCGGATAAAGGCATACGATTGCAATCAGATTTTTTCTGGTCTGATAATTCAATTGGGAGCGATTATGATGCCTGGCGGTTAAATTTATCTGCCATTGGCTATTATCCCTTAACCAAAAAATTAATTGGAGGACTCAGGATCGAAGGAGAACAGGCTTTTGGAAGTCCACCTTTTTATCTTCGGCCGGGAATTAACCTGAGAGGGATTCCCGCTGCCCGATATCAGGGTAAAGCCAGTATCGTGACCGAGGGTGAACTAAGATGGGATTTGTACCGAAGATGGAGCCTTATGGGATATGGTGGTGTTGCCAGTGCTTTTAACGATTGGGATAAAGCTTTTGCCAAACCGGTCGTTTACAGTTACGGAACAGGGTTTAGGTATTTACTGGCCCGCAAATTCAAACTACGCATGGGAGTTGACGTTGCAAGAGGTAATGAAGACTGGGCTTATTATGTGGTATTTGGAAGTAACTGGCTGAGATAAATTTTCAATAATCAATATAAATCAGTAGACACGAATTTCAAAAATTTCCGCACATTCAATGGCTATAAATTTATGAAGTTGTTTTGGCTGTTCGCTGTCGTTCAGGTGCTCGCAAAAAAACAAAGTCCTGCAAGATTATTGCAGGACTTTGTTTTTTGACTGAGTTTCTTAATTATTTTTTCCAGTAAGGTTTTATGATTTTATTTTCTTTGTGGCTTAAAGCCAATAATATAATGGTGGCAATCAGGCAGAATAAGGTAGCCTGAATGCTGCCTTCGGGACCAAATGCCCCTCCGGTTATGAGTGTAGCCCCTTGTATTTTGCTTACGATTAAGCTGCCCGTTTTTTCGTTTCCGGATGTGATCGCTCCATAAATACCAGATTGTGTAAAATTCCAGGCAAAATGTAAAGCAATCGGCAACCATAAATTTCGGCTGTAAACAAAAGCGGCACCCAATAAAAAACCTGCAATGGTAACACACAATCCGGAAAACAAATTACTGTTTGGATTTGACAAATGCAATGCGCCAAAAATAATTGCCGAAACACAAAGCGAAATATACGTACCCAGTTTTTCTTCGATGATTCTAAACACAATACCCCGCACTAAAATCTCTTCGATAATGGCAATGGTAAAGGCAACTGCAAGCGGGATCAGAATAAACGAAACCGGATTTACAGCAACAATACTATAATTTCCGTTAAGGTACATTACCAGAATGGTGAGGGACTGTAAAACAAAACCAATTATAGTGCCTGCGATGAGGTTTCCGGACAAACCTTTTACGGCAAATTCAGTTACGGCTCTTTTTTCATAGTTTTTAAAGAAAAGAATATAGCTGGTAATGGCTAAAGCCGAAACAAAAACACCTTTAAGAAGATTTCTGTATTCTTTTTCGAGAGGGGTTAAGGCCAGTAATTTTACGGCAATTTGCTGTCCGATAACCACAAACGCCATAAAAGTAAGCAGGGCAAGAATAATTTTGGTAACGGGAAAATTAAATATTTTTTGTTTTGTAGTAAGGGTTTCCATTTTAATTGGGTCTAATGATTTATGATGAAGCAAAAGTAGCCTGCATCAAAACCAAAAAATAGAATGAAATTTGCCTCCTTTATAACTTCTGAAATTGTTTGGGCAAAAATCCCGTTTGGTTTTTAAATGTTCTGATAAAATGGCTCTGATCGGCAAAACCGCATTGAAAACCAATTTCGGTTAAATTATGATCACTGGATTGTATGAGCGCAAGCGAACGGTTTATTTTCATTCGGCGCATGTATTCTCCCAGCGTACAGCCAAAATATTTAGGAAAGTGTTTGGATATCGTAATAGGGTTTACGTTTAAAACCTGTGCCAAATCCTGCAAACCCGGATTCTCGTTCCAGGAATCATTTAATAACTCGTTGAGGCTTTTGACCCAAAACGGACTTTTTTCGAAACGTTCTAAATGGGTATTGGCATTCGATAATTGCACAAACAACATCTGGATCGTATCGCCCGAAAAAGCATCGGCAACCTGGCATTCCTTAAAAATCTTCAGAATTAAAAACTTGGTAAGTGCCGTATGCTGCACTGATTTTTCGATAATCGCTTCGGTTAGCTCAAGTTCTTTGAGCAAATGATCTTCAATTTCGATATTGATGTTTTTAGACGGAAAAAGCGTATCCTGATTAAGATGCAATTCGTCACTATGATAAAACAAGAGCGAACCCGGGCCAACGTTTTCACTAAAATTTTTTCGTTTTTCGGTCGTTCCGCCTTTCAGGAAAAGCGTAATGTGAGCGTTATTGTGCGAGTGCCAGCCTTCGTAAACCTTATTTTTATACTCTGTTTCAACAACCGCAATTCCCTGCGTATTGTTGAAAATGTTTTTGGTATTGCCTAAATAAGTCTCTTTTTCCAGTTCGTACATTTCAGGAGTATCGTATGAATTTCAGCGACTAAAGTACTACATAAACAAGTAAAATAAACGCCCGATTGTTTTAGATTCTTTCAGGATTATACGTTTTGCATAATTTGTAAGGTTTGGTAGCTTAAAAAAAACATTTTGTAAAAATTAACGCTCTGAGTCTAGTTTTATTAACTAAAATTTAATTGTTTTGTAACAAATTGTAAATTACAACTACTAATTTATCAAATCATTAAATATAAATTATGAATACATTTTCATTCAAATCAGTACTTGCGGCTTCGGTATTTTTTGTTGGGGCGACTGGCTGTTTTGCACAAGACATTTTAGTGAATTCACTAAAATTGAATGCAAGCGAAAAAAGTAAAGAAAACTTTAAATTCACTGAGGTAATTAATCTGGGAACCACTTCGGTAAAATTACAGGGTTCATCGGGAACTTGCTGGAGTTATTCGACAAACTCTTTCTTAGAATCAGAAATGATCCGTTTAGGAAAACAACCTGTTGAGCTGTCTCAAATTTATTCTGCAAGAAATGTATATGTTGAAAAAGGAATCAATTATGTACGCATGCACGGAGCTGTTACTTTGGGCGACGGTGGTGCATTGCACGATGTAATTAATATGTATAAAAAATACGGAACTGTACCAAGAGAAGTTTACACAGGATTAAACTACGGAACAGACAAAAATAAATTTGGAGAAATGGCAGCGCTTATCGAAGGCGTCCTGACTGCTGTGGTTAAAAATCCAAACGGAGAATTAACTCCAAACTGGCAAAAAGCGTATGCTGCTGTTATTGATTCTTATTTAGGAAAAGTGCCTGAAAACTTTACTTACAAAGGAAAAAACTATACGCCACAAACATTTGCCAAAGATGTAGTAGGAATTAATCCTGATGAGTATGTAGAAATGTCATCGTTTACCACTTCTCCATATTACCAAAAAACAACCATGATGGTGCCGGACAACTGGTCATTTGATCAGGTTTACAACGTAAAAGTAAACGACATGACCGATGTTATCGACAATGCATTGAAAAAAGGGTACACAGTAGCATGGGCAACAGATGTAAGCGAGAAAAGCTTTAGCTGGAAAAACGGTGTAGCCTATGTACCAACCAAAAAGTTTGAAGACATGACTGCCGAAGAAAAAGCAGATATGTTTAACGGACCAAAAGCAGAACCTGAAATCACGCCGGAAATGCGTCAGACAGCATTTGATAACTACACGACAACAGACGATCACGGAATGCACATTATTGGTCTTGCCAAAGATCAGTCCGGAAAAGAATATTACATCGTAAAAAATTCATGGGGAGAAACAAACGACTATAAAGGTTTCTTGTTTGTAACCAAAAATTTTGTGAAATACAAAACGACTGCTTTGTTAGTAAACAAAGGCGGAATTCCAACAGATATCGCCAAGAAGTTAGGGGTTTAAGATTTGCCTTAAATTTTATAAAAATAAAAAATAGCGCTGCAAGCAATTGCAGCGCTATTTTTTTTGCAGATTAACAACTGTTAAATCAGGTATAACTACTGGGCTTGGTTTGCATTTAGTATGCCTAAATTCGTGTTGCTTAAGTATTTAAGAGGCGTTTTCCGAAAAGCCTGAACAGAGTAGGACCATCAAATAAACAAATAAACCATGTCAACACCCCAAGTAATCACAGTACCCATTACAGATCAGCAGCATCTGTTATTTTTATTTATTCCTCTAAAAAAAGGCTTTTTAGCCGAGGCAATGGGAGCAGCCCAAAAGGTCAAAGAAGCTGCTGCCCCGGTAACCGCTCCAACAGGAGATCCGCGCAAAACAACCGGAGTTCATTATTTTACGATTTATGCACAAGCAGACGGAACGCCAACTCCGGGAATACCTGTTCCGGGATTTCAGTCCTTTCCGGGAAAAGACGTGTTGGTTGTAATGTCTATTTACGACGGACAGTTTGATGCTTATATTAGTGCTTTTTTTGAAATTGATGCAGTGGTAAACGGCTTAAATAATTTACTGCTTTTAATGGATGAAACCGGAATTCCAAATGTAGACCCTAACGGAAAAACATCAGCAAATTATATTGCAAAAATGGGAGGCGTTAAGAAAAATGCCCTCGCGTTTTACTGTTTATTGATGCGCTACAATTTTGGGGATCCGGTTTTATCTGCCGGAGACAAAAACGGAAAATATGTTTTTGGAACCAATTTCCCGGGACTTACCGTAGCAAAAATTATTGATAACTATCCAAATGCTGATAAATTATGGCCACCGGTTCCGGGTGAGGTAAGTTATGATTTTCCGAAATCTCAAAAACCGGATTGTAAATAGTTTGAAATCTAATCTTAATGAAGATAAACTATGAGCAATTCAAATCAGGTTGAAATGAATGATGTACAGGGATTAATATTGCGGGGATATAATTTCCCTCATATCCGGTACATTATTTTAAGTATAAAAGATAGCGCAGGAGCAAAAAAATTCTGTGCAGATCTCGCTTCAGGAACCGGTTCCGGAGGTTTGTCTATTACCACTGCAGAACCGTGGGAAAACATGGAGAAACCCGATTATTGCCTTAATATTGGTTTTACCTATTCAGGTTTAGAAACTCTGGTAGGTTCAGATAATTGCAATGTAATAAGTTATTATTCAAGTGATGAAGTCTTTTTGTCGTTTACAGCAGGCGCGGTGAGTGACGCAGGCGCAATGGGTGATACAGGCGAAAGCGCTCCCGCCAACTGGTGGAAAAACGGAGGCTGGATCCCTAAAGAACCGCCAGGCGCTGACGGAAGCGAGCTTCATATCCAGTTAACGCTTTTTACCTTAACGCCCGAAAACAGAGAAAAATATTATGCGACTTTGTTGAACATGATTGCAGAAACACCATCAGGACCAGCCGTAATTCCGGTATATTATCAGGATTCAGATCCTATAACGGTCGATGGAAATTCAGATTATGTGCATTTTGGCTATCGCGATAGTTTGTCTCAGCCCCGTATTGATGATATTTTGTGGAACAAACCCAAGATAAGAAAATTAATGGGGGTAAGCAGTATCGACGACAGGCCAAAAGTTCCGCTGGATCGTTTTGTCATCAGTCAGGATGCATCAGATTATAATGCACATACTTTATTAGTAAACGGTACATTTGCAGCCTTTAGGTTGTTGTATCAGGACGAGGCTAAATTTGAGGCATTCATTCATTCAGACAGCACAACTTCGCCTGAATTAATGGCTGCGAAAATGTGCGGACGCTGGCGCGACGGTACACCGCTTGTTGTGTCGCCTGATAAAGAAGATAAAAGTCTGGGAGAACCCAGTACGAAGAATTTTAATTTTACAAACTTCAATTATTTAGCGCCAAGCCCAAACCAGCAAGGCGATCAGACTAGTGACGAACTGGCCTTAAAATGTCCTTATGCGGCTCATATCCGGAGAGCAAATCCAAGGGACGATATCAATGTTACCGGAAACAATAACAATGCTCAAACACACCGGATTTTAAGGCGCGCGTCGCCTTATGGCCCCGTATACGATCCTGACGAAAAACCGGGCATACAACGAGGATTGGTAGGATTGTTTATTGGTGCTGTTCTTGATTTTCAGTTTCGTTTTGTTACCAAACTCTGGTTAGAATTGGGCGGTTTCAGAAATCCAGATGCTTCGCCCAATAGCAGTGGTGTTGATCCGCTTTTTGGGCCACAGGTTGCCGATACTAACCCTGGGGATTTTACTTTTTCCTATAATAAAAACGGAACTTATAATCAAACTCCAAATCTTAGCCGTTTTATACGTACAGATGGAGGTTTGTATTTGTTTTTGCCCGGAATTACAGGCTTAAAGTATATTGCCCAAGGAACAATTCCGCCACCACTGAGTTAAATTAAAAATGATTTACTGTATAAGATTTAATTTAAATCAAAAGCAAAAACTATCGTGAAAACGGTAGTTTTTTTTATACATTGCAGTAAAAACGGTTGAAATGGACTTAAAAGAATTGCTTAGCGAAATAAAAACAGAAGAAAATCTTCTGCCCAATCCCGGGCTTTTGTTCCAAAAAATAAAAATGGATTCTGATTGGAATGAGGAAATTAAATCCAGAAAAACCATTAGTTATGGTGTTCCTTACAATTACTCTAATATATCGTATCCGTTTGTTCCCTTTCCTGATTATATTTTTGAAGTTGCTGCGGTAGTCGAAGAAAAGCTTGGTTTTGCGATAAATAATTGTCTTGTTAATTATTATGAAAACGGAGCATCAAAAATGGGTTTTCATTCTGACCAAGTCGATATTCTCGCAGATCATACCGGCATTGCCATTGTTTCATTGGGCAATAAAAGAACCATGAGATTTAAAAATAAGCTCGATGCTACTCTTACTCACGATATAGCACTTGAGCCCAATAGTTTGTTTTATATGACCCAAACCGTTCAGGAGTTTTGGCTTCACTCTATTTTGCCCGAAGCAGGAAATGATGCTGCCGAAAGGATTAGTATTACTTTTAGGAAGTTGATAGTTTGATTTGTGTTTTTTGAAAGATTACTTCTCTTTCAATAATTTTTCCAAATACTCATTTTTTTCTTTCTCAGCCTGAACCAAACGTTCGTAAAGCTTTCGGTTTTCTTCAACGAATTCCATCATTTTATCTAATGGATTAAAGGAGCAATTACTTGGTTGTAATGTTGCACCATTACTATGACTAAAATCATTGTCGTAAATGTTATTAAAATAATTAATAGCAGCTTCGTCAGAGAAATTTTTAATGGCTTCCACCGTTACGCCAAGAGCTTTTGCTACTTCAATTAATTTTTCTTCCTCTATAGTTTCACTGTTTTCAATAGCCGAAATAGCTTGTTGGTTGGTTCCTAAAGCTTGCGCCAATGCTTCCTGTTTCATATCTCGAAGTTCACGAATACGGCTTATTTTTCGCCCTATATGATTTGGTTTTGATAGTGTGCTCATAATTCAAAGATAATAATTAAGTGTAATAATAAGAAATATGTAAAAAACATATTTAGTGGCGTATGATACAGCCAAAAATGATACGGTACAATAAAAAGACTTACTTAATTGCGGCGTTTTAACAAAAGTACAATTTTTCGTACGAAAAGCAATTAAAAAAAGTAAAATTATAAAACCAATTACCACAATGGAAAACGAAAATTACAATCAGTCGCCACATCATGAAGTTATGCCTGCTGTAGCCAAATTTCTTTCAACTCTTTGGATGATAGGAGAGTTTAGGGACCAGCCAGATTATTTAACCGAAATTTTCGAAAACATTCTCGAAACTGAAATAGGCAATGAACTCGATTTGAGAACTAAAATGATAAGCTGTATTAAAACGAGCAGAATGCTGGTAAAAGCACTTGAACCCTTTACAGATCAGGAAATCGAGAAAGCCTGCCGTGAAATTATTAGGGGATAATGGGTTTAAAAGCAAATAGTCGGTAAAATGATTTCAGTTCCTTACCAACAATAAAAGGTAATATTATAAGGAGCACGAGTGCTTTTTGTAGGTTTTATGGTTTATAAATAGCTAAATTGCAGTATATTCGCATAAAATTAAACAGAATTGAAATAATTTTATCGATTTATTATGAAAGCCTTTGCAGTTTACTATATAGTGATTATAGCTGTTTTTTCTATCGATAGTTTTGGACAAAGCATCAACAAAGCAACTGCGGTTGCAACAACTCCCAATACGGCGTCAATGCCGGACAATAGTGGGAACGATGATCGTATTATAGAAGGATATTATGTGGTAGAAACGATTAATAAAACTTTTGGCAGAAGTGTTACTGAATATAAGGTTTCAAGATTAAGTATGATCAGTACTTACGATCTTGGCCCTCAAAACACAAGAACCATAACTCCTATATACGGAAGACCCAAAAATAGAAATACAAGAGTAGCACTTGGGCCAAAAGCATTGGTTGATCCTGCCGTCAATGCTTTCAAATCCACCCGGATGGATGCCATATATAGAAAATCAAAAGAAAAACCGGACGAAACAGAACCAGAGTCAAAAGCTTTTGTAGATCCTGCTGCAAGATTCGCAAAAGATGATGCGGCAGACAAAAGATCAAAAGAAAAAATAACCAATGTAAAGCCAGAATCAGAAGCAATTGCGACTGTTGCTTTAAAACCCATAAAGACAGATTCGACTGTTACCAAAGCAAAAGAAAAAATAGCTGAAACGGCATTCAAGTCAAAAACCGCTGCAAAGCATACGTCACCTGCTTTTAAACCCGTCAATGTGGGGGTAATAGCGCCTACACCAGGAGCAAAATCGTTGTCTATAGATGTGGTAAAAACCTATGCTAAAGTTTTAGACAAAGGCTATAAATCTATAGAAATGCTTACAAGGGTTGGCGACAGGGCATATTTTGATGGTGATTCGGTTACGGCTGTTAAATGCTACTCGGAGTTGTTTAGTATGACTAAAAATTTAGATCCGGTATATTATTATCGGTATGCCCAATCCTTAAAAGGAATTAATCAAATGGAGCAGGCAGATGCCATGATGAAATTGTTTGAAATTAAAAATCTAACCTATAAAGTGGCCAAAGAATAGCCGGATTATGGGCTGGAAAATTTCGATAACATGCCCCGAAATTAGAGAGCTATTCAACCCAAACAATCAAAAACAGGTACTTAAACGGGTTTTCAGGCAATTTACAGTCAAAATAAAACATAAGTAACTCAAAATCAGTATCTTTATGTTGTGTTTATTGGTCGAAACCTTATTGACGTATCATGAAAGCGTATGTAGGATACTTTATAGCGATGATGTCTGTTTTTTCTTTTCAGTCTTTTGGACAAAGTAATAATCATGCTTCTGCCCGGTTGATGAACGCAAGCACATCTTCAGATCCGGATAACGGCCCCAAAGACGGTCTTGTCATAGTGGCGTATTATGTCGAAGAAACGATTAACATGACTTTTGGAAAAAGAATAACCAAATACGAAGTTTCAAAATTAGATATGGTTAACACTTACGATTTAGGGCCCAATAACACGCGGGTTGTCACTCCCATATACAGAAAACCAAAAGTAAAAAATGTCCAGCTAGCGCTACAGTCCAAAACCTTTGCTGATACTATTGCTATAGTTATAAAACCAATCAGGGTTGATGTAATTGCGCCATCAGAACCTGCAAAATATTTAGCGATAGATGTTGTCAAAACATACGCCAAGGTTTTGGATAAAGGTTATAAATCGGTAGACATGCTTACAAAAGTAGCAGACAGGGCTTATTTTGACGGAGATCTGGCAACCGCAGCCAAATACTACGAAGAACTGATTGGTATGACTACAGATTTAGATGCGATGTATTACTACCGCTATGCACAATCCTTAAAAGGAATCGAACAGGCAGACAAAGCAAATGAGGCTATGCTTTTGTTCGAAAGCAAGAACATAGGCAATAATGTAGTGAAGCATGACAAACTGGTCAGAAACTAAGAATCACTGGTATTTACGGTCAATTCAATCATAGAACGCGGTTTCAACTGTGGGAAATGCATGAATTATGATGTATTGTGCCTGAAACCATTAGTGATGTTTTTTATAAAGGCACACAAAAAAAAGACTAGTAAAAAAATAAGTTCTTTTTTATTGCTTTTTATGGAATTGTTTTAATTGCATTTGGAAGTAAAGCATTTAAATAATCAGGTAAATTCGTTATAGACGAGATTTTGCCCGATTCAATTGATAAAATATGGGAAGGCTTCTCTAGGTACTTCGAAGAGTCATATAGATCTGCATAGTCAAAACAATCGAAAAATGTATTTAAATTATTGTATCCATCATAATATCGTTTTTCAATTTCACTTTCTGGTACAAAATGGCCTCCATTTTCTACGCGAATAGCAACTCTTTTTTTAGCTTCCGCAATTGTGTCCAAACACAGAAAGAAGTTGTAAATCGTATCCGTTATTTTTGAATATATCAGGCCAATAAAGAGGAGTTGAATTGAAATTCGTTTCATAGCAAAAACTTGATTTATTTTCAATCGCTTTTTTAATCTGATTTTTCTAATTCATTAAAGGCCATTTGATGAGCCATTGCTTCTCGTATGTCCGAATCAATTAACGAATTGTAAAATCTTAAAAATTGAAAATTATAATCAAAAGGAATAAAATTGTCGGGAGAAAGAAGTTTAGAAAAAGTTGATTTTCCAGATCCGTTACATCCCGCAATAACAATTAAAACGGGTTTAGACATTTTTAAATTGCGGAGCTATTGGTGGTTTCTTCTGGTCTTTGCCTAAAGATATGTTTTTTTCGTAAACAGCGACTTGTTGCTTGACAATTGGCATAGCTTTTTCCATTTGCTTCAAGGCTAGATTTACTCTTTCGGTAGTGTTTGAAATATGTTTAATGATGATACAAATTTACAAAAAAATATAAATAAATATAGAAAACTAAGAGAGCAAAAAAAAATACCACTTACGTTTGTAAGTGGTATTTAATAAGCTCCCCCTCTTGGGCTCGAACCAAGGACCCTCTGATTAACAGTCAGATGCTCTAACCAACTGAGCTAAGGAGGAATCACCTTAAAGGTAAATATGTTTGCTAAAAAAAGTTGCTCCCCCTCTTGGGCTCGAACCAAGGACCCTCTGATTAACAGTCAGATGCTCTAACCAACTGAGCTAAGGAGGAAGTTGTTGCTCTTTTTAGCGAGTGCAAATATAGATCATTTTTTAGTTTCTCAAAAACATTTTTGCACTTTTTATAAATTTTTTTTGCTACTTGACAATTGCCTTATAAATATCGTTTCCGTTAGCGAACAAAAGCAGCGATATAAGTAGAACGAAACCAACGATTTGGGCGTTTTCAAGGAATTTATCACTTGGTTTTCTTCCGCTAATTATTTCGTATAATAAAAACATCACATGACCACCATCAAGTGCCGGAATTGGCAATAAATTCATAACTCCAAGCATAATCGACAATAAAGCCGTGATCGACCAGAAAGTTTCCCAGCTCCATGAACTTGGAAAAATGTTAAAAATCGCCGCAAAACCACCTACTTGTTTGTATGCTTTTGTTTCAGGATTAAAAATCATTTTAAGCTGTTTTCCGTAACCTACCAATTGATCTTTCCCTTTTGTTAATCCAACCGGAATTGATTCAAAGAAACTGTAGTTTTTTGTACTTACTTTATAGTATCCTAATTTTTCTAATGATTCGATATTTAAGCCACCAACACTAACACCTAATTTTCCGGCATTAGAAACTTTAACTGTAATAGGTGTTTTTTTCAAATCACGTAAAACAACAGCAGGAATCGTTTTTCCTTTATTGTTTTCTAAGATTACTTTAACCTGATCAAAATATCTTGCATCTTGTCCGTTAAGACTAACTACTACATCTTTTGGTTTTAGAGCCGTATTGCCTGATTCAGGGGTAATACTGGCTACAGCAAAAGGAATCCTCATATCTACAAGAGGTGCTTTCTTTTGTTTCGACAACTGATCTACAAAATCTGTAGGCATTTTGATGGTTTGTTGTTGTCCGTTTCTTTCGATCAAAACCTCTTTGGCCATGATAATTTTCATGTTGATGTCGTTATCGAAATTTTCGATTTTTTGTCCGTCAACCGCTAAGAATTTGTCACCGGTTTTAAAACCGGCTTTTATCATCACAGGGTTTTCGACCAGGACACCATCTTTCAAATCCACATTTGCAACATACGTATCGCCGTAAGCAAACGCCATTCCAATGTAAATAATAAATGCCAGAATAAAGTTGACTGTAACACCGCCCAACATAATAATCAAACGTTGCCATGCTGGTTTAGAACGAAATTCCCACGGTTGAGGAGGCAAAGACATTTGTTCCTTGTCCATGCTTTCGTCGATCATTCCGGAGATTTTTACATAACCTCCAAGTGGCAGCCAGCCAATACCGTATTCAGTTTCGCCAATTTTCTTTTTTAACAGCGAATATTTAACATCAAAAAATAAGTAAAATTTTTCGACTCTTGTTTTAAATAATTTTGCAGGGATAAAATGCCCTAATTCGTGAAGAATAATAAGTAAAGATAAACTCAATAGAAATTGAGAGAGTTTGATAACTATATCCATTTTGTATTTTTAGTTCGTATTTAACGCACAAAAGTAACGTTTTCTGATTTAATTTATGACCGCAAGATAATACTTAAGGTTTTAAATGTTTGTTAATAAATGCGCTTACTTTTATAAATTGAGAAAAGCTCATTTTATCTCTGTCTAATTAGTAACTCTTTCGCCCTTAATGTTACAATTGTCTTATTGTAATACTCTTAAAACTTTTAGTGGATGTTTTTTAATAGTATGTTTTTTAATTTCATCTTAATTGAAAAACGAAGCTGTTTATTGATAATTAACACAATCGATTTCAATATGACAAACATTCGGTGTTTTTATAAAACATAATCTTTTCTGCTATGAATTTTATTAAAAAAATTGAAAGATTTAAAAAGATGCATAAGTTAATTTGTGCCGGGAAAACAGGGACGCCCATTGCTTTTGCAAAACAGTTAAGTTTAAGCAGGAGCCAGCTTTATAATGAACTGGAACTGATTAAAGAATTAGATGGGCCTTTACGATATTGTAAAAAGAGGCAAACCTTTTACTACGAAACCTCTTTTGAGCTTGTCTTAATTTTTTCACTAAAAACTATTACAGATCATGAATTAAAGGAAATTTTTGGAGGCTCTTATTTGCGTCCAAGTTTATTAGACGGAACTCTGATAAGTTTGCTGTAACAAAAAAGTTCCCGGGAAAATGATTTTTGTTTAAAGCATTATTAATATTTTAAAAATTTAAAATTATGAATTTAGAAATAGTAAATTTTGAAGATTTAGGTTTGGTTGAGTTAAATGCACAAGAGGTGCAAGAAGTAGAAGGCGGAATATGGCCTATAATTTTAATAGGTTTGTTATTGTATTCAACAAATGCATATTAATAAAGAGCAGGGTGTCAAAACCCTGCTTATGTATTAGTATTAAATTAATATGATAAAAAAGCTGAAATATCTAATTTTAATTAGGTTTAGGAAAATCCTGCCAAAAGATGATTACTTAGCAATTGTTTTACTTTTACTTTTCTATGTTGTTGTTTGTTATTTTTTAAATAAAATATTTTTAAAATATACTTACTTGTTTGTACTTTCAACTCTTGAACTCGTTTTTTATCATCAAAACAGAGAAGATCTCGACTTACTGAAGGTTAGTAAAAATTATAAATTTTTATTGATCATGGAATATTTAATATATAGTTTCCCTTTTCTCTTAATTTATATAGTAAATAATAGATTTGATATTTTTTTAATTCACCTTTCTATACTTGCCTTATTAATTTTAATTTTTAAAAAAGATTATAAAACTTTTAAATATCCATTTAAATTATTTGATCCGTTTTGGCATATTTGTTTTAGAAAGAACAAATTTGTTCTTTTCATACCACTAGTCGTTATCTTAAATATATTAGGAAATAAATACAACAACGAGAATCTAAATATATCAACTTTATTGATAGTCGCTATTATTGGTTGTGTGCCTTCGTTTAAACGAGAAGAATTAATACATCTAAAAGCAACTTATTTTGACTCAAAAAAATATCTATTAAAACAAATTCAAGTTGTTTTAATTAACACATTTATGATAAGCTCTGTTTTAGTAGTTTGTTTTATTGTTTTTAAACAATGGGATTTATTATTATTTATTCCTCTTGTTTTTTTATTTCCTGTAATAAGCATTTTGTTTAAATATTCTTTTTTTGTCAATCCCTTATTACAACAGATATTTTTTGTTTTTTTTGTTGGAACTGTCCAGATAGGTTTACCCTTTTTAATTTTACCTTTTTTATATTACAAGTCCATAAGGACAATAAATAATTTGCAAAATGTTAGAGATTCATATTAAGAAAAAGAGCTTTATGAGCAAAATTATTTTACAAGACATTAATATAATTATTTTAAAGAATGGTATTTATGGTGTGGTAGGAAAAAATGGAGAAGGAAAAACTACTTTGTTTAAATGTTTAACAGGGCTTACTACTTTTCAAGGATCAATATCTTATAATGATTTTCCGTTAAAGAATAATGATATTGCTTTTATACCAACCGAGGTGCCAATTTATAATGAATTGACTTTGATGGAGTTTTCTGATTTTTATCGTGAATTATTAAACCTGAAAAATAAAAATATTGAAAATTTATTCGATGTTCCAGATAATAAACTTATTAAGGCCTTTTCAACTGGAATGAAAAAGAAAGCTTATATGAATGCTGTTTTTCAAAAAGAATATACTGTTTATATTTTTGATGAACCCTTTAATGGTCTTGATTTGGAGTCTAATTACTTGTTAATGAATTATATTAGGGAATTGTCAAAAACGAGTGTTGTTTTTATTTCTTCTCATATTCTGGAATTACTTTATAAAGATTGTGATAGTATTTTTTTAGTAAAAAATACTAAAATACAAGAGTTTGAAAAGTTTCAGTATTCTATTATCGAGGAGGAGCTTTTTCTTAATGCTAAAAAAAAGAGAATTTAAAACTTCTGTCCAATTTTATTGGACGGAACTCTGATAAGTTTGCTGTAACAAAAAAGTTCCCGGGAAAATGATTTTGTTGAAATTTATTATTTAATATTTTAAACTTTAAAAATTATGAATTTAGAAGATTTGAATTTAGTAGAGCTTAATTCTCAGGAAGTAAAGGAAGTATGTGGCGGAGATCTTTTTACTTTTATTGCCCTTGGAGCATTAATAATAGGAGTTGGTTTAATTTCTAATAATAATAGCAAAAATGTCAATGGACCTGGCGGAAGTGTTTCTAATCCTCCTGGCAGCTCTACTGGCTTTTACAGAGGTGATTTACTTACGACAGGAATATTTTAAATTAAATAAAAAAGAGCCTTGAGTTTTTCAGGGCTCTTTTAAAATTCATAATAATTGAGATGTTCTTTAATAAAAAACAAACATTCATATAATCATAAATGATACATTCTATTTTAAAAAAGATAAAGCAAACAGCATTTTTTTTTCCAATATTTTTAGCATGTTCGTGTGCATTAAAATCTATTCCTTCTGAATATACTTTTATTAAAAGTGGTTTTGAGAAGGTTGAATTAGATAAACTTGGAAATGGCAAAATACTCATATATAATGGTGCTGGTATTTCACATAAAATTGATAATACGGCTAGATTAAATATATGGATTGATGATAAAAAATTAGGTCAACTAAGAGCGAATGAATATGTTATAATTGATCAAAAAAAAGGCACATATAAATTCAAAGTACAGCATTTAGATGTGGTTAACATGAGAAGCATGCACGAAGTCGAAATTGATGAAAAAACAAAAGTTATACAAATTAAACCCAATGTGACTTCTAATAAATTATTAATAACAAATGACTTGCCTAAGAATTTTGATAAATTCAAATATGCTGAAAAAAGATAATGTAACTAAAGAACTTTAATCGTTGAAAAATTTTCTTCAAAAATTAATTATTAAATTAGAAATAAAATCTATTAAAAAGGAAAGAATATGTAAAATATATTTTTTTTAAAAGATCTCTTTTTAAAAATAGTAGTATCATCTATTATTACGTTGTGTATGTTATATTTTATTGGATATGAAATGGGTCAGGCATATTACTATTTCCAGCATTAAATCTAGAATATATCTTTTTAGTTTTTTCTCTAATTCTCTTTCAGAAGACTTGTAAAGAGAATTTTCTTTACAATTTAAAAAAATGAATTTTAGTTCAGACGCAATAAATACACTTGAAAATCTTATTGCAAAAAACAAAACAAAAAGCTTTTCGATTTACCTTATTATTGTTTTAGCAATCTTAATTTCTTTAGTATTATTACCCCTAATAAAAGTAG